>CAYVUY010000001.1:0-73233 GCA_964455195.1 uncultured Candidatus Saccharibacteria bacterium
GTTCTGACGTTGGAATCCGAATACAACAGCAAAAGATGAGTAGAAGAATATTCCTTCAAGGATAAGAGAGAACACACACATATTCTCCAAGAACTTCTGATCGGACTCGAATGTTCCAGTCTTGAAACCATCTGCGAAGATTCCTGTATTAAATGAAAGGATGAACTCTTCTTTGTCATAGATGGCATCTACTTCACGATACATGTTGTATATTTCTGTTCCATCAAGTCCAAGAGACTCCACCATGTATTGGTATGCATGAGTATGTACTGCTTCTTCATATGCTTGGCGAAGAAGATAGAGACGCGCTTCTGGAGAAGTGATGTGTTTATAGAATGCGAGCACGAGGTTATTCGCTGCTATTGAGTCAGCTGTAGTGAAGAATCCAAGAACAGTTTTAAAGGCGTGACGCTCGTCATCAGAGAGAACTGTCTTACTCTTCCACTGCTCGATATCTGTCTGCATACTAATCTCAGTCGGTAACCAGTGATTAGCATTACCTACGTTATACGCATCCCATGCGAATTGATGTTTAATCGGCCAAAGCTGAATCACATCAGCGTCTTCACCGTTTATTATTTTACGCTTATTAACGTCTACTCTCCCACCCTCTCGGTCGATGATAGGTGTGTGCGGTCCTGCAGGAACTCCGATAGGACGTACATCATCTAACGGATTTACGTGAGTGTTTTGATTGTGTGAATTGACTGGTGGCATGGGGATGATTAATTAGTAGCTTGTAATTGATAGCTTGTTAGTAAATTATAATGTTCTGACCACGTAAGTGCAAATGGCCTTAATGTATATGAGGGTTTTAGCTAAAAACTATACCTATTGGCACCCGTCGCAGGTTGCTTCTGGCATCTTGGTAATGTTGTATATCGGCTTATTAGCTGATGCTTCCGGCATGGTAACAGTTGGAGTTGCTTTCACAGATACTGGAGCTTCCACTATGACATTCGAAAGTACTGGCTTTGTAATCACATGGGAGAATGCTTTTTGAATAGCTATTGCTGGTGCGATACTCGCACTCGCTGTATCTACAGATGAGAGAGAAGAAGCTTCTGTGGTAGCTCCTGCCGAAACAGAATCTCCCACATTAGCACCACGACGATGAGTTACTCCGAACTCAGCGGTGTTAACAGTACTCTTCTCTACTTGAGAAGCAGAGAGTGTGCGTAGGTAATATGTAGTCTTAAGACCCATACTCCATGCATACTCGTATACAGAAGCAAGTTCCCTGCCTGATGTGCCTGAGAAATAAATGTTAAGTGACTGTGATTGATCAACCCACTTACCACGATGAGCAGCTGACTTGATAAGCCATGATGGTTCTATCTCGAATACTTCTTTGTACTTATCTTTAAGATGAAGTGGAATAGATGGAATATCTTTTACAGAACCATCGTGATACTTGATAAGTCCTATCATCTCGAAGTCCCATAGGTTAAGAGCTTTCAAATCTTGTACAAGATATGGATTAACGACGATGAAATCTCCATTCATATTCGCCTTCACATAAATATTCTTGTATATCGGTTCGATACAAGGAACAGAACCAACGATATTTGAAATAGTAGCAGTTGGTGCCATAGCCATGGTGTTAGAGTTACGCATACCGTGAGCCTTCACACTTGCACGCACCGCTGACCAGTCCATCTTGCCAGTCTTAGACACATCTACTACTTCACCACGCTCTTTTTCAAGAAGTGCAAGAGTATCTACTGGGAAAATATTTCTATCCCACTTACTTCCCTTGTAGCTCTCATATGCTCCGCGTTCTTTCGCGAGTTCTGAGGACGCCAAAATAGCGTGGTATGAGATGAGCTCCATAGATTCATCTGCGAACTTAACTGCCTCATCTGAATCGAAGTTCACATCCATCATATAGAGTGCATCGTGGAAGCCCATGATACCAAGTCCAATCGGGCGATGGCGGAAGTTACTGACTTTCGCTTCTATGGTTGGGTAGAAGTTAACATCGATAACGTTATCGAGCATTCTCACGGCGGTCTTGGTGGTCTTCGCGACAAGTTCTGTATCAAACTGTCCATTAGTCATAAGACGTTGATAGTTAAGAGATCCGAGGTTACATACAGCAGTTTCTTCCTCACTATTATTCAAGGTAATTTCTGTACAAAGGTTAGAATTGTGAACGATACCAGCATGATCTTGTGGTGAACGGATGTTAGATGGATCCTTCCATGTAATCCAAGGGTGACCTGTTTCGAACAACATAGTAATCATCTTACGCCATAGATCACGCGCTTTCATTTTCTTAGAAAGTTTAATCTCTCCATTTTCTGCCATTGCCTCATAACGAGTGTAATGTGCTTCGAATGCCTTACCGTAGGTTTCGGTAAGTTCTGGAACTTCATCCGGTGAGAATAGTGTCCAATCAGCATCTTCTCTCACTCGCTTCATGAAAAGATCAGATATCCAATGCGCGGTATTCATATCATGAGTTCGGCGACGATCATCTCCTGTGTTCTTACGAAGGTCGAGGAACTCTTCTACGTCATAGTGCCAGTTCTCGAGATACACAGCAGTAGCTCCACGGCGACGACCTGAACGATTGATAGCAACGGTCACATCATTTGCAATCTTAAGGAATGGAACGATACCGTTAGATTGAATACCTGACTTCTTAACGAGAGCCCCCGATGCGCGAACGCGAGACCAGTTGGTACCGATTCCTCCTGCCCACTTAGAAAGTTGTGCATTGTCAGCATAGACTTTGAAAATACTTTCGAGTGAATCACCTACGTGATTAAGATAGCAACTTGATAATTGAGGATGACGAGTTCCGGAGTGAAAGAGTGTAGGAGATGATGGTACGAATCTCATCGTAGACATCACTTCGTAGAACTCAATAGCACGAGCATTACGATCGATAGCTTTCTCAGCGAGAGCAACTCCCATAGCGATACGCATCCAGAATCCTTGAATGTTCTCTATGATACCTCCACCACCTTCTACGTCACGCACGAGGTAGCGCTCATGAAGTGTCTGAGTACCTAAGTACATGAAGAGCTCATCACGTTTCGGGTTAAGCACTTTAGAAAGAGCAACGAGGTCGAACTCTTTCATGCGGTCATCGAGAATCTTCTTCTCAACCCCCTTAGCAATCCCTTTTACGAACACTTCACGATATGCAGCATCTAGCTTGTTATAGTCGATGTGTGAACCGATGGTTTCTTCGTTAATTTGGCGGATGAGGAGACGAGATGCAACGTATGAATACGCTGGGTCTTGCTCAATCATCGCACGCACAGAAAGCACAACAGCCTTGTTGATTTCTTTTGTAGTCATCCCTTCGAACACTTCAAGCTTAACTTGATTTACTATCTGGTCGATATTTACCTCCTTCTCATAACCATATGCTACATACTTAACAGAAGTACGGACCTTTTCAATATCAAATACCTGCTTTGAACCATTCTTCTTGGTGATATAGAGAGCGTTCTCTTCCAACTTCTCTAAATCCTCTTTCTTCTTTTCTACACGCTCCTTAGAACGTTCGTATCTATAGATAATGTAAGCCTTTGCCACATCGAAGAACCCGGCTTCCATGATGTGCTTTTCCACTAAGTCTTGTGTGTGCTCAACGGTAGGCAGATAATTCTCTCTGGTCATTACCTCAAGCTCCAATTCACGAGAAACTATATCTGCAATGTGCTTAGCAATTGGTGCCTTATCTTCTCTGGTAACTGCTATAAATGCACTCTTAATCGCACGCTCTATCTTATCAACCTCAAACGATACAACATCCCCATTACGCTTCTTAATTTGTTGAAGAGTGGACATAAAACTACTACAAGACTAAATTGTGAATAATACATACAGTGTATTCATCTGCAAGTAAAAGTCATCTATATTGTCCTAGAATGTGCTGTCAAGAGAAAACTTGACACCCCTTCGGGCATGCTTTTTTTAGAGCTTATTTCGTAATAGTTTGTGATAGGTAATTGCAAAGCGATGAGCCTCAGAGTTAGCCAAAAGTATTTCCTTTTTATGGTAATCCACATGCTCTTTTCTACCGAGGATGTCCTTTGGTTTATGTCTCTCATCTTTCACCACAGAAACGCATGGAATGAGCACTCCGGCTTCCGCAAGTAAAGCTTCACCTGTTTGCTTATGGGCTAATCCCCCATCAAAAACGATAAGGTCTGGATATCTCCACTCCGTATGCATGAGTCGTCTTCGAAGCACTTCACGCAATCCTTCATAATCATCATTTACTTTTTCTGTGAGCTTAAATTTACGGTATTCATCTTTATTTTTATCTCCTCCTTCTATAACGGTCATAACCCCCACACGATGAGATCCTGAGATATGCGCTACGTCATAAGCCTCTATTCTGAAATCTGTCTTTTTAAAAGACACGATATCATCATGTGTTATAAGGCTTGTGTCCTTTATATGCTCAATTGCAAAAAGTGTATTCCTTATATGTGCAGCTTTTTCGAACATCTCCTTCTTAGCATATTCTTTCATTTCTTTTTCAAGGGAGCGCTTGATATCCTCCTTTTTACCATCGAAGAATCTTCGTATGTTAGCGATGTTTTTCTTATAGTCTGTTTGTGATATAGCGCCAGTACACACCCCTGGGCAAAGCTTAATCTGAGCGTTGAAACAAGCCTTACCTTGATTAGGTTCACAGCTGTCTCGGAATGGAAACATCTTACGAATTATCTTAAGCGCAGAGCGTAACTGTGTACCAGAAGCGAATGGTCCATACACTGCGAGTACCCCTTTCTTTTGGTACTTCTTCTCGAAATCTCGCACACGTACAAGAAGCACTCTTGGATATGGTTCCTTGGTTATCACTACACACACGTAACTACGATTATCCTTTTCTTTGGTGTTATAAACCGGCGCATGTTTCTTAATGAGAGTGTTTTCAAGTAAAAGTGCCTCCAAGACACTCCCTGTTTCTTGGAAGGTTACCGTCTCTGCGATGGTTACCATACTTACTACTTTCAACCCTCGTGTTTGGATGAGATCTGGACTGAAATAGCTCTTCACTCTGTCATATAAAGAAGTGGCTTTTCCTATATAAAGAATGTTGCCCTCCTTGTCACGAAAAAAATAAACCCCTGGGGTTTCTGGTAATCCACATTTTGCTAGGTCTTGCTTTTTCACTGGATGTATTGTACTATAAATTCTCGCTTTAGCAATTTGTCAGTCCCTCCAAAAGACTGTTACATTGCTAAGACGAAAAGGGTGTAGTTCATTATAAAACCTTTCGAAAAGAAGGAAAAAAGATGTCGAAAAAAAGGAGTGGCAACCAAACGGGTAGTGGTCTTGGCCTAATCGGCCGTATCTCACACCGGGACCTCCTGGGTCTCGCAGGTGAGTGCATGACTGTCATTGGCCGTCCGGTGAGTTCGCCAGTTGCGAAGCATTCTGCTGTTCTGGATATTTGTATTTCTCCAGAGGGTATCAACGTCAAGCGCGGCGGAAAGTCGCTCTCGAAAGAAAAGTTGAGCCCTTCTCAGTTTCGGCATATTGTCGACTCTGGAAAACGTCGGGGTATCATCGGATTCAGCGAGGTGGTTCATCTCAAGGAATTCGAGGTCGTTGTGAAAACAACGGTAAAGAACCCGACACGCAAAGAAATGGGCATCCTCGATGTGCTGGATGTCCTCGACGGCAAAATCAAACTGCCAAAAAAGGCAAAGATCGTCGAAGAAGCGCCGACAAAAAACACTGTCGCTGCGGCTGCATAAGCCAAAGCAAATTTTCGTGGAACTATTCCACGAAAAGGCGTCCCAAGGGACGCCTTTTCTACTGCTTGAGTGGACCTTAGTATGTCGTGAAAATATTTATTTATTCTTACTATTATCCTTATGTCTCTTTAAAACTTTTTTAAGATACTGACCAGTGTATGAATTAGGATTAGACGCTACTTGTTCTGGAGTACCTGTAGCGATAACCTTACCACCTCCCACTCCTCCTTCTGGTCCGATATCGATGACGTGGTCCGCATTCTTCACAATATCTAAGTTGTGTTCGATAAGAACCACAGTGTTCCCCTTATCTACAAGACGGTTCAGAATTTCAATAAGTTTAACAATATCATCATAGTGAAGTCCGATAGATGGCTCATCGAGAAGATAAATAGTTTTTTCTACATGAGGACGATACAACTCTGAAGAAATTTTCACACGCTGTGCTTCTCCACCTGATAAGGTAGTTGCAGACTGACCAAGCTCCAAATACGTAAGCCCTACATCAGAAAGAGTCTTAATACGATCATACACTGCTGGAATATCAATAAAGAATGTAAGAGCCTCCTCTACTGTCATGTGAAGTACATCATTGATGTTCTTACCTTTGTACTTTACTTCAAGTGTTTCTTTCATGAAGCGCTTACCACCACATACGTCACACTGCACATACACAGTAGGCAGGAAGTGCATTTCAACTGCAATCTCACCATTACCTTGGCAAGCTTCGCAGCGACCACCTTTCACATTAAAAGAAAATCTCGATGGCTTCCAACCACGAATACGAGCTTCTTCAGAAGATGCGAAGAGGTCACGAATATGAGTCCACGCACCAGTATATGTCGCAGGATTAGAACGTGGGGTACGACCGATAGCTGACTGATCAATCATCACTACACGAGAGACATACTCCGTACCCGTGAAGTCTTCTACATTAAATAACTTAGCAGTTCTATGACGACGCTCTAAACGTGCGAGTAAGTTACGATGAAGAATCTCATACATAAAAGAACTCTTCCCTGATCCTGACACTCCAGTTATCACATTGAATCGTCCGAGTGGTACCGAAACATTCATATTCTTAATATTAAAAACGTTTCCATTCTTCACGCGTAGTGTTCCTTTGTCATCTTGGCGACGTGCTGGTACTCCGATTTCCTTTTCACCACGAAGATACGCGAGTGTCGCACTTTCTGATTTATTACGTGGAGCAGAAAGGAGATCCTCGAGATACCCAGAGACAACAACTTCACCACCGTGGACTCCGGCTTTCGGACCAATATCTACGATGAAATCACTTGCGAAAATAGTATCTTCGTCATGCTCTACGATGATAATGGTATTACCCATATCCCGAAGATGAAGTAATGTCTTAATGAGTCTGTCATTATCACGCTGATGAAGTCCAATAGTCGGTTCATCGAGTACGTAGAGTGCTCCTACTAATTTAGAACCAAGTTGTGATGCTAGACGTATACGTTGTGCTTCTCCACCTGAAAGAGTGTCTGCCTTACGATTAAGTGAGAGATAATCAAGTCCAACATCTAACATGAAAATAAGACGCGATTCAATTTCTTTAATTACTACAGATGCAATTTCTTGGTCTTTCTTAGAAAGCGGAAGACGCTCGAAATAATTCTGCGCATCACGAATAGAGAGTGCTGTAATATCTACGATATTAATCTTCTCGTGATCATCGAGATACACAGTAAGAGCTTCCTTACGAAGACGCTTACCTCCACAATCCTCACACTCGTCGAGTCCACCGAAGTATTTAGTTCCGAGTCCATTACATGTAGGACATGCTCCATATGGTGAGTTGAAAGAAAAGAGTCGAGGTTCTATTTCTGGGAATGAAAAGCCGCAATTCGCACATGCGAACTTACTACTCATAATGAATTTCTCTCCGAGAATTTCTATTTCTACCAACCCCTCTGCTTCGTGCATAGCACGTTCTACAGATTCAGAAAGACGCATCATGGCATCCTTTTGTTTTTCTTTATTCTTATCAGTTCCTAAATGACGGAAATCATCGATGGCGATAGAATCAACAACGAATGATATTTCGTGTTGTTTAGTTTTTGAAAGTTCGATACGCTCACGAAGTGATTTACGCTCCCCGTCGATGACTGCTTCGGTAAATCCTTTACCTAACATATCATAGAGTAGTTGATAGTACTCCCCTTTACGGCCACGTACCACAGGTGAAAGAATGTGCACTTCTTCGTGAGAAAATTGCACTCCCATTAATTCTTTTTTTACTTTACTGTAATCAATCTTTTTTACTTTATCAGTAATGAAAGCAATAATTTCTTCGTTGGAAAGTTTCTGAATTTTGTGACCACATTCTGTACAGTATGGCTTACCTACACGAGCATAGAGCACACGAAGATAGTCATATATTTCTGTAATAGTAGCAACAGTAGATCGAGGGTTACGCCCAGCTGACTTTTGATCAATAGAAATAGCAGGAGAAAGACCGACGATTTCATCGACGTCTGGTTTTTGCATTTGATTAAGGAATTGACGAGCGTATGCAGAAAGAGATTCTACGTAACGACGTTGCCCTTCTGCGAAGATAGTATCGAATGCAAGAGATGACTTCCCTGAACCGGAAAGACCTGTGAATACAATCATCTTGTGACGAGGCATTTCTACCGTAATATTCTTCAAATTATGCGTTCTAGCGCCACGAACAATGATGTTGGATAACGCTAAATCCTTCCCTGGGGTTTTGGAGTCTTTTTTCATATCAATTCGTTATTATACCACAAAAAATAGGGTTTTGTTTAGCAAAACAAACCTATATTTTTGCGGTGCAAGAGTACTTGGTTTTTATGATTTCATGAAATAAAAACCTTAGTACTAGTTGCAATAAATTAAAGTTATTCATCTTTATGTTATAGTGTCGAATCTTTAACACAAATCAATTTTGTTTAGAAAAACAAACCTAATAAAAAACAAAAATCACACACTTTTAAGTGTGTGATTTTTGTTAGAATAAAAACATTATATTAATCCACCTTAAGTGTATTGAAGATATTCTTCACTGCGTCAGCATCTGCCTTTTTTGATTCCACCATCATGAGCCATTCACCACCTTTCAAAGTAGCAATGTTCCATTCCATGGTATTAGATTCAACATGATACCAATCATAACTTCCCATATGTACTGTACTTGTAGAAGTTAGCACTGGAACCTTAGGAGCAATAATAGAATCAAAATATTGTTCTGGTGTCCATGCACGAATTCCTTCGTAACTAAAATACGCTAGAGCTTTCTGAGAATCATCAGCTCCTTTAACAACTACAGTTTGAGAGTCATCTCCTTTTGATGAAGTCATTCCCTCTGGGACATAAAACTTATAAGAAAGAAAATTCTGTCCCTCTGCCATCTGTGCTGTAGCCCCACTTACTTCTACCATTCCAGAAACATCCTGCTTATTTCCCATCATCTCACTGCCACTATCTGAGTGAGAAAAAAGGTATGCTCCAACCGCCACAAGAATTACTGCTAATATCACCACCCACGTAACTACTGAATTTTTTGATTGCATAATAGGGATAGTATATTCCTCTAAAATAGGAATGTAAAATACCCCTAAAATTTGACAAAAGCCTAAAAAATCAGTAGATTTACAATTGAAGTTTATTTCTATCAGCACCCCAAGGAGAGCTACATGAGCGCAAGCGATGTGCCTGTCATTTGTACCCACTGCAAAGGTGAAACACAGTTCATGAAAGAAGTGTCCGGGAATGATTCTATCCAGTACTACTTCTTTTGCCCTTGCAAAAAAACCCCACGCTACGGCTCTTTTATGAAGGCAGAAGCAATGTGGGAAACTCATTGGTACAAAATAAAACCAGAAGATATGCCCCCATTCGAAGAAATGGAACCAGCGAGGAGAGCTGGTTACACTGGGATGGTAGGGAACTGAAATGGGGGCGTCCAAAAGACGCCCCCATAACTTTTTACACATCATCCTCTCCTATTTCTACATTAGTCTCTACATTCTTTAACCCCTCTTCTTCATTTTTAAGAGCTCTTCCTTTCAAAACTTTTATTTCATCACGAAGTATTGCAGCAGTTTCGAAATCAAGTGCCTTCACTGCTTCTTTCATTTGTTTTTCTTTCAACTTAATTAATTTAGTTGGATTTTTTGCAAATAACTTTTGATCCACTTCAAGTTCTGTCGACACTGCTTTATCGTGATCACTTGCTATACCTTCTGTAATATCTTGTATGCTCTTTGAAATAGTAATCGGAGTGATGTTGTGTTCTTTGTTATATGCTTCTTGTAATGCGCGTCGTCGATTGGTCTCACCTATTGCACGCTCAAGTGAACCTGTCATCTGATCTGCATATAAAATAACTCTTCCCTTAGCATTACGTGCTGCACGACCGATAGTTTGAATAAGCGATGTTTCACTTCGAAGGAATCCTTCTTTATCAGCATCAAGTATCCCAATAAGTGTTACTTCTGGTAGGTCTAATCCTTCACGGAGCAAGTTAACTCCCACAAGACAATCGAATTCTCCTTTTCGGAATCGAGTAAGAATTTGAATACGTTCAATGGTTTTAATATCACTATGTAAATACTCTGCCTTAATACCTTCCCCACGAAGATACTCGGAAAGAGACTCTGCCATTTTCTTGGTGAGTGTTGTTGCTAGTATTCTTCCACCTGCTTTTGTATCTTTAATTGTTTCTTGTATAAAATCATATACTTGACCCTTATATGCACCCTTTTCTAACACTGGTCGAACGAAGAGTTGCGGGTCGAGCAATCCTGTCGGACGAATAATCTGCTCCACCACTTGTTCCCCTTCTGTGCGCTCATACTCACCTGGAGTAGCAGAAACATACACAACCTGACCAATACGCTCTTCGAATTCTTCATAACGTAGTGGGCGGTTATCTTTCGCTGATGGAAGACGGAATCCGTATTCGACGAGTGTCTGCTTGCGAGACTGATCTCCTGCATACATACCGTGTAATTGTGGAAGTGTTACGTGTGACTCATCTATCACAGTTAAGAAATCCTGTGTTCCGTCTGGAAGTTTAGGAAAATATTCAATAAGTGTATCCGGTGCAACCCCTGGTGCTTTACCTGATAAGTGTCTTGAGTAGTTTTCGATTCCTTGGCAGAATCCCATTTCTCTAATCATCGCTATGTCATAACGAGTACGACGCTTAAGGCGCTCTACTTCTAGAATCTTACCTTCCTTTTCTAATTCTGCGAGACGTTCTTTAAGTTCCTTCTCTATAGTTTTCACAGCTCGTTCACGTGTTGGAATATCAGAAATGAAGTGCTTTGCTGGGAAAATAAAATAATCATCTACTTCTTTTAGAATGCGCATAGATACTGGGTCAGTCACAATCAGTGAAGAAATACTGTTACCTGCTATTTCTATTTGAAGCATTACTGTTTCTGATATAGGCATAATATCTATTCTGTTACCTATCGCACGGAATGTTCCTGGTGAAAGATCAGCGGTAGTTCTTTCATATTGAATATTTACGAAACGTTGCATGAGCTCTGCCTTTGATGCAGGGTCTCCCACTGAGAGTTTAATATTCTCTCTTTCGTAATCAGCTGGTGACCCGAGACCATAAATACATGATACAGATGCGACGATAATAACATCACGACGTGTGAGAAGCGCTTGAGTAGAAGCGTGACGAAGACGATCAATTTCTTCATTAATCTGAGCGTCTTTCTCTATATAGGTATCCGTCACTGGCATGTATGCCTCTGGCTGATAGTAGTCGTAATACGATACGAAGTAATGCACCGCCGCATCAGGAAAGAATGAACGGAATTCTTGTGCGAGTTGTGCAGCGAGAGTTTTGTTGTGAGCTATAACAAGAGTTGGCTTTTGAATTTCATTAATAACACTAGCCATAGTGAATGTCTTCCCTGTTCCGGTAGCACCAAGTAATGTCTGCTTACGCATACCTTTATTAAGCCCTGCCACGAGAGCTTTAATTGCTTTGGGTTGATCTCCTGCTGGAGTAAATCCTTTTAGAACGAATGTTCCCTCACCTCTTTTGTTCTTGCTTGACATAGTCGATTATTGATTATAGCATAAAATCGAACATCAACCACTTTAGTCAACAACGATACACAAGAAAAGGAGCCTTACATGTCTTCCCCTGAAACGTTGCAAGACCTCGCAGTCACGCATCGCCTCGTGTCAACACCGGATGATTTGAAAATCATCGCGACCCTCATCAATGAGCGCGTCGATAACGGTGTCTACGCCTACGAGAAAGGACGAGAGAAGCTGATAGATGCTCATGAGTACATCACGAGCCCTGTCTACTTCGAAGCTCGCCACGGACAAGTTCGTCTCTACGGACGCGTTCGGCAAAGCGGGAAAGTGTGGGGGATCAGCATCGCTGGAACCCCAACAGCCCCAGTCATCAACGTGTTCGCACGTGGACATGAAGGAAACCCTGTGCAGTCGGTTGATTTTGCAATTTACATACCGAAATGGTACGAAAAAAGTCACGGGTGAAGTGCACAGTACCTTAACACAACCAACACTTACTTGGAGGGTCTATGGATACACAAGAACATAGCGACGACCCTCGAAGGGTCTGTCTGCCGAGCAAGGGTGCACTCCTCCTTCGCGCATTAAGCGATGGGGATACGCGCATCTATATCAAACTGCAAGACCTTGGAAAGGATTCAACTGAACTGTTAGAGTTTTACAAAGTTGGTTTGCCCCCATTTGATTTATCACGTAGGGGCGGAGCACTGTTACTGACATGTTCAGAGCCGGGGAATCCTAACAAACGCAAAAACCTGCAACTAATCAATGACACCATTGTTGATGAGTCTGGACGCACCCCGAAGACGTATTCGGTCATCATGCCGAGGTGGCTTCATGACTAACATCGACCCGTATGATGTCGGTCCGTTCGGTGAGCCGGACTTTGACTACATTGATTTTTTGGAACAGGTACACGACTTCGATGAGTACTCATTTTTCTATGAGGACCTGGATTACGAAGAAGTACTCAAGCTCTGTGGTATTGTTGAATACGACCTTCATCCTTTCTATGAGGACACATCACTTTACCAAAGAACGATTCTTTCTGATCAGGAATTCCTAACGACCGATAACGTATGGCGTATAAGGACCGCCAAAGAAAAGCATGTAGGAAGAAGTGAACGTCAAAAGGCAACGGAGATTCTGCAATCCCTCCGTGAAGAAAACCCAGCGACACAAAGTACTGACGAGTGGCTGCACTCTTTTGAAGTTGGAACACGCTGTTACGAAATATTGCAAGCCCCATTGGGGAAACTGAAACCACGCCTATGAGAACGAAGATTCTCGGGCGGGTTTTTATTTTTTATAATATCTTTCGATAAAATTATTTTTGAATTTTAAAAAGTTACCTTCGATGAGAGCTTGTCGTGCATTCTCCACTAATGTAGTGATAAATTTAAGATTATGAAGTGATGCGATAGTGGCTCCTGTCATTTCATCAGAACGGAATAAATGTGCGAGATAGCTCTTCGTATACTGATGTGTGTACCATGTAGGTTCATCTGATACTGGCGTCATATCTTCTTTGTACTTTGCATTGAATATATTGATACGACCATCAAGAGTATAGAGTCCACCATTACGCGCAATACGTGTCGGAGCAACACAGTCGAAGGTATCTATTCCATTTTCTATTCCAAGTAAAATATCTAACGGTTCTCCAATGCCAAGTAGGTGACGAGGTTTACCTTCTGGTAGAATTTCATTCACCCATCTCACAGCTGTACCCATATCTTCTTTTGTAAAACTTCCCCCTATTCCATATCCATCGAAATCCATAGCACCTAGAATTCTAGCTGATTCCTTGCGTAAATCTTCATATGCTCCACCTTGCACAACTCCAAAAAGTGCTTGCATTTCTCCAGTAGCTTGTGATACTCCGAGGCGCTTATGTTCTCTTAAACTGCGCTCTGCCCAGCTATGGGTTCTGTCTATTGCTTTTAATTGATACTCCTTCGGAGCTAGTGGTGAGGTACATTCATCAAATGCAAAAAACATATCCGCGCCCAAGTTGTGCTGTATCTGCATACTGCGCTCTGGTGTGAAGCGATGCTCACTCCCATCAATAATAGATTTAAACGTCACACCTTCATCATCTATTACCGCTAACTTCTCATGTGCATTCGTTGTTTCCTTTTTCTCACGCTTGGAAATATCTTGTGTTTCTAATTCTGATATTTCTTTACTTGTTGCAATCTTACTTACACCATGCCCCATAGCTTGTCCTAAAGAAAATACTTGGAAGCCTCCTGAATCAGTAAATGTTGGACCATTCCATCCCATCATCTTGGCGAATCCTCCGTGCTTTGCTACAAGCTCATCTCCTGGTTCAAGATAAAGATGATATGTATTTGCAAGCACTGCTTCTGCACCTACATAATCACGTACTTGTTCTGGGGTAAGTGACTTCACTGTGGCTTTCGTACCTACTGTAATAAATGCTGGAGTTTTAATATCACCATGTGGAGTATGGATAACGCCCGCACGCGCCAAAGGCGCTTCAGAAGACTTTTTTACTATTTCAAAATTAAATATTTTATTCATTTTCAATATTTTTAAACATCCTATAAGAATCGGTAATGAACCCTAAAGATTCATAAAAACAAATAGCCTTACTGTTTCTTGCTTTTACATTTAATCTTACAATAGTTATTCCTTTGCTTTTAGCCCACCCATAGAAATCTGCAAGCAGACCCGTGCCGATTTTACTCCCTCTAAATTCTTCAACAACAAAAATCCCATCACAAAATGCTATTTTTTCGACACCAAAATAATTACTAATATCTTCTGTATAGCCTAAAATATATCCGATTGGATTTTCATTAGAAAATATAATTTCGCAAAATACATCGTGATTGAAAGCCTCTTTTATTTCTTTTTTAAAATCGACCTCGGGTGTTTGTTTAGGCTTTAGCTCCGAATAGTTAAAGTTATTTTTAATATATTCATCATTAAAGTTCTGATACAAAAAAATTAATGCGTCTCTATGCAACTCTAAATTTTCTTTAGATACAATAATCTTTTTAAACTCAATCATATCGGCATTCTACCATGAATTGTAAAGTAAGAAGAAACAGTGTAGGCTACATCGTAAGTGCTCATTTTATTTTCGCGAGCAACCCATCCACCTTATTCATTGAAGGATTTTCCATGACCAATAACGAAAAGAATGCTCAGGCAAACTTTGAGAAGTTGGTGATGGATACAGTCATTCAAATTGACTCCTTCACCCCTTCAAAGAATGCACACGATCGCGAGCGATTGTATCAGCTCGTAACCACCATTTTACTAGCCTCGCTCAAGCATTTTGGCAAAGCTGGTATGAAAGGTATTGTCAGAACAATGCTCTTTAGTGCCAAAAAGCACGCGGGGGTATACAGGGCTGATGAATCTACTCCATATTTCCATCATCCGCTTGAAGTTACGCTCATCGCTTTTTCTTGTGGAGTCTTTCACTATAAACTCACGCAAGCGATGATTGCGCATGATACGTACGAGGATACCGATACGCTACTAAATGAGTTACAGAGACTGTTCGGACTTCTCGTGAGAGAAATTGTCTCGCATGTCAGCAAAAAGAAGCATGCTGACGGCACTCCTGACAAGTACTTCTTCCGGCGGTTGCGTCGTTGCAAGAAACTGCTAGTTCGCATACTTGCAATTATTGCGAAATTTGCCGACCGAATCCACAATCAAAAAACAACAAAGCCTTTAAGTGAGGAGAAGGTACGCCGGAAAATTGCCGAAACAGAAAAGGAGTTCCCACTACTTGAGAAGGTCCTTCGCAGGTCCGTCAAAGAGTACGTTAAGATTCACAAGAAGGAACTATACCTTCTGCGCGCAGTGGATTTGCTCGTCTTGCAACTGCGAGATGCAGTAAGAGCTGCGAAACATGAGCTTGCCTCGCGAGGTAAGAATCCGTCGCCGTAACCCAGTGCAACATCGGGTACGGCGACTTTTGTTTTGTTATGCAAATTTCTTTATTGTTTCCGCTACGATACCGACTATTTCTTTATCGAACATACTTGGAAGAATTTTTTCAGTACTTATATCCTTCACATGATCAGCGAGCGCGATAGCGATAGCGACGAACATTTCCGTCTTAAACTGTGGTACACGTCCATCAAGCATTCCACGAAATGCTCCAGGGAATACGAGTGAATTATTAATTTGATTCGGATAATCACTTCGTCCTGTAGCCATAATGAACACCCCTGCTTGGTGAGCTACCTCTGGCATAATCTCCGGTGTCGGATTTGCAAGTGCGAATATGATAGGTCGTTCTGCCATAGTCTCCACCATTTCTTTCGTTAATACATTCGGCTTAGATAATCCAATGAAGATATGAGCTCCGACGAGTGCATCTTTCAATTCTCCTTCGTATCCTGAAAGCGCACTTGCAAATAATAACTCTTTCTTTTCTTTGGTGAGTTCAGTGCGTTCTTTGTGAATAATTCCTTTTGTATCACAGAACAAAATATGTTTAATTCCATAAGCAAGAAGTAATCGCGCAGTAGCAACTCCAGCTGCTCCTATACCATTAATAACAACTCTGGCTTCTTCTTTTGTAATTCCTCGTAACTTAAGTGAATTAATTACTGCAGTAAGCGATACAGTTCCTGCCCCCCATTGATCGTCATGCATTACAGGAATATTTAATTCTTTTCGCAATCTTTCTTCTATTTCGAAACATCGTGGTGCTGCGATATCTTCTAGATTAATAGCACCGAATACTGGAGCAATATGCTTCACTGCTTTTATAATTTCTTCTGTATCTTGAGTATCAAGACAAATTGGAAACGCATCAACATTAGCAAATGATTTTAGTATCGCAGCTTTACCTTCCATAACAGGAAGGGCTGCTTGTGGTCCAAGATTACCAAGTCCAAGTATCGCAGAGCCATCAGTGACTATTGCAACAGTGTTTCTTTTAAGCGTGTAATCATAGACGGTATCAGGATGAGCGGCTATCTCACGACATACTTCTGCTACCCCAGGTGTATATGCTCGTGAAAGATCTTCACGAGTTGCGAGTGGCACCTTAAGTCCAGTTTCAATCTTTCCGTGAAATTTTTTATGTAATTCTAACGCTTCTTTATTATAATCGTGATTCATGTGTTGTTATTAGTTATTGGTAATTAGTTCAACTTTTCGTTAAATGTGGTGATAGATAGTATACTTCTTTATATGAGAAATCTAAAAACTATGTTACCAGAGATTGTTTATGGTGGGTCAGATGGTGTCGTTACCACCTTTTCAGTAATGGCCGGAGCGGCTGGCGCTGGATTAGATCCGAAAGTAGTGATTATTTTGGGATGTGCTAACCTCGCTTCCGATGGCTTCTCCATGGCTTCCGCTGACTTCCTTGCAGAAGAATCAAAAGAAAAATCAAATGAAAAGAAATCCTTACATCAAGCGATTACTACTTTTGTGTCTTTCGTAGGTATTGGACTTGTACCTCTTATCCCGTTTCTTTTTGCACTATGTGTGACCTTGCCTGCGAATGAATTCTTTCTTTCTACATTACTCACCTTCATTGCCTTCATCTCTATTGGATATATGCGTGGGTATGTACTGAAGAAAAATAAACTAGGAACGATACTAGAGTCTGTGGGTATAGGCTCATTGTGTGCTGGCCTTGCTTATCTGGTGGGCCAAATGATTGCAGTAGTGATCGGGTAGTTACTAGTTATTGGTTGGTAGTTTACTTCGCGATTGCAATTGCATTGGCCGAGTAAATATTTGGATGCAATACGAAAATAATGTTTCAAAAAAAGTTATGAGGCGTAGAGAGCGGTACGTTGAAAAACTTTTTGAAAATATCAAGTAGGGCGCCAAATAGTGACTCGGTGTTTACTTCATATAGAGTTCCATCTTGGCACGTACCACCTTCTTCATTTCTTCTTGCCCTTCCTTTCCGAACTTATATGGCGCAACTTCTTGTGGGTGCTCATTTACATATCGAGTTACTCCATCTCGGAATGCTTTTCTAATTTCGGTATTGATATGTACTATAGAAACACCATTATCTATTGAGCCCATGAGGTCTTCGTCTGTATTTCCTGATGCGCCGTGTAGCACAAGTGGTACGTCTACTGTAGTGATGATTTCTTTCAATCTATCGATGTGTAGTTTAGGCTCTTCTGCGTCAATTAACATACCGTGCACATTACCAATGGCTGGAGCGAACATATCGATTCCTGTTCTAAGTACGAAATCCTGTGCCTGCTCTTTGGTTGTTAAATTCTCATCACTTACCCCCTCTGGGAGAGCGCTATTAAGTGATGATGACTGCCCTATGTATCCAAGTTCTGCTTCCACGAGAATGCGCTTACCGGTTTTACTCTCATACTCACGAACGAAATCAACACACTTCTTAACGAGTGCGACGTTTTCTTCATACGGAAGTTTCGCTCCGTCTACGATAACACTGTCATATCCTAGCTCTACCACCTCTTGCACCTTTTCGAATGAATAGGTGTGATCTGCATTTAAGAAAATAGGTATAGAATATTCTTGATTGAGTTGATTTACGATAGCGCGAACCATAGCAACACCCATATAACCACGTTCCCCTTCACTTACTCCGATGATGACTGGTTGTTTAAGCTCCTCAGCTACATCGCAGATTGTTCTCGCCTGATCTAGGTTAGAGATATTAAAGTGAGCAATTGCTTTACCTTGCTCTTTATAGGAAATAATGGTTTCGTAATATGTTGGTGATTGGTTCTTTAATTCTTTCATATCAACAAGTATATAGTAAACCCAAGTGATAGACTAGAAAGATATGAATAACGAATACGATGTAATCGCAATTGGAGATAGTGTTGTTGAACCATTTATACGACTTAACTTAGGACATGAACAAACTGACGAACACGGAGGAGAACTTTGTATTCCTTTCGGAACCAAAATCCCTTATGAAAGTGCTACATTAATAGCAGGTGTAGGAAATGCAGCTAACGCCGCAGTATCTGCATCACGTATTGGCCTTAAGGTGGCACTTGTTACATTCTTAGGAAATGATAGCTATGGTCTTGAATGTATCAATCGTCTACAACGTGAAGGGGTAGATATGACTTTTGCAGCTCAACAAGAAGGTAAGCACACTAACTATCACTATGTGCTTTGGCATGGAGAAGAGCGTACTATTTTAATAAAGCATGAAAGTTTCGACTACAAACTACCAGATATTGGTAATCCTAAGTGGCTTTATTTCTCATCTGTTGCTGAACACACTGAAGCTTTCCATAAAGAAATTGGAGAGTATCTCAAGTCTCATCCTGATGTAAAACTTGCATTCCAACCTGGAACATTCCAAATGAAAATGGGAATAGAAGCCCTTAAGGATATCTATGCTCGCACGGAAGTATTTTGTGCCAATAAAGAAGAATACATGATGATGCTTGGAATGGATGGAAGTGATATAAAAGCCATGATGGACAAGATGCAAGAACACGGACCGAAAATTATTCTTTTAAGTGATGGTCCACATGGGGCTTACATGAAGTATGATGGGAAGTATTTCTATGTACCACTTTATCCTGATATTGCACCCCCTCTTGAGCGCACTGGAGCGGGAGATGCTTTCGCAAGTACATTCGTAAGTTATATTATCAAGGGATTCGCTCCTGAAGATGCGCTACTTAGAGCACCAATTAACAGTATGAATGTGAATCAACATATTGGTGCGCAAGAAGGATTACTACAAGACAAAGACATTGAAAACTATATAGTAAAAGCTCCTGCGGACTACAAGGTGAAAAGTATCTAATCTTAAGTAATTAAAAACTCGCACAATGTGCGAGTTTTTAATTACTTAGCCAAGCACTGTCTTTCTTACGTGATCCATTATGTGCTTGTAATTAAGACCGTATTCTTCATATAAATCTACTGCTTTACCGCTTTGGCCGAATCTATTTTGTACTGCTACTATACTCATCTTAGTAGGTTGATGCTGGGATAGTAATGATGCTACCGCATCCCCTAGTCCACCAACTGCTTGATGCTCTTCTACTGTTACTATTCTTTTCATATCTTTTGCAAAACGTAGAACAAATGCTTCATCGAGTGGTTTAATTGTTGGCATATTCGCAACTGTCACCCCTATACCTTCCTTTTCAAGTTCACGAGACGCTTTAATCGCTTCATAAAGTAATGGACCGCAACCGATAATTCCCATGGTAAGCGGATGAGTCTTCTTCGGAATATGCATCACATACCCTTTACCGAAATTAAATGTATATGTATCAGTAAGCATGAGCGGAGTCTTTTCACGAGTAAGACGAAGGTATACTGGTCCATCGATATTAGGCATAGCGAGAGTCGCTTTCTCTGCTTCTACTCCATCACATGGAACTATCACTGACATATTGGGAATAAGTCTCATGAGACCCACATCTTCAAGAGCTTGATGTGTTGCTCCGTCAGGACCCACAGAAACTCCAGCGTGCGCACCGACGATTTTAACAGGAACATTATTATAAGCGATAGTAGTACGAATTTGTTCCCAGTTACGACCTGGAGAAAACATTGCGTAACTTGCCATAAAAGGAATCTTCCCTGCGGATGCCATACCGGATGCCACTCCACTCATAGCTTGTTCTGTGATACCCATTTCGAAAAATCGCTTCGGATAAAGTTCACGGAATTTATCCATCTTGGTACTTTCTGTAAGATCAGCGCAGAGCGCCACTACTCTCTCGTCTGTTTTTCCAAGTGAAAGTAATGCCTCACCGAATCCTTCTCGTGTAGCTTTTTCCTCTTCACTCCCTGTAAATAAAGTTTTTCTTAACATAAATTTAATCTGCTGCGTGTGTAATTTTACCGCGAAAAGTTCTCAGTTCTTTAAGAGCCATCTTCGCCTCATCTTCATTCGGTGCTTTTCCATGCCAATGGAAATCTCCCTCGAATTCTTTTACTCCTTTACCAGGAATAGTACGAGCGATAATTACAGTAGCATAATCAAGCGTACTCTTCGCCTGTCCCACAGCAGAACATATCGCTCTCATATCATGTCCATCAACCTCAATCACATTTAAATTAAAAGCTTTTAGTTTATCTGCGAGTGGTTCAAGTGGTAACACTGTCTCAGTAAAGCCATCAATTTGAATAGTATTTCTATCGATAATGGTAATAATATTTTTAAATTTCTCACGTCCCAAAATAAGAAGTGACTCCCAAACTTGTCCTTCATTCATTTCACCATCCCCCATAACACAATAAATATATCTATCAGGTTTATGTTCTTCTAATCTATCAACAAACGCCATACCTATTGCCTGTGATAATCCGCATCCAAGCGGTCCACTTGATGTTTCTACACCAGGAAGAGTCTCTCTATGTGGGTGCCCCTGTAGACGAGAACCGAAACGACGAAGTGTTTTAAGTTCAGATACTGGGAAATACCCAGAGTGCGCAAGAGATGCGTAGAGAACTGGAGCAGTATGACCATTAGAAAGAACCAACTTATCTCGGTGTGACCACGCTGGATTCTTAGGGTTGTGATTAAGTAATCTAAAATAAAGACAAGAGAAAATATCTGCCATTCCAAGAGGTCCTGCAGTGTGCCCTGAACCTGCTTCAAGCAACATAGAAATAATACTCTCACGAATATCTTCTGCTCGAAGTTCAAGTGCTTCTACTTCTATGTCAGTGATGTTATGCATTGTATTAGTATATCGTGCTAAATGATTAGTAAACAGTAGATAGCTAAAGGCACCTACTGACAAATCGTACTTTCAATAATAGATAATTCTGAATAAGCGGTTCCAATATCATCGTGTCGTGATAAATAAGAACCTACAACAATATTCGTAGCACCAGCATTAGCTACTTTCTGTGCTGTTTCTGGACGCATTGCACCATCTACCTGTACGTGTACATCCGGAAATACTTGTAAGCTGTGCGCTATCCGTTCTAAACAAGACTCGTCGAAGAGTTGCCCTTGCTCCCCTATTTGTTCTATTCCCATTACTTGTACAAAAAGTTTATGCTTCTTCTCACGATAGAATCGTATCTTATTATCAAATTCATCCAAAAGATGATCATTAGAAACCGCAAGACCAGTGTAGATATGTGAGTCAGCAACCATTCCAAGAAACTCATCGATATCTTCATTACTCCATTGGTCAATATGAATGACGAGACGTTTAAATCCGAGCGCCACAACCCTAGGAACATATGTGCGCCAATCATATACCATTAAATCGCATTCATATTCAATTGAGTCTTTACTAGGTAATACTTCATCTCCGCTAGGTAACCATGTGAGTTCGCGCCCCATACGGCCATCACAAAGGTCTATCTGTACACGCGTAGCAAAACCAGAAAGTCTTTCTAACTTCTCAGCTATTTCATCAAATGATTTAGGAAGTATCGCTGGAGTTATTTGCATAGTTCTTCTATCATAATTACTCTATCGGCATGACGTTCTTGATGTGAGAATGGAGTGGACAAGAATACTTCTACAGCTTTCTTAGTGTCATCAAAATTAACGAATCGCGCACCAATAGAGAGTACATTCGCATCATTGTGCTCGCGTGAGAGTTTCACTAATTCTAAATCACCACCATTATATATTCCGGCACGTACGTGGTGGAAGCGATTTGCTACTATCGCCTCTCCCGTACCAGAGCCACCGAAGATAATGGCCATAGAAGGTTCATGCATTGCATCATCTTGCACCGCCTTGGCAGCAATAGCCATATATTTAGGATAGTCATCACCATCTATGTAGGATTCTGCTCCGCAATCCACAACAGAATATTCACTCTTTTCAGAAAGCCAATTCTTAACTTGTTCTTTTAATTCAAAACCTGCGTGGTCAGTAGCTAAATATAATTTCATATCCTATAAGTATATCTTAATCCTTCAGTTAATTACAAAATATAACAACTGTTCTAATGTAATAAATTCATAGCCCATGTACCCACCGAAATTTTCTTCATAACAACCTTTGTAATTACAGGGCGTATAGCTTGTTTGAATAAAAGCTCTATGAGGAATTATCGGTATGAATAAAGACAAGGCTAAAAAAACACAACTACAACTAAAAAGTGTGATTAACACCCTCTTCATCTTTATTTCTTTATTGCAGCTCCTGCCTTTGCTACGTGCTCAACAAGTGTATGAGTGTATCCCATTTCATTGTCATACCACGCAAGAACTTTCACGAGATTACCACCTACTACGCGAGTCATATTAAGATCAGCGATAGAAGCAAAAGGGAGTCCTAGAATATCTGATGATACGAGTTCTTCTTCTGTTACTGCAAAAACCGTCTTCCACTTATCTGTAACCGCAGCATCAGAAAGAACTTTATTAATTTCTTCCTTAGTAGTTGGTTTCTTAGAGATAAAGGTGACATCCACTATTGATCCTGCTGGCACTGGCACGCGAATAGAAATACCATCGAATAGTCCTTCTAGTTTAGTGAAGGCCTTAGTAACGGCAATAGCAGCACCAGTTGATGTTGGCACTATGTTTTGTGCAGCAGCGCGACCTTCACGGAAGTCTTTTTTAGGACCATCAACTATTGATTGAGATGCTGTGTAAGCATGTGTGGTACTTAGAATCGCTTTTTCTATTCCGAATGCTTCGTCGAGAATCGCGATAAGTGGAGATGATGCGTTCGTTGTACAAGATGCATTAGAAGTAACTTGGCACGTACCGAATTTTTCTTCATTTACAGACATAAGGATTGTCTCACCCGGAACTTCTACCTCCCCTTTCTTAGCTGGAGCAGAAATAACCACATGCTTAGCCCCTGCATCGATGTGAGCATGAGCCTTGTCATAGGTAACGAAGAGACCTGTACTTTCAAGCGCTACATCAATATCCATGTCTTTCCAAGGAAGTTCCTTTGGATCCTTCACTTGTGTAACCCGAATCTTCCTTTTCATGTCAGCATCAGTAATTACTAAATACTGTTCAGTAGGAGAAACGACTTCCGCAGTAACATCAAATGGTGATACACGATACACGGTATCGTATTGAAGAAGGTAGGCTAGATTATTAATATCCCCCAAGTCATTCACAGCGACAACTTCCATATCTGTTCTCGCAAGTGACATTTTTAAAAAGGCACGTCCTATTCGCCCGAAACCGTTGATAGCTATTTTTAATGGTTGCATATCTAAAGAGTGTAGCACTTCTAGGGAAACCTGAGTGTGGAATACTTCTACCTAGAATGCACTATCTATGGTGGTTGTTGAATACTTTTCTGTACTGTAGACTGCCCCCTTACTGTTATAACACTTCTCTTCTACCTGCTTAGCGGTAATCCATCCTGATGTTCCTGTTATTTTAACAATATATGATGTTGTATTCTTGCAATCCCCTGCTCCTCCTATAGTTACTATTTCAAATGTTGCCGGGTCAAGAAGTTTAATAGAACTAAACTCATTCTCTCCGAACCCTCTCATCAAGAGTAGATGTGGTGTTAAGCGTGTATCGCCTTTATGAGCACTTACATTCCAATAGAATGAACATGGTCCTGTCGTACGCGTACCGCATGAAGCCTTCTTAGTTCCTTGATCAAGAACGGTGATGGTTCCACTTCTCATACCTGTACTATCGATATATGGAATACTTTCCACCACGTCCGCTGGGTTATATCTATTTAAATTATTACTCATCATTACTCTACTTAAATAATATCTATACTGCATCTCCTTTTGGAAAACATGACGCCCTTGTAGAGCAAACCCAAGTACTATAAAAATTAAACCTGCCAAAACGAAAATACTCCCATGGTGACGAGATTTTGGAATAAAAGGAAGTGATGGGATATTTCGAAAAAACGAAGCTGTCTTTTTAATCATATACTTAAGTGTATCAGTAAGTTCATGTAAGTATATGTAGAAAAAGAGAATTACTGTGTATAAAAAGTCATCTTCTCTGTTTGCGATGTTTTTTGCTATAATTAACCATACTATGAGTGAAATAATACTTTCTAATCTTTCTAAATCGTACGGCAAGAAACATGATATTCATGTTGTTAAAAAATTATCATTAACCGTAGAAAAAGGCAGTGTATTCGGATTCATTGGACCAAACGGTGCCGGTAAAACTTCCACCATCAAAATGCTCGTTGGACTATCTAAACCCACTTCTGGTTTTATAACCATTGCTGGAGGTACCCCACATGATATGAATATAAAGAAACATATTGGATTCATGCCGGAGTCTCCAACCTTCTATCAGTATCTCTCAGGTGGTGAGTTCCTTGGTTTCATCGCCACCATCTTTAATATAGAAGATAAGGAAAAAAGAATAACCGAAGTACTCAAAAAGGTAAACCTCCTTTCAGCAAAAGATAAGAAAATTCGCACCTATTCCAAAGGAATGCTACAACGTCTAGGTCTTGCTCAAGCCATTATTAATGACCCAAGTATTTTATTCCTCGATGAACCACTAGATGGTCTTGACCCATTAGGGCGTGCTGAAGTAAAGAAAATTATTCTTGAACTCAAAAAAGAAGGTAAAACAGTATTTATCAACACTCACATCTTAGGTGATGTTACCGAGATATGCGATATGGTGGGGATTATCGATAACGGAACGATGATTATGGTCGATTCGCCTACCAAGATTGCAACTGGTTATCGAGATCTAGAAGATGCCTTTGTTCATATTATTCAAAAGTCACGCGAAGGACACGCAGTACCTAACAAATAACACTATGTTTAAAAATATATTTGCCATAGCCCAAAATACATTCCGCGAAACAATTCGTGACCGAATATTACTTTCTGCCTCAGCTGTAATAGTTGCTATTATACTTTTCAGTCTTTTTATAGCTTCAATCTCACTGGAACAAAGCAGTAAAATGATTGTAGATTTCAGTGTAACCGCTATTTATATACTTCAGGTATTCGTAGCTATTTTCATAGGTTCTATGCTTATTTATAAAGAAGTAGAACGTAAAACATTTTTTTTAATTCTTCCTAAACCAATAAAAACTTCCGAAATTATTCTTGGTAAATGCCTCGGACTTGTGACCACTACAGCGCTTGTTACATTACTCTCCACATGTGTACTCTTCGCGATACTTTTCTTCCAAGGGGAACATGGACTATTCTTAGCTATTGGTATTTCTCTTTTCTTAAGTGTTCTTGAATCAATAATTCTTATTCTCATCTCAATCCTATTTTCTGGATTGACTTCCCCTATTCTCTCTGCGGTATTTACTATTTCTATTTTCTTAGCGGGGCACTCTAGCGAAATACTTAGAACAATTTTCATGAAGAATGACTTCGTCGTTACATCTTATATAGCAAAAGCTGCATATTATCTCTTGCCTAATTTAGAAAAGTTCAATATTCGTAACGACATCGTTTATGGTTCTCTGCCAAGTACACACCTTATTATTCTTACTTGTATTTATGCGTTTTGCTATTCTCTTTTCCTTTTCTTACTTGCTCAAGCGATGTTGAAGCGTAAAGATTTCTAATTATGAAACTACGCAGTACCACATTACAACCAATACTCTTTGCTGGGTTACTTGTAGTTCTACTTACCCTTTCAGCTCTTACTCAAGTACGCTTTGATGAAGCTTCGAAACCTTTTAGTTTTAAATTAGAAGCTATCGATAGACATATTATTCCCTATCAATTACTTAAACACGTTAATTTCGGATTCTCTAGCATCATGGCTGATTACTACTGGATAATGGCAGTGCAAGACCTTTCACATTGGAATAATAAAGATATATTCTATCTTGAGTATTTCAAAAATATTGCAACGCTAGATCCGAGATTCGAATACCCATTCCTTTTCGGAATATTCGTTGTCCCTAATGAAAAGTCTCCGGAGCTATTAGATAAGATAGCAGAGATATCAGAAGATGTAATGACGGCGCTTCCTGATGACTGGGCAATACCGTTTTACTTAAGTACAAAATATAAGACACTTACGAAAAATCTTGAAAGAACCGAACACTATCTTTTTATTGCTCAATCCAAAAAAGAAGCTCCAAATGTCGTACATGTTGTATATAATGGATTTATAACTAATCAAACAAAAGAGCGTACTGCGATTAGTCAAATGATAAAAGTGATTTATGACACTACTGATAACGAAACGATTAAGAAATTAGCCGCGAAAGGAATACTTATAAATGAACTTAATGGGAAAATAGAAGAAGCAATAGCAAAGTTCAAAATTAAATACGGAGAGTTCCCTGCTAATTATGATGCACTAGAGAAAACTTCTATCTTAACACTTCCGCAAGAGATTAAAGATGCTTTTAGTGTAGAGATATATAAAGATGGGAGTTTTAGATTGGTAGAGAAAGCAGAAAACTAAACAAAACAAAAATCACAACATTATGTTGTGATTTTTGTTTTGTGCGCGCCCACTTGGGATCGAACCAAGGTCGTCGGTTTTGGAGACCGAAATTCTACCGCTGAACTATAGGCGCATACAATGTTGGGGTGAGCTACACTTCTTCTGAAGTGACGAGTGGAGCATTCCTGCAGCCACTCACATAAAGCACTGTCAGTCAATCGAGTGCCGAAGCACGGCAAGAGAGCTTCCATGCAATAAGGCTCAACCCAACGTATACAGACTAACAAAAAATCGCTGTTTTGAACAGCGATTTTTTGTTAGGCATTTTAATATTAATTAGGTTGATTCATTCCAGGAACTGGAGGAACCTTCACTCGAGCATAAGGATCGATATTAAGAGTGCCTTGCATGAAAGAAATAATTCCCCAGATTGATACCATTACGAAAAGCGAAACCACAGAATAAATCATGAATTGTTTTGCTTTTGCAACAGCCTCACCCCCTTCTCTTCCTTTCCAAATAAAGACTACAAGTCCGTAGAAGAAACACACCATTGCAACCCCCATAAGTAATGTTACAAGTTGTGCAACAGCTCCTTGAGCAGTTCCTAAGAGGCTAGAGAGTGGATTATACCCTTGAGCAAGTGCTAATCCTGTTCCAGCTAAAGCACTTAATGCAGTAATGCTAATAGTTTTTATTTTCATATATTTTATAGTATCTAAAAAGTATATAAGCTATTTATAGCTAGCGCAAGGAAAAACCCACCTTTTAGGTGGGTTTTTCCTTGTCATAGAAATGAATTACTTCTTTGATTCCTTGAAAGTAACGTGTTTACGTAGCTTCTTAGAATATTTCTTGAGCTCGAGCTTACGCTGAACTTGCTTCTTGTTCTTTGTAGTGTGGTAAACCTCCTTGGTTTCCTTGTTTTTCATTATAAGGAGATGGTCTTGGATCTTCGTCATAGTTATAGAATAATACAGTATTTTGAGCTAATTTGCAAGAGACCTTTACTAGACAAGCTTTTCCATCAAATACGCCTCTAATGTATCTATCGAGATTCTCACCTGCTCCATTGTGTCGCGGTCGCGCACAGTAACAGCATTATCGGTAAGAGAATCGAAATCAAAGGTAACGCAATATGGTGTTCCTATTTCATCCTGACGGCGATAACGTTTCCCGATAGACTGCGTCTCATCATATTCTGTAAAAAACTTCTTTGAGAGCTTTTGCCATATCTCGGCTGCTGGCTTAGTTAGTTCTTCTTTTTTGGAAAGTGGAAGTATTGCAACCTTAACTGGAGCAATGCGCTTGTCGAATTTCAATACTACACGAGAATCATCCCCTATGACTTCTTCTGTGTATGCACTGTCAATGAAAGCAAGTGCCATACGTGCAAGTCCAACCGATGTTTCTACGATATGTGGTATGAATCTCTCACGTGTCGCTTCATCGAAATATGAGAGATCTTGTCCTGAAAACTTACTGTGTTGGGTTAAGTCCCATGCTCCACGTGCATGTACTCCTTCTAATTCTTTAAACCCTCCTAACATCTTGTAATCATACTCAATATCATAGGCTTCACTTGCATAATGAGCTAATTTTTCATGTTTATACCAATGTAATCTAGCTTCTGGAATACCATACTTAAGATAAAATTCCCAACGTGTTTGTTGCCATGCCTTAAAAATTTCTGCGGTTTGAGATTGATGATGGAAATATTGCATTTCCATTTGTTCAAATTCACGTGTTCTAAACACGAATTGTTTCGCAACAATTTCATTACGAAATGCTTTACCAATTTGAGCTATACCGAACGGTAGTTTTGGATGGAGGCTATCTAATGTATTTTTATATTCAAGATATATTCCTCCGCAAGTTTCAGGACGAAGATACATTACGTTCTCATCTGATAGCTCGTCTACAGGAGAACCAAGGTTAGACTTTACCATGAGAGAAAATCTGCGTGCGGGAGTAAGGTCTGCTGAACCACAATTAGTACACACAAGTTTCTTCTCGTCTCTTAACTTATCCAACTCAACATTAATCCATTCGATAGATTGCTTATCAGCCTGAATACCAAAACTTTCAAGAACATGATCTGCTCGGAAGCGATTATTACACTTACGACAATCAATTTGAGGATCATCGAATCCATCTATATGCCCTGATGCTTTCCACGCTGTAGGGTGCATGAAAATAGCACTATCTAATCCAACAACATCTAATCTTTCCTGAACCATTGATTTCCACCATTCTTGTTTTATATTATTTAAAAGCAACGTTCCATAATGTCCATAATCATACACACCAGAAAGACCTCCATAAATTTCTGACGACGGGAAAATAAACCCTCTTCGTTTACAAAGTGAGACTATCGCTTCCATCGTATCTTGTGTTGATTGTTGTGTAGTCATGTATATATACGATACTAATATAAGCTTCTAAATAATTCAAATAACTAGAAAGTAAATATTCCTGTGAATACTCCACTAAAAAGTTTGAAAAGTCCTCCAACAGAAAACATAATGAATAGTCCAATACCTCCCCAAAGAAGATGCTCCCTGGCTTTGTCTCTTACATCTGGGTTGTTCATCTGCCACATATACCACATCACACCAAAAAGAAAATATGCAAATGTTGCTCCTAGGAATAACTGGTAAAGTGGAACGAATACACTATTAATAAATTTGGTTAGCAAATCTGTTCCATCCATAATTACTATAGTGTACTACAAAACAAAAATGATGTCGCTTCGCGACATCATTTTTGTTTGTGAGAACTTAAAAGTATATTAACAACGTGTTGAACCTGGAACACAAGGTACTGGAACACCTCCACCTTGTCCTACTCCTACGATAGATCCAAGGAAGTTTACAATTCCCCAGATTGATACCATCACGAAGAGTCCAAGTATTGCCATTCCCATGAACTTTGCCCACTTCTCATGTTCACCTCCATCCTTCTTGCCGAACATGAATCCTATAACTCCAACGAAAAGTGCGATAACTCCCACACCGATAAGTAAAGGAACAAGTGTACTTACTACAGCTTGACCAAGTCCCAAGAGACTAAGCACACTTTGTCCGATAGCTTGACCTGAAGCATTAGTTCCTCCGGATTGGATAACTTGTCCAGGAACGACACCCTGAGCAAGAGCATATCCGACTCCTGCTAACGTCATACTAATTGTTGTTATTATTTTTTTCATACTTTTTAATTATTACTTAAGTATATGCTTAATTTCAATGAAAACAAGGTGGATAAGGGAGTTACGATTGATTTATAAGGGATTATGGCCCGACCGTTGACCCTGAGACACATGTGCCAGTATTCGGATCGAAGTTAGTTCCATTAGAGCATCCACAGGTTCCAGTATCCATATCAAGAGGCACACAAGAAAGTCCAGATTTACAACTATTAGCACCGCTTATTGCACACGACGCTCCGAAGTCGCCCGCCCCTGCACCTGAAGAGCTAGTAGTTCTTGTGTAGTCAACCTTACAAAATCCTCCTGCACATGAACATCCATACCCAGCTGGAGCTATACAGGTACTACATGGATTACCTTCAGGACAAGAGGAATTAGTGCTTGGACCTCCAGAAGAAGGTGTTGAGCCAGTAGGTGTGGTGCCTGTTTTACTGAATCCAAATGTTGGTAATTGAATAACACTTACATCTCCATCTATTCCTATAGTTCTTTGTGCATAACGAATAATTCCCCAGATAGAAACCATGACGAAAAGTGATATAACTCCCCAGAGCATGAATTGACGGCCATTAGCCATCTTAGTAACTTCTCCGGTACGGGATGCAAAAATAAAAATTGCCATTCCATAAAAGAACGCAGTGGTGGCAAGTGCCATGAAGAGTGTAGCGAGTGCGGAGACAATATTAGCATTGATTGACGATATAGTCGATCCGAAATCTGTAATCTTATCAGCAGAAGCGATAAGCGGAGTGAGAGCACTTAAAAATAGTGTTGAAAATAATAATTGTTTTTTCATAATAAATAATGTAGGTAGATGAATACTACTCTTAGGGTAAAGTATAGCAGTGAAGCATGAATAATAGCAAAGCAACTATTAACGTTTTAGAGGATTTACTGCCCCATCGCTACACAACTAAGTTTCATACTTGCATCAAATTTACATGTACCTGGGAATCCCATATTAGTACAAGACATCCCATCGAATAATCCAGTACATGCCATATCTGTTGAATATTGGACACACTGTGCATTTTTACATACACCTCCGCCGGCACATGGTTGCCCATCTAAGAAGTTAGGCTGATCTGCACTGTAATAACACTCACTAGCTTTTGGTTCTGGAGTTGTTGTGGTTTGAGTCTGAGTATTATTGGTGGTCTGCGTAGTTTGTGTAGTCTGTGTCGTTTGAACAGATGATTGAGCTGGGGTAGCTCCTGCCACCTTGTCTAAGGATCCAGCCAAAGAAAGAAGAAGTCCTTGTATAAGCATTAGCACTATTGTGATATATACCGTGAACCATAGGCGTCCTTTTGCTTTCTGAAGTTCTGGTGGATTACCACGTGCAGCAACAAGTAGAAACCCAGCATATACCCACAATATAATAAGACCAATGAAAAGAATTTGAAGAATCGCTTGGAATACTTTCACTGCGAAGTCATACCAATTACCTCCAATATCAATTGGTGATTTAAGTGTGGTCCCTTGTGCATATGCGTGAGGGAATACATCCAAATTAATCGGCACCAATGACTGCGGGCATCCAGGACCTGCACGTAATAAACAATCTATTGGTTCTTGAATTCCTTTATCAATATTAAATTCTTTAAGTAAGTATGATGTTGCTGGAATAAGTGCAATAAGAGCGAAAAGTGCTCCGACAACAATAAGAATATTGGTAGTGAACTCTTTTCTTATTTCTGGAGAATACTGATGTGTACCGTATTTAATGGCAAGCCATGCAATACGCATTGCTCCATAGAACATCAAAAGTCCAAGACCAAGACTGATGAGATTTCGTGCTGTCTTAAAAAATTCAGGCCATGTACATGTTGGGCCATCGCATGTCACTAATTGTTGTGCATGTGCTGAGAATGCTCCTATCACGAAGAAAGCTAGGAGTATCGGTAAAAAGTATTTTTTCATAATTTATCTAGTATAAGACTCTGTGAGAGCTCTTACAAATCCCTCCCCTGATTCTGATATAGTTCTACGTCCTGAGAGGATATCGTTAACAGTAGCTTGTAACAATGCACTAGAAGTATTTGCATTAATATCATACCAACCACGCGCAACTAAAATACTCTTTATATATTCTTGATTTACAGTAGTTGCCTGAGAGAGTATAGATTTAAGAGGAGAGAATCCCCCTGCGATAGATGCCATTTGGGCACCATAGATATTACTCGTAAGTAAATACTGCGCGGTAAGTGCTGTTGTGAGATTAGTTGAGCGTTTAAGTGTCGCTATAGCATATACCTTCATACCTGTTGCTATTGTCGGATGACCTTTTGATTGTGGGAAAGATTTCACCCCTATATCTAAACGAGGATTCTTCGCGCGAATGAGAGCTTCCTCATCAGAATACCCTACATACATAGCAAGCTTCTCCGCTACGAATTGATCTTGGGCAAGTTGTGCTAATGGACTCCAAGTATAGGTTGCCTTACCTGGGTCTGAGAACTGTGTGAAGAATCTAAGTGATGACGTTAGTGGGTGAACAGGATCATTTGAAGTTAAAGGAGTATCAGCAAGTACCGTAAATTTCTCTTCAGTTCCAGAAATATTTCTCACCACTGGAACTTGTCCGAGCTGAGCTACGAAGGTCATGATGATATCTTTTGCTGCAGGAATATTAGTATATGAGCCAAGTGCGATAGCGCTTTGTAAAATTCTATTATTCACATCTATTACTGTAAGCTTAGGAACGATAGCTGCGATTTCATCCCACATAGTCGGTGGATCGATAAGCCCTGCATTAGAAAAGAGCGTATGGTTATAAAAAAGCATAAGCGGTGATATAGATATAGGTAAACCAAGAGCTCCACTTTCACTAAACAATATGGACATACCATCTACATACAAGTCACGATATTGTTGTTGACTCATACTTTGTAGTGGGAATGGGTAGATACGATTACGTTGTTCGAGAATAATTTGGTACGGCACAAGAATAAGATCAGGACCCCCACCAGAAGCTAGTGCTTCAAGTAATTTAGGAGAAAACGTTGCTTCATCAACTTGATTATAAGAAATACGATATGTCTTGGTTGTGGCATTAACTGCCTGAAGGAAACTTTCTACTTGGTTCTGAGGAAGAGTCCCCCACATTACAACTGTTCCCACAGGAGTATTGGCTTTATTTCCAGTACCAATAGGTAACTTACCGGAGAAAATAAGTACAGCAAACACCGCTGCAAAAATTCCCAATCCTAAAATAATATTCTTAAACATATGTTTATAATTTGGTAGCAATAAATGCGTAATGATAATCCCCTGCTGGGAGTCTCTCACCGATTTGGAATCCATGCTTAGTGAAAAGTTCTTCAGCTCGCGCTTCAGAGACTACATGAGATGGATGCGGACCTATACCATCATGGGCCCCGGACCAATCAACACAAAGTACTCTTCCGGATGGGACTAAGATGCGAGCAGCTTCTTCTATGGCTTTTTCTGGATGCTCGAGCATGAAAAGAATGTTAGAGATTATAACTGCTTCCATTGAATACGAATCGATATATGTAGAAGTTTCAAGATCCGCCCACACAGTTTCTATATTTAAGAACCCCATTTTATGAGCAGTGTGCTCAAGAGTTTGTAATAAGTCACGATGAATATCTATCGCATAGACTTTACCTGTATCAGTAACTGCTCGAGCAAGTTCAAGAGCATACACACCAGAGCCCGCACCAAAGTCAGCTACAGCGGTGCCTTTTTTAATATACAATTTTTCTACGAGATGTGCTGGGGTAAGAAATGCCATATAGCCCTAGTTTATAGGTAATAGTTAATAGTTACTAGTGGATACACCGGTATGTCTTTAGAGGAGATTAAAGGTTGCAACACTGTCCCCTTCACGTAACTTCATGATTCTCACACCTTGTGTATCGCGACCAAGTGTCGGAATAGAAGTAAGTTCTGTACGAATCACTTGAGATGCCTTTGATACCGCGAGTAACTCTTCAGTTTCTCCATTTACTACACGAGCAACCATGAGTTTTCCAGTCTTCTCTGTGACTTTCACTGTCTTGATACCTGACCCACCTCGCTTTTGTATCTTGTATTCAGATAACTTAGTCTTCTTTCCGTATCCATTAGCTGTCATGATAAGAAGTTCTGCGCCCTTACTTCCACCAACTATCTTATCTGATGCTACGATATGATCTCCCTTATCTAACTTCATTCCTATTACTCCAGCTGCAGTACGCCCCATTTCGCGAACGTCATTATGATCAAAACGTATAGACTGACCATTCTGTGTAGTAAGGATCACACTATCATCTCCCGTTACGAAAAGTGTTGAAAGTAATTCATCTCCATCTTCTAGACGAATAGCAATAAGGCCGTTACGACGTACATCCTTGAAACTATCTGCTGCAGATTTCTTCACGGTACCATCTTTAGTAATCATCATAAGAGATAAGCCTTGCATTGCTTTCACATCCTTTGGCATTGGAAGAATAGAAGTAACCTTTTCATCACTGCCTAATTGAATGAAATTCATAATACTCTTACCACGTGTTGCACGCTTCCCTTCTGGAAGATCATACATCTTGATTTGATATGCTTTTCCTTTATCAGTAAAGAAGAGTAAATCTGAGTGTGAGGAAGTAGTAAGCGACATCGTGACAAAATCTTCTTCTTTAGTATTTAAATCAACTACCCCTACACCTCCACGCTTTTGTGTACGGAATTCTGATGGATCAGTACGCTTCACATACCCACCTGCGGTGTATACGAGTACTTCATCCTTTTCAGTAATTAAATCTTCTGGATTAAATTCCTTAGCGCGATGCTTCACAATCTTAGTACGACGCTCATCACCATAACGCTCCTTGATATCACCAAGCTCATCTTTAATAATCTTCATCATTACCTTCTTACTAGCGAGAATTGCGCGAAGTTCTGCGATGAGAGCCTGTACTGCTTTCAAATCATCTTCTATCTTCTTACGCTCAAGACCAGCGAGACGCTGTAATTTCATTTCAAGAATTGCAGTAGCTTGAATTTCAGAGAACTTGAATTTCTTCATCAATTGCGCATGAGCATCAGGAGTATCTTTTGATTTCTTAATCGTCTGGATGATTTCATCAATATGATCAAGTGCCTTCTTTAAACCAAGTAAAATATGCTCTTTTTCGAGTGCGCGAGCGAGATCGAACTCTGTGCGACGACGAATAACTTCACTACGATGGCTAATGAATTCTGACAATGAGTCTTTAAGCGAAAGTGTCTGTGGAATACCATCAACGAGAGCTACGACGTTGTAGTGGAATGTAGTTTCGAGTTCTGTATGTTTATATAAATAATTAAGTACCTTTTGTGGTTGAGCTCCACTCTTTAAATCTATTACAACACGAATATCTTTCGCTGACTCATCGCGAAGTCCTTTGATACCATCAATCTTCTTTTCTCGTACGAGATCAGCAATCTTTTCAATTAAATTACTTTTAAGAACTCTAAACGGAATAGAGGTAATAATGATTTGGAATTGACCATTTTTAGTTTCTACAATTTCTGCTTCACCACGAGTAACCACTCCCCCACGACCAGTTGCATACGCATGACGAATATCTGCTTGACCAAACGCAATACCCCCAAGTGGGAAATCTGGACCTTTAACATAATCACAAAGTTCCTCAGTGGTAGCCTGAGGATTATCGATAAGATGAAGTGTTGCATCCACTACTTCATTAAGGTTATGTGGTGGAATATTCGTAGCCATTCCCACCGCGATACCGAGAGTTCCATTAAGAAGCATTGATGGTACAGCTGTAGGAAGTACTGATGGTTCTTTCTTAGTTCCATCGTAGTTCGGAGTCATATCGACGGTATCCTTTTCGATGTCACGCATAAGCTCCATAGATATCTTAGACATCTTAGCTTCTGTATAACGATATGCCGCAGCTCCATCACCGTCGATAGAACCGAAGTTACCTTGACCCATCACAAGAGGATAACGATAAGAGAAGTCCTGTGCACTTTTTACCATAGCGTCATATACTGACGCATCTCCATGTGGGTGATAGTTACCAAGCACCTCTCCTACAATCGTCGCAGACTTACGGAACTTGGCCCCTGCAGTAAGACCCATATTATGCATAGCAAAAAGAATTCTACGATGTACTGGCTTAAGTCCATCACGAGCATCCGGTAGGGCACGAGAAGTAATAACACTCATCGCATAGTCAAGATATGCGCGACGCATTTCTTCAGAAATATTCACTGGCATATGCTCTGAAATCGCTGTATTTTTTACAGGTTCTTCGGGTGGAGTGTTTTTATTTGGAGCTTTAGCCATAGATTTATTTTCCTAGTATAGCAAAATTATACGAAATTGACGAGTGCTTTTCCTTACTATTTATTCTGGTCTTTGATAGATTTTAGTCTCTGAAATTGAATCAGAAAAACTCTTTGGAATAGAATCCATCCTTGTTTTTGCATCATTAAAAAATCGGGAGAGAGTCTCCTTTGGGCTTGGAAAACCACCTTCTGTGGAAGTGCTCGTAGTTCCGTTAGAAAGATCTCTTACTTCATAACTTTGGCCTTCAACATAAACATCATTCTCTGGAGAAGACCAGAATCCATAGTGGAAGTGAAGCCATAGCACTGCAACGATAACAGTAATGACCCCAGAAATACTGAAAGCATGCACTCTCTGGTGATACGTAGATTGTCTACGCATATGCTTCAAATATTTTTTAATCATTCCTATAATATCCATAAAGTATCACTAGTATACCCCAAAATTACAGCTTTAGTTTTTAATACAAAACATACAATAAGGTATACTAAGTAAGGTTGTTTAACTTTGTTCTTGACCACATTTATGGAGGTTCCATGCCAAGTCTAAATCCTGAATGGCAAAAGCGGATTCGTCTTGCAAAACGGGAAAACCGCAAATTAGCCAAAAACTTTCCTGAATTCTTTCCTGAGTATCAAATGCTCCGTCTAAGCGAAAAGGCGCTGAAAGATGCAAAGGAGGCGCACCGTCTGGCGAGCACTGCGTGGAAAGCTATTCGGGGGTAATGCAAATATGTTCAGTTCGAAATCTCGGCCATACCAATGTGTCGAGATTTTCTACTTTAAAACTTTCAATACTTTTAATTTTTAATGTAGAAAACCAATAGTGAAAATCTAATACCCCACTGTCACAGTAATCTCTGCTACTGTATCGGTTCTACTTACCCACATAGCGCACATTGTTCCAGGTGTTGGTTTACAGTCATTGTAAATGGTTTTAAGTAATTTCGCGGTATATGTTCCTGCTGTTGGATACGTGTAATATGACAGATATCCATCACAGCTCAATTTTCCTTGGGTGTTAGTTGTCCCCGAAACCTGAGAAATAGTATTCATAGCATTTGCATACATCGAATCTACTTTACCATTACCATAATCTACTGAGTAGAGGGAATTTTGATCACACATAGAGATGACATTACCACCATTTGCTTTACTCCCCGCTGTAAAAACCACAGCAAGTGGGTTAGTTACATACGGTTGTCGTGCATATGTAAAAGACAATACCCCATCTGAAACTACTGGAGGGGTAGCGACTTCATTCGAAGTTGTAGGACACGCTACGAATTCACAGTTTGGTCCGGATCTCCCTACATAAGTTTTACCATCCGGACAAAGTTTCGCTTCTGCAGTACAAGCAACCATACCAGGATTAACCGGAGAAGGTGTAGGAGATGGAGAGTATCCTGAAATTGGTGGTAGTGGTGCAGATTGAGTACCGCATGTTAATGCTTTTATTTTACTTCGTGTGAGAGGTCCTACACGCCCTGTGTTATCTATATTATTTGCACGTTGAAATCTTTTTACAGCAGAAAGCGTTGCTACTCCAAAAAATCCTGTTGGTTCTCCAGATAAATACTGTGGACTGAGGAAATCTTGAAGAAGAGAAACTTCTCCTGAAGTTTTTGCATCGCGAGCACGATAAGAAAGATTGTATTGTAAATCTATACAATTATTTGAACTAACGAAATCATCAGTGAGAGCAAATGAAGTTGAAAACGAAATTAATAATAAAGAAGCTAAGACAAATTTTTTCATATGTATTAAGAGTAACACCAGTAAAAGCTTTTCTACCATATCGTGGACAAGAATCACCGCTCCTAATTTTCCTTCAATATCTTTTCTTTTAATAGTAAGTTTCTCAACTGGTTCAACCTTTTCAGAACCTGCTTCTTTCAAGAAGATCGGCAGTGTTTGTTCGTTGTAGTCCATCGGGATGCAAAGCTTAGGTTCAAGTGCTACAGATAACTTATGAGCATCATATGGATTAAGCGTTACTTCGTCTCCGCCAACTGGTACGAAAAGTACATCTGTTTCATCAATAATTTCTTTATGTGCTGGTTCAAGTATGTGATGTAGCGCACCCAAAAAGGTAATGCGAATACCATCTAAAGTAAAGACATAACTGGTATTTTGATATATTCTCTTTTTCTTTCCATCAAGAAGTTCTGTCTCTGTCGCGAATCCTTTAATGAATATTCCCGCTACTTCATATTCCCCTGCGCCTTTAATTACGAAAGGTACTTTATCTCCATGTGTTACCTGTTCGGAACCATTGTAATCTGGGTGATTAGTAGTAATAAGACATATATCTGCTCCGTATTTCGCAATCTTTCCTTTACCATCTTTCGATACTGGGTTGGTAGCAATAGTGAGATCTCCAACTTGAAGCTTGAAATGCTCTCGTCCGTAATGTGTGATTATCATGTGACCTATTCTAACACGAGACTTAGTTTCAGAAAATATTATTTGACAATGTCAATAAAAAGTAGTATTATAATAATGTACTTTGAATTAAAGCATTTCAATTGCAGTACCTTACAAGGAGAGACGCACATGGCACTACGCCGATTGAAAGGGGTAAACATCAGTCATCAAGGAGCAGCGGAAGCGAACATGCACTCGAGCAAACCAGTCTACGCGCTGGCTCCGGGCCAAATCACGATTGTTTCGGTGCTTGGCGATGAAATCGCCGAAGCGATGGTCCAGGAGCATCAATCAAACATCGAAAGGCGGATTGCTGCCGGAGACGAAAATGTCGAACGGCTCATGACTATCGCCTGCGAAGTCATCGAAACTCACGCAAGTCATGAAGACCGTCAGGACTTCGACGACAGGCGCTAACACCTCGAAATCCCTCAGGGGCCAGCCAACAGGCTGGCCCCTATTCATTTATATACATTCAATTGAGTTGCCAAAATCGCCAAAATACTATAGTATGAGACTACTCTAATTATTAACAAGAGAACGTTCTGGCGTAACCCTCCGTTACCGATTGCATTGGCAAAGTAATGGAAAAACCAGACCGAAGCGTACATCCGCATTCGTGCGGAAATTTTTCTTTTGACAAGCGAGGATAACGCACAAATAAAATTTGTATGTTATCCGAGTGCAGTCAAAAAACAAAAAAGTTTAAGAAACTTAATTTTTATGGAAGAAACAAAACAAGTAGTAGATACACCAGTTCTTAAGAACGAGGATATCGTAGAAGGTTCTGTCGTAGCTATCGAGAAAGCTGCATTATATGTAGATCTCGGTAACTTCGGTACAGGTATTATTTATGGTATCGAGTTCATGAATGCTCGTGACGTTATCAAGCGTATCAACATTGGAGATTCTATCTCTGCTAAAGTTGTAATGCGTGAAAATGAGAACGGCTATGTAGAACTTTCACTTAAGGAAGCTCGCCAAGCTCTCATTTGGTCTGATGCAGAAGTTGCTATTCGTGAGAAGCGTATCGTTGATATCGTCGTTAAAGACGCTAACAAGGGTGGTCTTATTCTCGATTGGCAAGGCATCATGGGATTCCTCCCTGCATCACAGCTTAAGGAAGAAAATTATCCTCGCATCGAAGATGGAGATAAGGACAAGATTATGCGTGAATTAAAGAAGCTTATCGGTAAGCGTCTTTCAGTAATGATGATTAACGCTATTCCAAAAGAAGGTAAGCTTATCTTCTCAGAAAAGGATAGTAAGGGTGGAGCAACTGGAGGTTCTACAAACAAGGAAAAGGGTGAAATCACCTCTGGTTCTTATGTTGTAGGTGATGAAGTAGACGGTACTGTAACAGGTGTTGTTGAATTCGGAATCTTCGTACGTCTCGAAGAAGGTGTGGAAGGTCTTGTACACAAGAGTGAAATTGATTGGGGTCTTGTAGAAGATACTAAGGCATACGCTCGTGTAGGAGATAAGGTTCGCGCTAAGATTATCGAGATTAAGGATGGTAAGATTTCTCTTTCTATGAAAGCTCTTAAGCAAAACCCATGGAAAGAAGCTGCCGCTAAATACAAGAAAGGTGATGCTGTCACCGGTGTTGTTATCAAGTTCAACAAGCATGGTGCACTCGTTTCTGTAGAAGAAGGAGTGGCTGGTCTTGTGCATGTATCTGATTTCGGAGATGAAGAGAAGCTTCGCGCTACTCTTTCACTTGGAAAGAGCTACAACTTCAGTATCACACTCTTTGATGCTGACGAAGAAAGAATGACTCTTTCTTTTGCAGACAAGAAATAACTAGTTTAAAACGTTTAAAGTTTGTACATAATAAAAGCATCACTACACAGTGATGCTTTTATTATGTGTATCAACAAAATCTAGGCGTATTGTTTTTTCCTTCTGCCGATATAAAAAACGTGATTCTCTTTATGGATTTCCCTAACACTCCTTACTAGAGAAATATTATTCGTAAGTATTAAATCTTCTGATTCCCCTAACTGTAAAACATATTCCTTTTCTGAATCAAAAGAAGAGGAATGTAAAATAGAAACCGCCTCCTCTAGAATTCTTTTTGAATAATGAACGGTGATTTTATCACTGAACATATAAACATCCTTCGGTATAGCAATAGTATTTTGTGGAACTTTTTCTATCTCACGTCTTAACCCATCAATAGCAACACAGATTTCATCATATCTAGTCCAATCTTCCTCTTCTAGGACCTGAGCAACTTCTTTACTTATTCTTTCTGTGCTTTTAGCTCTCCCAAAATCAATAACATAAGGAAGCCCTGACTCTTTATCAATCATGATATTTCTTGCGAATAAATCTCCGTGAACTATATTCTTTTTTGCATGTAAAGAATCTACATAATCTGACACTATATCCAAGAATAAATCATAATCAAACCCTTCTGGTAATTGTTCTGTTCCATTAAAAATATGCTGTAGATTAACTGCATTTAATTTTTCCATAACAATAATAGCGGTATCCCCTGTCTCAATACACATTTCCGCAACTGGAGTTCGACAACCACGCAAATTTAATCCTCTTACTTTTTCCATAAAATTAAATTCTTGAAGTGGTGAAGCTCCCAAATCATAGTGTGTAGCATTCGGTAATGAGTGTCTATTTTTCATAATCTTGAAACAAGATTTTTTTTGATTCGGCATATCGTACACTCGGGCAGCTCCACCATTATCAATAAAATTTCCTTGATCTTGTGCAAGTGAAGCTAAGTACTGTGTATATTCTAAAGATTTCTTTTCTTCCAAAGAAGGCATTTGATTGCTTAATTCGAAACGAATTACTGATGCCTTAGCATTAGTCTCCATTGTATTTTCGCGTGATGGTCCTTGTTCAAACATATATTTTAATTAAATCTTTCCATTGCTTTCATATACCCATTCTCTACTATTTCTGTGAGAGCATACTCAACACGTCTAGAAATAAGCTTTAACTCTTTCATTTCTTCCTCTGTGAAGTTACCAAGCACATACTTTTGCACTTCATCTCCATGTGGAGGAGTTGCGCTCTCTGTAAGCATTTCTTTCGGTCCTATTCCAATACGAAGACGTATAAAAGCTGTTGTGCCTAATGCTTCTATTATACTCTTCACACCGTTGTGTCCTCCATCACCCCTATCATAAGAGATACGAATAGTACCTAAAGGTAAATCTTTATCGTCATAGAGTATGACAAGTTCTCTGTCATTGTGATACTTAAGGTACTCGTAGATAGCAACTCCTGACTCATTCATGAATGTTGTCGGAATAAATAACTCCATACGCTTTTCATCTATCGTAATTTCACCACACACAATACGTCCAGCATTGTGACGGGTGTTCTCATACTGCTTACCTGGGTTTCCGAGTGGCACTAACGTATACATAATCATAAAAGTGTATCACAAAAAACAAAGAGTTATTTTGATAGAAATAGCGATTATGTTTTTGCGATGCCGAAGTAATTAGTATTTATGAGCTTTACGAAATAAATATTTTAGTACTAGCGGCACACGTCACGTTGCAGTGCATCGCAAGAACGATTATACTGATGCAACATGACACCTTCGCTGCTAGAATTACTGACAGAATCGTTCACCGACATGACCCAGAATGATGTGAGTATGCTCGTCATCGCGATACTTATCATCATCATTGCATCTTTGGTCACTGCGATGTTTTCTCCTCATGTTCGTAAGCTCCTCGTACGTCTTCGCTTATTAGAAAAAGATGAAACCCCTGGCTCACTACTTACTTGGGTAATAGGAATTATTATTGCAGTAAAAATCTTCCAAGCTTTTATTATTCAACCTTTTATTGTAGATGGAGCATCTATGCTTGCAACCTTCCATGATAAAGAATTCCTTCTTGTGGACAAAATAAGCTATATGATTCACCCCGCTTCACGTGGGGACGTAGTTATTTTCAAACTCTATGAAAATATTGGTGGTGAATACGGGGGAAGATATCTTATTAAACGCATCATTGGTCTTCCTGGTGAACACGTAGTAGTAAAAGATGGTGTTACAACTATCTACAATGATGCTCATAAAGATGGTTTTATTGTAGATGAATCATTCGTTACGTATAAAGATCCAAAACATGATGCTGATGTAGAGCTTGGCAAAGATCAATATTTCGTCATGGGTGATAATCGAAGCGTAAGTTATGATAGCCGCTTCTGGGGAGCATTACCTTCATCTCAATTACGTGGCCGGGCCCTTGTGCGATTACTACCATTTGGAGTATTCTCAATATATCCAGGAAGTTACAGTTACGATAAATAAAAAATAAATTTTAATATTCAAGTTATGAGTCAACCAGATAAAAATACAAAGAAAGAAGTTCCAACATCACTTAAAGGAATGTTCGATCTTATAGGTGATGAATATTACCGCTACCAAGGACTTTTCGAAAAGGCTCAGGAAGTTGCTGTGTACTACGGATTCAAACCTATTGAAACTCCAATTCTTGAAAAGGAAGATGTGTTCATTTCCGCTATTGGTGAAGGAACTGATGTTGTCGATAAAGAAATGTATGCATTTAGCTCCAAAGGACGTGATCGTTTAGCGCTTCGCCCAGAATATACTGCATCTGTCATGCGTGCATATCTAGAACATGGCATGCAAACACTTCCTCAGCCAGTACTTCTTTACTCATATGGACAACTTTTCCGCCACGAAAACCCACAGCGAGGGCGCCTTCGCCAATTACGACAATTCAATATTGAAATTCTAGGAACAACCAAGAGTATCGCTGATGCTCTTGTGATTAGAACACTGATGACTATTTTGGAAGAGTTTGGTTTCGAAGATTTAATGATTGATATTAATAGCATGGGAGATAAAGAAACTCGACCAGCATATATAAAAGAACTAACCAACTACTATAAGAAACACATTGGTTCAATGTGTAAAAACTGCCAAGAAAGAATTAAAGTTAATCCTCTACGCCTCCTTGATTGTAAAGAAGTAGAGTGTCAACCATTTAAAGAAGCAGCTCCAACATCGCTTTCATTCTTATCATCTGATGCACGTCATCACTTCAAAGAAGTACTTCAATACCTAGAAGAAATGGGTATTCCGTATCGTATGAATCACACACTTGTACGCGGACTTTCATATTATTCTCGTACTGTGTTTGAAGTAATTAAAATTGATAAAGATGAGAATGGTAATGAAAAAGAAATAACCATTACTGGTGGTGGTCGCTATGATTATCTCGCGAAAGATATGGGTTCTAAGAAAGATGTCCCTGCTGTAGGTACAGCGCTTGGTATTGATCGTATTCTCATGTTCCCTGAATGTAAGAAATTGATGCCACGCATAATGAAAACACCTAAAGTGTATTTCATACAACTTGGGTTCGAGGCCAAACTAAAGAGTCTCTGTGTTATCGAAGTGCTTCGCAAAGCAAAGATTCCAGTTCACCAATCAATTTCAAAAGACTCACTCTCGATACAGCTAGCACTTGCTGAAAAAATGGAGGTACCATACTGCATCATCTTCGGACAAAAAGAAGCGATGGATAATACAGTAATAGTACGCGACATGAAAACTCACTCTCAAGACACTGTAAAAATCGACGCACTCTCTGATTACATCAAGCATTTGAAATAAAATTAAAAAACCGATACCTCAAGGTATCGGTTTTTTAATTTTATTTCACTTCGATTTTCCACATCCAGTGGAAAGTCGAAGTTTAGTCACTAAATGACACGACGGTCACTTTAGGTGTATAATCCAATTGAACAAATAACCAATCGGGGGTAGTTGCTATGAGCACTGTGCACACTGTGAAGAGCTTTACCCAATCTTTGGTTGGGTCGACATGCCTTGTCTACTGGCTTCAGCACTACGGCATCGGCGGGAGGCGATTCAAACATAACATCGGAATTGGAGTTATCACAAAAATAGATACGAAGACTGTTTCGTTTGCTTTTCTTCTCACTCGAACGCGGGACTTTAATGACGGAACATTTTCGGCAATGACCCAAACGCGTGGGAATGATGCTGAGCGTATCATGATTTTGAAAAAGCATCCGACGCGCAAGCAATACGGCCAGAACGTCTCCTACCGGTACATTATAGATTGCCACCTGATTACGGAAGACGAGGAGGCTCTCAAGGCTACCCTACTTGCGAACTTGAGCTGGGTAGGCAGAAAAGAAATTGCAGAGATTGTCAGGCTTTTACCGAAACTTCACGAAGATTGTGCGAAGTACGCAAAAAGTCTGTAACTGGAAGCGCCTGCCATCGCGGCACTCAATAACCCTGAGTGCCGCGTTTTTTCATCCTGTTTTCCTTACCGACCTTGTATATTTTGTAAATATATAGTAGAATTGTGCCTACATATGTCAAACATTAACGTAGAAGTAAAGAAGACCCAAACTGAGAACATTCAAGGTCTTATTCGTCGCTTCCAAAAAAGAGTTCAAGAATCAGGAGTTCTCCCACGAGTACGTAGTATTCGTTACAACGATCGCCCTCTTTCTACTCTAAAAACCAAGCGCGCTAAGCTCAAAAAGATTGCCAACACTCTAAAGTACGAAAAAGCAAAGAAAATGGGTAAGGTTATCGAAAAGAAGAAACGCAGATAATTATGTCTATAAGTGAGCAAAAAAATCTCACGGTTATCAGGAAAAATGGTACGCTCCCGAGTGTGCCATTTCTTGCTATTAAGGAAAAGATTCTTGGCAAGCGTTATGCTCTCACTATTATTTTTTGTACTCCGAAAGAATCAAAAGAAAAAAACAAAGCCTATCGTGGTAAGGATTATCCAACGAACATTCTCTCTTTCCCCTTATCAGAAACTGAAGGAGAAATGTACATTTCACTTTCTACAGCAAGAAAAGATGCTAAGAACTTCGAGATGACACACTTAGAATTCCTTCATTTACTTATTGTTCATGGAGCACTTCATTTGAAAGGATACGACCATGGTAGTACAATGGAAGGATTGGAAGATACTTACCTTTCACATTTTTATACACGTGGCAAAAATAAAAGAACAAATACTCATAGGGGTTGATATCGGTAGCACATGGATTCGTGGTGTTGTTACACGACAAATGTCTAACGAGCGCTACAAAGAAGTAATCGCCACATATAAACTCCCTCTTGAAGGAGTAGACAAAGGTAACGTTACTGATCCTATACTCGTAGCTGAAACATTTCGTGAACTAATACACACACTAGAAAAAGGTGGTGGTGAAAATCCAGATGGTATAGTTGTTTCTCTTGGTGGGTCTCATATTCATTCGACACATTCAAATGGTCATACCCTGATCTCACGAGGAGATGGGAGTGTATCTGATATAGATATTGAGAAAGCGCTTAAAGATGCAGAAAAAAGTGTCTTTGATGTGAAAAACAAAATGATTCTTCACACCATCCCTCTTCGTTTCAAGTTAGATGGCCAAGAAGTAAGTGGTAATATCATGGGACTTCATGGACACAAGCTAGAAGTGAAAGCTCTCTTTATCACCTACCCTAAGCAATACTTCGCAACCTTACAAAACGCTCTTGAGAAAACAAACCTAGAAATCAGCGATGTGATTGCTGGCCCTATAGCAGAAAGTGTCTGTCTTTTAAGTAGAAAGCAGAAAATGGCAGGAACTGCAGTCATTAACATAGGAAGTGACACCACTTCACTTCTTGTCTATGAGAACAACCTCCCTCTTGTTGTGTCTGTACTTCCGGTTGGTGGTAATGACATTACCAAAGACATCGCTCTTGGACTTAAAATTTCACTTGAAGAGGCTGAGGATATCAAATGTGGTAACACCACACTTATGTATTCGAAACGCCGAGTAGATGAAATCATTGAAGCACGTATCGAAGATATTTGTGAAAAAATAAATAGAGAGCTTGATAGAATTCATAGACGAGAATTACTCCCTGCTGGAGTAGTAGTGCTCGGAGATGCAACATTAATTCCTCGTATTGATTACACGATGAGATACACAATGAAGCTTCCAATAAAAATAGCAAATAATGAATTAGTTCCGATAAGTAATGGAACACTTACTGATTCTTCGTGGGCTAGATGTTACGGGCTTACATTCTTAGCTCCAGAAATTAAAGAACATGTTATTTTGGGAGCTTTTTTCAAGAGATTAACAACAACACTTAAGCGATTTTTTGTCCAATTTTTGCCATAATCATTCCTAAAAACCCTTACTTTGCAAGCTTTTTTAATAGTTGGCAAAGATTTTTTTATTTTGTTATAGTAAGTACATTATTAACTTCAAAGAACCCCACATGGCAAAAGTAAACCCAGAAATTGAAAGCTTCGCACGTATTAAAGTAATCGGTATAGGAGGATCAGGAAAAGGAGCACTGAACCACATGATCAACTCTAAGTTAACAGGTGTTGAGTTCATTGCGATGAACACTGATACCCAAGACTTACATCATTCTCTCGCTGAGAAAAAAATTCACATTGGTAAAAATCTTACCAAAGGTCTCGGTGCGGGTATGGATCCAGAAGTGGGAAAGCGTTCTGCTGAAGAAACTCGTGAAGAAATTCAAGATGTAATCAAAGGTGCGGATATGGTATTCATCGCCGGGGGTATGGGAGGAGGAACAGGAACAGGTGCTGCTCCAGTAGTAGCATCTATCGCTAAGAATGAGGGGATACTTACAATAGGAGTAGTTACTAAGCCATTTTTCTTTGAAGGAATGCAACGCATGAAGTTAGCGGAGCAAGGACTAGAAGAACTTGAAAAAGAAGTAGACGCACTTATCGTCATCCCTAACGACCGTCTTCTTTCTGTAATTGATAAAAGCACTACAGTAAAGCAAGCCTTTGAAATGTGTGATGAGGTTTTGAAACAAGCTGTAGAAGGAATTTCAGATATTATTCGTACCGCAGGAACGATTAACCTCGACTTTGCTGATATTAAGAGAATTCTTAAAGATTCTGGAACAGCGCTTATGGGTGTAGGACGTGGAGCTGGTGAGAACCGTGCTCGTGAAGCAGCCTCAGCAGCTATTAATTCACCATTACTTGATGTATCTATACATGGAGCTAAGGGAGTACTGTTCGCTATTTATGGAGCAGATGATCTTGGAATGTTAGAAGTACAAGAAGCTGCGAAGATAATTACTGAATCAGTAGACAAGGATGCGAAGGTAATCTTCGGTATCGCACAAGATGCAACTCTTAAGAAGGACGAGGTAAAGGTTACCGTGATTGCTACTGGGTTCCCTTCAGCATTCTCTAACCGTTCACTTCCAACATTATCACTTGATGAAGACCCTCGCCCTAAAGCAGAGAAAAAGGAAGAATCAATCTTCGGAGACATGCTACGTGGTAAGGATTCAAAAGAAACTGTAGCTAAGGAGGAAAAATCTGATTCTCGTATCGAAAACACTATCGAGGATAAGAAGGAAGAAGTAAAAGAAAAAGAAACCAAAAAGGGAAAAGATGATGATAAGAAATCCCCTTTCAAGTTTGAAGATGAGGATGAAAGTGATGACTGGGATGCTCTCCCACCATTCCTTCGCCGTAAGAAGTAATTAAAAACTAGAAAAGCAAAATCCCGCCTAAGCGGGATTTTATGTACCAATAAGTTTGACTACTGTCCAAAATATCCGGTACGAACACTGCGGGACCCACTGACACTGTATGAATCAACCGCTGATCCAAATGCCTGTGGAGCCTCATCGTACTTCATTGAAACCTGACCGCGTAGCAGCATTCTTCGCCTTGCAAAATCGGTCTCAGGTGGCGCATTCCTAGGAACTGTAGGAAGATGAGTCGCGCAAATCAGCGCGACTAGTGCCTGTACCGCATCTCTTAACTGCTTTTGCCCTGCGTCGTCATTTTCATTTGCATCCGGTTCTACATGACTGCCATTCGTCACTGTGTTCATGTGTCGACCCCTCAACTAGGTTAATTGATTGTTACTTCCATAAGCATTTTAACAATTTAAATGGTTTAAGACAAAACAAGAATCTTAGACGTAACTCTTTATAAAATCTCACTGTCATCCGATTTTATTATTTTCATGTAAATGAGCTATGGTATACTGACATCCTATGAACACTCTTTACGACCTTATTATTATCGGTGGTGGACCAGCAGGTACAGCAGCTGCCGTGTACGCAGCGAGAAAGCAACTTAAAACTGCTCTAATTCTTAAAGAGTGGGGTGGGCAATCTACTGTATCAGACGATATTCAGAACTGGATAGGAACACCACATATAAGTGGCGCCAAACTTGCAGAATCCCTCAAGGCTCACGTGGAAGAGTACAAAGGTGAGTACTTAGATATTATTGATGGTTCACTTGCTACAAACATTATTGGGGAAGCTGGTGACTTCACTGTGACGCTCGAAAATAGCCTTACTCATAAGACCAAAACAGTTCTTATTTCTACTGGTTCATCTCGTCGTAAACTAGATATTCCAGGTGCTAATGAATTTGAAAATAAAGGTATCACCTATTGTGCTTCATGTGACGGACCACTCTTTGGAGGAATGGACGTTGTTGTTGTGGGTGGTGGGAATGCAGGTTTTGAATCCGCTGCGCAATTGCTCGCTTACTGTAAGTCAGTCACACTACTATCTCGTAGCGAACCAAGAGCAGATGAGATTACTGTGAAAAAGTTACTCACTAGACCGAACTTTAAACTTATTAAAAATGTAGCACCGAAAAGTATACAAGGTTCTGTATTCGTAGAATCAATTACGTATACTGACACAGTCACAAATACTGATACCACACTACCGGTATCTGCGGTGTTCGTAGAAATTGGCCAAATACCTGCTACCTCTTTCGCAAAAGACTTGGTAAAAGTAAATGAAATAGGAAACATAATTATCGATCCTCGTACGCAAGAAACTAGTGTAGAAGGTATCTGGGCAGCAGGAGACTGTACCGATGTCCTCTATCATCAGAACAATATCGCAGCAGGTGACGCAGTACGAGCACTTGAAGATATTTATCTTCATATACACGCATAGAAAAAGCACTGCCTGCGGCAGTGCTTTTTCTTTATCATATATACATTATAACATACATAACCCTCACGAAACAAGACTATTCTTTTCTCGTCAACAGTGTTACGCTATACCCATGCAAAAATACGTATCAACAATACTTAGACTTTGGAAATTGCTCAAACCATTTCATAAAGATTTTTACATACAGCTCTCTTCAACCATCGTTCAGCAAGTTATTCAGGTTGGAATTACTTACATTTTTGCACGTACCTTAGATTCGCTAGTGACCAAAAATATACCGATTTTACTTTGGATAATTTTCCTGTATCCATTTTTAAATATTATTAAAAATAGAATTGGTTACTACACAGATATTCACTCTATAAAAAGATTAGACAATGCTATTCAGCAATATCTAGAAGAATTCTCTTTTAAAAAAATCTTTAATTTAAATGTATCTCAATTTAGAGAAGACCACTCTGCAATTAAACTACAAGTGATTAACCGCGGAGAATCTGCCGTGGAATCAATCGTCTCCACTATCGTACTTACTTTTTTACCTGCGGTAAGTCAGGTTATTTTGGCTCTTATCGCTATTTCTTTTTATTCAATAAGTGTTGCTCTTTGGTGTCTAGCGACTCTCACATTAGCAATCATATGGAGTAATCATTTTTCAAACTTTCATCGTCCGCTAATTAAAGAAAATATAGATAACTGGGATAAGCAACGTAAAATTCGCGCTGAGGCTTTTCAGCATTTGGCACTTATTAAACTGCTATCTTCTGAAGTTCACTACATAAAAAAGTATCTTGCTAACAGATTCAAATATATAACGTTCAATATCAATGTGTGGAGTCTTGCTTCAAAACATGTTTTTAATCGTGGTCTTTTCCTTATTGTGAGTAGGACTGTCAGTTTTTTAATTATTATAGTGCTTTACTTAAAATCTCTCGTTAGTCTCGGAGCTGTATATGCTCTATGGTCTTGGATTAATGATATTTATGGAACAATACAAAGTATTGTTCAAACGTTACGACAAGTACCATTACGTTTTGTTGAACTTGATAAGTACTTAGACATCATTGACAAGGAGGCTTCATTTAAAGAAGAGGGGCCTTCATTATTTCAAGAAGGAGACATCGTATTTGACGATGTATCTTTCAAATACCCCCTTGGTCAAAATGATGTTATTAGTAACCTAAATATTACAATTCCTAAAGGAAAAACCATTGCTTTTGTAGGACATTCTGGATCTGGAAAATCTACTATTGTAAGTCTACTGCTGCGTATTTATGATTGGAACAGTGGAAACATAACTATCAATGGTATTAGTTTAAGAGAAATGAGTGCGAAAGATTTAAGAGAGCACATAGGATACGTAGAGCAACATGTTGATCTATTCGATGACACAATAAAAGAAAACATACTTCTTGGTGTTAAAAAAGAAGATTTAGAAAAGGCTGAAAGCAAGATAGAAACTATTGCTCATAAGGCCCGTATTGACCAGTTCTACCACCGTCTCGGGGAGCAAAAGTTTGATACGGTTATTGGTGAACGCGGTATTAAACTTTCTGGTGGTGAACGCCAACGTGTAGGAATAGCACGAGCAATTATTAAAGATCCGGAAATATTAATCTTTGATGAAGCAACCTCTTCGCTTGATTCCGAAAATGAAAAGTATGTAATGGATGCTATTAATGATGTATCGATTGGTAAAACAACTATCATCATTGCGCATAGATTATCAACAGTACGTAATGCGGATAAGATAATTGTTATGGATAAAGGTAAGGTGGTAGGAGAAGGTACACACGAAGAACTAATGCAAAATTCCTCTCAATATAAAACCCTCGTTGAACATCAAGTGCTTAGTTAAATTATTTCTTCTTTTTCGGAAGTGTTGCTACAGAAAGTGCCATATCGAACCATTCACTAAATTCATCTTTATTTTCTAAAACATCACTTGGCATAAGAAAGTAATTCATATATTGTTTCTTTCCCTCTTTCATATACCAAAATTTTTTGGCTCCGTGTTCTAAGTACCACCCTTCAGTATTACTGCTACCCTTAAAATACAGTTTCTCGTCATCGATAATAGCAAACACCTTACCATCCTTATATAGCGTATATCCTCCCATCATAGCTCTGTAGGTAATACCCTCCCCTTCACCAAAAACATCATATACAACATATTCCAAAAATGGTGTCGTTTTCATTTATCTATTCTAGCAATTTTTGTAATGTATTTGTATTCTCACACTTTAAATGCTAAAAGCTACTAGCTTTTCCATGTATACTATTTACTATGAAAGAATTAATACGACGTGTGAAAAAAGCGATGGGGCCGGGAGTTATTACTGGTATTGCTGATGATGATCCATCAGGTATAGCAACATATGCTCAGACAGGTGCGATGTTCGGCTATTCTCAATTATGGTTAGCGTTATTCACCTACCCTTTTATGGTGGCCATACAAGAAATGTGTGGACGTATAGGTCTAGTAACTGGTAAAGGCTTAGCTGGTGTTATTAAAGGGTACTATTCCAAAAAAGTTCTCTACGGTGCAATAGCATTACTTGCGATTACCAATATCATTAATATTGGCGCTGACTTAGGTGCTATGGCATCCTCTGTACAACTTTTACTTCCTATCCCCTTCGTCCCTACGCTTATTTTCCTCACGCTTGCTACCATCATCGCAGAAGTCGTTATTCCATACAAAACCTATGTTTCTGTACTCAAGTGGCTGGCACTCACCGTAATAGCTTACATTATCGCAGCATTTGCAGTGCATCAAGATTGGTTACATATTCTAAAAGATACCCTTATTCCAAATATAGAATGGAATAGGGATTTTATTCTTAATATCACAGCGATGCTAGGAACAACTATTTCTCCGTATTTATTCTTCTGGCAAGCTGACGAAGAAGTAGAAGAGCTTGTGCTTGATAATAAATTACAAGCAATGGGTAAAGGTGTACCAGCAATAACACAAAGAGATGTTAACCAGATGCGCGTGGATACTGCTTTTGGAATGCTTGTATCTAATATAGTTACCTTCTTCATTATTATTACTGCAGCAGGCACGCTCGGCGCACAAGGAATAACATCTGTTACCTCTGCAGCTCAAGTAGCAGCATCCCTTGAACCTCTCGCTGGTAAATTCTCATCGCTTTTATTTACACTAGGCATTTTGGGTACTGGGTTACTTGCTGTTCCGGTACTTGCAGGATCTGCAGCGTATGCGATTGCGGAAGCGTTCGGGTGGAATGAAGGACTTGGTAAAACATTTACTCAAGCAAGTAGTTTCTATCTTGTTATTATCATCGCAACGATGATTGGGGTGTTCGTTAACCTTTCTCCTATTTCACCTATTACCATGCTTTACTACGCAGCTATTTTAAATGGACTCCTTGCTCCTCCCCTTATGATACTTATTCTTCTTATTGGAAATAATAAGTCTATTTTAGGAGAGAGAACCAATGGCAAGCTTGGTAATATTCTTGGAATAATCATTACTGTGCTTATGTCAGCACTTACTCTTTATTTCTTGTATAGTCTTTTCTAAAGTAATAAATACATAAACAAATACACCCGCGCTTCGCGCGGGTGTATTTGTTTTAAAATATACTATCTAGTAAACCTGTAAACCAATCCTTAACTGATGTTCCTCCACTTACAGTCGGTGCTGTATCTGGTCCTGTAAATTGCTGGAAGAATTCTTCTGATCCCCCAGGTCCATTTGAGTCATTTGGTCCAACACCTCCGCCAATACCTTCATCTGGTGATGGACTAGGCATAGGTTGAGGGTTAGAAGATCCATTACCCATTAAGCTACCGACGCCATTAGAAATGGTATCCCAGAGTCCTCCGAAGGTATAAGTATTATCAGTATTTCCACCTGCACTACCTCCAACTCCATATGTTCCGAAGTATCCACCTGTACTAGAAGACGCTGGCTGATCAATAGTAGAATTAGTTCTTCCTATTGTTGCACTTGATTTAAGTGAAGTACTTTTTACTTCTATGGTTGCAGTTACTATATTATTAGGTGAGGATTTTTTACGGAAATATGAAACTGTTTTTATTCCACCTGTACCCCATGTGCTTTGATCGTATACTATTTTACCCACGAGAGTATTCCCAACAAAATTCCAATCATCATTTCCATTGAAATCAACGAAATTACTAGTTGTATTACAATACGTAGCATTAACTGATGCAGGCGAAGTTGGGTTAGCTACTACTGCATAACAAGCTTGAATATCTCCTGATTTAGCATTCCCTACTGTAAACGTTACACTACTTCCTTGCGATGTATACAGTGTTCCTGCTTCTGGAGAAATAGTTATTGGATTACTATTAACTTCGCCAGTTGAAGTAGTTCCCTTGCATATGAATCCTCCTTGCATAGCTTCTTTCACTGTTCCTTCTGGACAATTACATGGTGCATGACCTAACGTAGAACGAAATGTATTGATAGGACACACCTCAGGTTCCCCATTTGCAGGTAGAGGACGAAGTATAAAAGCTTCATTTTCACCCAACTTTGCAAGCATTCCATCTGCTATGTATCCAGCTTTATTAAAATTAATCAATGAAACAAAAGCAGGTTCTACATTAGATATTGCATATCTTCCGCTGGTGTCGGTAGTTGCGGTATATGAACCTCCGAACCCAACCATAGGAATTACAACATTCACTCCTGCTACTGGTTTACCTGTAGTATCTCTTACAACCCCAGAAACATTCTTAGCTACTTCAAAACTTGCTTCTCCGTTTGGAGTACAATTAAATATCTTTGCATTCGTATCTGTTGCACTTGTCCCAACTTGGCAGGCAGCAGCACCCTTACTACAACTAATACCAGTATCGCCTGCCGGAAGACCTGCAGTAGAAAATGAGCAGCTTAACTTTGGATGATCAAATATTGATGAAGGTGGTGTATGCATGTTCCATCTATATTGAACAGCTGCAACGTTCTGACATGTTGATTGTGTTGTGCGCCATTCAGCAGCAATATACTCACAATCAGTACATCCTCTATATATTCTAAATGGATCGATTCCTTGTCCCCCTCTTTCATCACAAGGACCGTAGTTAGTAAGTGTTGTTGCTTTCACACCATTTGCCTTCATCGTAATACTTGCAACATTGGCAGAAACCATAGGTGGAGTTACTTGCCCTCCTGTATATGGTATTAAAGCAGCAGCAATAGCTTTTACATTATATATTTGATCAGAAGTATTAACTGTAGTTGCTCCTTGACCATTTGCATAACAAATATACTCTATCTTACCTGTAGAATCCGCATACCATTGAGCTGGAGAAACTCCCATATACTTAGGTAATATTCCACATGAAATTCCTACGCCCACTTGGCAGAGATCTGATCTACTAGCATTTTCACAAGAAGATGCCGGAGCTCCAACACGACTGAAACGTAACAAATAACCACTAGTAAAATAACGTGACGGTAATCCTGTAACCGTAACCTTGAATAGTTCATTCTGTGTGGTAACTAATTTATCTACTTCTACATGAAGAACTGTATCGGCTGTTGTTTGTCCTCCTGTGGTACTTTGATTAAGAGCACTGCTAACTTGTCCCTTTTTAACATCTTGAATATCAATAGTGGTCGTAATAGGTGTAATAGCAACATTATTTATCTTTATGATAGAAGCCTTTATTGTTTCATTGGAATCGGTGACACTATCTGCATTAGTCTGTACTCCGAAAATTTTCCCCTCAGTATCTCCCTTAGCAAAAGGAATAGAGAAATAACCACTTAACCCAGGAACAATGAAATCAGAACCGGCACTAGCTGTCCCTTTTTCTACCTTAATAGTAACTGTTGTCGGTTCTGTGACATCGTGTGGTATCACAGTAACCACAGCACGAAGCCCTTCTGCTACGGTATAAGCACTTTTAGAGAAGGTAAAACTTGCTGCCGAAGCGAGAGAAACACTACTGATAATGATTGATAAAAGACTAATGGCTATTTTATTCATATACTTAATGGTATCTCGTTATAAATACAAAAGAAAGCCTTTATAATAAAGGCCTGTGGAGAACATTTTTTTACAATATAGCATATATGCTATACAATAATACTTATACACGTATCGAAATTTATTTATGAAAAACACCTTGGAAGATGCGGGGAAAATAGGACTATTTATTAAACAACTCCGCGAAGAAAGAGACTTAACCCAAGGAGATTTAGCTGACGCACTGAAAACAACTCAAAGCGTCGTTGCTCGTATCGAAACAGGTAAGCAAAATATTACCATAGAACAGATTTCTAAAATTTCTGAAGTCTTAGGCCGACCTATTCTTTCTCTTCAAGATACACTTGATTTTAAAATCGAAGGTGGGCGCAAACTTTCAGGAAGTATTGAAACCAACACGTCTAAGAATGGTGCTATTAATATGCTGGTTGCTTCTCTTGCAAATAGCGGCACCACCATATTACATGGTATTCCACATATTGAAGAAGTGTATAGATATATAGAACTTTTAGAGAGTATTGGCGTTAAGGTACGCTGGATAAAAGATAACTCAGTAGAAATAGTACCTCCCAAAAAATTAAATCTAAAGGCCATGAACAAGAACGTTGCGATGAAAATACGCTCTTTCACTTTTATCGGCGCTTTCATTCACTATAGTAATCACTTTTCACTCCCCCACTCTGGAGGATGCAAAATGGGTGAACGCACTGTAGCATCTCATAAATATGCTCTTGAGCATCTAGGTGTAAAAACGGTGACGAAAGAAAGTTTCTATGCTATCTCATATACCAAACTACAACCTGGTCGCATTCCACTCTATGAATCTTCTGACACCGGTGCTATCACCGCTATTATTGCTGCATCTCGTATCCCAGGGGTGACAGTAATTAAATTTGCTCCACCTAATTATCAAGTTCAGGATGTTTGTTTCTTAATGGAAAAGATGGGGGTCAAGATTGAAGGTATAGGAACGAGCACACTTACTATTCATGGTAAGAAAGATATTAATGTAAATATAGAACATCATAACAGTGAAGACCCTATAGAAAGTATGTTCTTCATCTCTGCGGCAATAGTAACTAAATCTAAGCTCACCATTACTAGATGTCCTATTGATTTCTTAGAACTAGAACTAGAGAAGCTTCGTCATATGGGACTCATATACCGACTTTCAAAACCTTACCTTTCGTATAATGGTCGCACTCATTTAGTAGATATTACTATTATGCCGTCGAAGCTTACTGCTCCGACAGATAAAATCCACACCCAACCTTTCCCTGGAATAAATAATGACAACCTTCCATTCTTCGTACCAATATGTAGTTTTGCAGAAGGTCAAACCCTTATTCATGATTGGACATGGGAAAACCGTGCTATTTATTTTACAGAACTCAATAGACTTGGGGCAGATATTAAATTACTTGATCCACATCGAGCACTCGTAACTGGTGTGAAAAAACTTCGTGGTGCTCAGATAGTTTCCCCTCCAGCATTACGCCCTACTGCTATTATTCTTATCGCCATGCTGGCTGCAGAAGGAACATCTATGCTTCGTAATGTGTATTCTATTAAACGTGGCTACGCTGATATAGCAGAAAGACTTAATTCTATCGGCGCCAAAATAACTGTCATTAAAGGAGTGTAAGTGTACAACTAGTGGATACCTATCTACACCAAAAATAAAATACTCTATATACTTCATATATACTACGCTCTTGGCGTTTTGTTTTATATGCCACACAGAACTACACAGAACAAACAATCATTGTCTCATCCTAATAATGTTTCTTGTCGTAACATCAATGTTATTGCCAAGTATGTACATAACAAAATTGGTAGCGATGTTCTTCTCACCTCTAATCTGACGTACATGCCAGAGTATTTGTTAAATGAGCACAATTGGGTACCGCTTCATGTCTATAACGAAGTAATGAATCGTGCTATCTCACTCCTAAATGATCCAGATGCGCCTTATAAAATGGGCCTTTCTGCGATGGAGCTTGAAAGTTGGGGAATTTTTAAATATATACAAAAAATATTTCTTACTGTTGTTATCGACCCGATCATTGTCTACCAAAAGATTAGTGAGTATAATCCCCTCTTTAATAACACTAAGGACTTTCATCTTCTTTCTACGAGCGATACGCATTGTGTTTTCAAAGTAGAATTCCACACAGATGTAAATCCGGTAGAAGATTATCATAGTGACAAGTATATTCAAGGATTACTTGCGAGCATTCCTCAGATATGGAATCTTCCTTCCTCTTCTGTGAAATCAATTTCGAATGAATATGACGTTATCGATTTACTACACAAAAAAGGAAATGTACCTCTTGATGCTATTGAAATGAATAGTGACACTTTATTTATACGAGGAGAGGCAATTGGGAAACGAATCGCCAGCTATAAAGAAGAAAACTGGTGGCAAGATACTGTACGCTCCACTCATAAAATACATGATGCGCTTATGTATGAGAGTCTCATCGAAGCGAAATCAAAAGTTGGATCAGGTATTCTTATTACAAAGGATTATAACGCGAGCGATATGGTGCATTTAAAAGTTGGTGAAATATATAATGCTCCCCATTTCCTCTATCATATTTCATGGGATAAACCATCGCTTTCTCTTAGACTTCGCCATCTTTTTTTTAATCAAGGTCGCTCTCGCAAATCTTATGAAAGTGCAATCGTAGCATCCTTATCTACCATTAAAGGGTACACCGAGACGCTTGAACAAAAGGTAATCGAACGTACTCACGAACTAGAAGTAGCAAAAAAAGAATCAGAATACTGGCGAAACAAAGCAGATGAACTTCTTTCTACAATGCTTCCAGAACACATTGCGAAGAAAATGATTGAAAAGGAATTAGAAAGTCAGGAAGTTCATGGCACTGTACTATTTACAGATATTGTAGGCTTTACTGAGTATAGCCAAAATAATGATAAAGAATTTGTAGACCAAGAACTGAAACTATACTTCGCAGAAATTACAAACATAGTTACTAGACATGGTGGTTGGGTAAACAAATTTTTAGGAGATGGAATGCTTGTAGTATTTGGATTAAATGGAGGAACGCAGTATGTAGAAGATGGAGCAAAGGCAGCAAAAGCAATAGTCGAAACAATAGAGCAGTATTCATGGGGAACACGAGTAAGTCTCTCTACGGGGCCATTTACTATTGGTGAATACGGTAATGGTGCACTCAGACGATTCGATTGTATGGGTAATGTTCTTAATTTAGGTAGTCGCTTACAAAATCACGCTGACAAAAATCAAATTCTTATTTGTGATAATACTTACAAAGCATTATCTAAAGAAAGTGCGATGTATAACTTTGGTAAAATGCGTACTCTAGATGTGAAAGGTATTGGTGAAGTAACAGCATACCCTCTTATTACTTCTCATTAATCGTGTTTCTTAAGAATAGGGAAATTATGTTTTTTCGCATAGTGTTTTAATTTCCAATCAGGATTCACCGCGACAGGATGTCCCACAAGAGATAAGAATGGAATATCGACATAACTATCAGCATAAGCATAGCTATTCTTAGCATTAATTTGCTTTTCTAACATAAAGTTTTTAACAGCGTGTGCTTTTTCATCACCGCGACATAGAAGTGTTATATCTCCTGTATATGTGCGCCCGCGTTTAATAAGAGAAGTATCTATGGCTTTATCTGCTTTAAAGAATTCTACGAATGCGTCCGCTATTGGATGCATCACTTCTGTCACGAATACTATATGATGGTGTTTAGCAAGATGATCTTCAAGAATAGCGAATAATCCGTATTCAAGTTTAGGAAGAGCTAACTCTCGGAAGAATCTTCCCATGAGCTTATCTATTGCCTCCACATTCCATCCAGCCAATAGATGTATCGCCTCTTTCATAAGCTTCTTATGATTAATGAAATGTATTTTTTCAAGAATAAAAAGATACATAATGTATGAAAAATCTTTTACTGGAATATTCCCTTTTCGTGTCATATAGACAAGAAAATCAACCTGAGAAAGACTCTTATAGATAGTTAAGTCGATATCTACGAATACCCCCACATCAGATGCTTCATGACGCTGTTCATTTAAAAGTCGTAATGGTAAATGCTTTAATACCTCATTTTCTAGCTCTTGGGTTCTTTCTTTTATCCTATGGCGCACTTTCATATCAGTACTGAAGAGTACATGCTCGTTGTACCCCTGTTCTGGAAGAAAACACTTACCGAACTCGATTGTTACTTTTCTATTTCCTGTTTTAAATGTATCTGAAAATACTTTATGAGAATCTTTAAGTACAACCGTTTGAATCGGAGATTGAGCGGCATAACTTAATCTCACTGCTCCAGTATGGAAACGATACAATGCTTCTAATAATTCAGCGTGTCCTTCAGGAAACATAAGAAGTGAGTTGCCACGTTTAAGAGCTTTTAGGGCTTTATGGAGAGCTTCATACTTAGTATTAGACTTTGGATACATTCTATGGTCCACCTCATCACGTATGACATCTATTGCTCCCATTCCCTTAAGCCATAAAGCAATAATGCGTGGAAATTGTCTAAGAGGTGCAACCATAGGGATTACATTTGGACCAAGTAATGCCTGCAAAAGAAATCCATCCATTTCACTGGGATGATTACTTACGAATATTGTTGAGTCATCTAAGAAAAAGTTATTAGCAGTAACAACTTGTACACGTGAAAGATAGAATGCTGCACGAATTATTTTAATGGAGCACTCTCGGAAGAAATATTCCCTTTCATGACGATTTTTAAAAAAGTATGAAGCAAAAAGTACAGGTATGTACGCAGTACTAGTAAAGAGTGTGAGGTAGCATTTTATAACGAAAAGACGGAACATAAAATTACATGCCATGCACTACAACATATAATAAGTATACCATGTAGAAATATTGAATTTATTACCGTAATGCTTGTTTGAACAAAATAAAATAGCGCCCTTTGGGCGCTATTTTATTTTGTTTATTAGTCGAGCGTTGGTGTCCCTTCTTTCTTTTGCATGCCTTGCTTTGGAAATGTCACATAAAAGGTTGAACCTACATTTTCTGTTGAAGTAAACCAGACCGCGCCTCCGACGTTACTTACTATAAGTTCAGTCATATAGAGCCCCAATCCAGCACCTTTACTCTCTTCTCCTGCAACATTAGACCCTTTATAGAGTTTAGAAAATATTTTTTCTTTATCTTTTTCGGGGATTCCAATTCCAGAATCAGTAACAGAAAACAGAAGGCTATCTTCTAGTATCTTTTCACCGCCACATTCATCCCCTTGTTTCACTTCATGTATCGAAACAAGTACTTTCCCCTCCTCTTTCGAGAAAAGGATTGCATTAGAAATAAGATTTCTCAAAATTACTACACACATCTGCTTATCAAGTAAAAGAGTTGGAACCAGTGGAGAAGAATCGCTTACGTACGACTCTTCTATGGTTATTTTCTTTTCTGTTATGAAACTACTCAGCTCAGAAAGTACTTGTTTAACTATCCGACTAAGATCAGCTTCAACTGGAGAGATACTAAAAGTACCCAGGGTTAACCTGGATACGTTTAGTAATGACCTAATAAGGTCAATAGCTCTCTCATTACTTGATTGTATGGTCTTTAGATATTTTGTTTGATCATCATTTAATGTTCCACAGTCACCATCTAGTAGCATTTCTGTGTACCATTTTATGACAGATAGTGGGGTTCGTAGATCATGTGCGGCAAGTGATAATAGTGTATCACTTGCTTTTTCATGACCATCCGCATCACTTCTTTCGTGGTGATCAACTAGTTCTAAAGACATACTTCAAATGTGTACTATCTTGTAACAGTAATCGTAGCGCCTTGCTCAGCAAGTGGAGCTGTAACAGTAATACGTCCATACGCATTCTTTGAAATGGTATATCCGTTGCCGTTAACAGTAATCTTTTGTGGGTCCTGAGGAATAGCAGTAAGGTACTTACCATTAACTGTAAGTACTGACAAATCTATAAGTCCAGTACACGAAGCTGCTCCTGATGCACAAATTTCTGTTGTTGATGCCACGATAGATGCAGGCAATACTCCATTGTTATCAATTGAGTATTGGTATGCTGCGTTAAGAAGTGTTGTCACATCAGAACGACGTTGTGCGTTACGAGTATCACCAAGTTGCTTACCTGGGTTAATAGCCACGATAACGATACCTGCCAAAATAGCGATAGCTGCAACCACGAGAAGGATTTCAATAAGTGTAAACCCTTTCTGGCTACGTAATAACTTTTTCATGCTCTACTTTTAAACTATCTTGTTACGGTAATTACCGCACCTTGCTCAGCAAGTGGAGCTGTAACGGTAATACGTCCATTCACATCCTTAAAGATGTTGTAACCATTACCATTTGCAGTAACCTTTTGTGGGTCTTGTGGAATACCAACAAGATACTTACCGTTAAGAGCAAGTACTGATAGGTCTATAACACCAGTACATGATGCTGCTCCTTGCGCACAAATTTCTGTTGATGAAGCAGTAATGCCTGCAGGAAGTACTCCATTGTTATCAATTGAGTATTGGTATGCTGCGTTAAGAAGTGTTGTCACATCAGAACGACGTTGTGCGTTACGAGTATCACCAAGTTGCTTACCTGGGTTAATAGCCACGATAACGATACCTGCCAAAATAGCGATAGCTGCAACCACGAGAAGGATTTCAATAAGTGTAAACCCTTTCTGGCTACGAAGTAATTTTTTCATAAAATGTAAATTAGTATTTTTGTATTTAAACACATTAACCTTATAAATGAGGCACTATAGAATTTGTAGACTTGATTGAAGTTCGTGACAGAGCTCATGGATTAATGTCATCATACGTTGATGAAAAACATAGAACCTGAAACCGTAGCCAAGAAATTCATCAAGCACACAAATTCTATATAAAAAGGCACAAATAACTTGCCTTAGTCAGTATATCAAATATAGAAGGGTTTAGAAGTCCCCAACCTCTTTCCATGAGGATAAGATTATTGAGGGGGTAGTCGTAGCAATAACGATTTTTACCTTACTTAGGATGGTTCCGACCTGCCCTGTTGCATTAACCGTTATATTTTGGCCGTTTTGGCTGGTAATAGTGTAGGAACATGTACCCGAAGCAATCGTTAAATTACCACTCCCCGTGGTTGTTCCAGTTTCTAGTATTTTTTGCAAAGCCTCTTCTCCACATGAAGAAGCTGCTACTTTAGCACTTCCTGCTTGCTGTAATGCGAAATCTGTCCTTGATGCAGTCACCCCAGAAAGTAACACTGAAAGCATGATTGCTGTGCCAATAGCTCCAATAATAAGAACTGAAAGTAGCGCTATGTACCCTCGACGCATATGTACTCTTAATCCCCTTGTATGAAAGGTACTTGTCATGGATTTATTGTCTCAGTGTAGCACTTCCTGTAAATGACTTTGTGAAGGAATTTTCATTACGACCACTGGTATTAATATGGTCTATAGTAAAAGAAATACGTACTATTCTGTCAGTAGAACCTACAGATGAGATATTTTGAAATAGAAGTGAGGAAACAGCCACATGAGAATTCGTAAGTAATATAGGAGCATTTGACCCCTCTGTGATTCTCACAGAACCATTTACTATATCAAATACTGTCGGACTAAGAAGCGGGTCAGACATAGTCATTGATAGTGAAGTGCTTGTTGCTCCTATACTAGGGAAATCAACAGTTTTGGCATTTCGTATTGTCTGAGTTACTAATTGCATTACTTGTAACCCCTGCTGATTAACATCACCTATAGATTGATTTTTGATTCTTGAACTCATGAGGAATGTTAAGAACAAAGAAAGCGAAAGGAGTACGAATGACAAAACACTTACATATAATAGTAATTCAACTAGTGAAAACCCTCTGAAAGTTCTTGGTACTATTTTCATACTTACTTTTGCCAGAAAGCAAATGAGAATGGTGAAGAAATAACTTGTGGAAGTGTTGTTTCTAGGGCGCCTCCATCTGAGTTAGTCCATGTGAATGTTGATGTGCTTGTTAGACTGAGTCTTTTCGCAAAGAGGTCATTAGCATTATCCGATGTAAGGAACATAAGCTGACTTGTATCAACTGGATCCATGTGTATATCCATGTAACCACGAGTAGTATTAATAAGTGGTGTTGGGACGAAGTCTGGTTGACGTGTGAAGACACCAGCATTTCCTGAATACCAATTAATATTAGGAGAGTTAAGGTCTGTATAGACAACAACGGATCGTGTTGAAGTACCGTTAATTAACCACCCTGTTGTTACTAACTTAGATGCAGTATATGGAACGCTACACGAAGTATCGGCGTTTGCTGTATCAGTCCATGTCGAACCATTCCAATATCCGATTTGAAGATCGCCCCCTGCATTACCAATGGACGCAAACACTATTTCATCTGTTTTTGGATTGGCAGAAATATCAAGTGATGTAGCGTCGTCTAAGAATGTAGGTGGTGTTGATACTGGTCCCCATATACAATTAGCAATTCCACCAGTACATGTTCTATATCTCACACCGTTTGTTCCATTATTTCCCGCACCATTTGCCCATACCAACATTAAATCTCCAGACACAGATTCGAATTCAAGATCCATATCTTCTATATCATGAGACGATGAAACTATTTCAACATTATTATCTGTTACTGCAGATGGTTCATTAACCCACGCAGTACCATCCCAGATTTTTGCAGAAATATCATCACTAGTATCTACCCATGTAAGCGCTATTATATTTGACCCTGGGCGTCTATCTTGTGCCATCTTTACATACATAATGTCATTTGATGTACGAAGTGGATCAAGGAGTGTTTCTCCAGACCAGTTAGCAGACCCACATCCGGTTGCACCACTTTTCGTACGATATCCGAGTTGGCCAGGGTTATGTGTCCCTTTACTATAGACAACCATCGCATCACCTGATGTTTTTTCAAATGCTATATCATTACGATGTCTATTACCAACTCCACCTGAAGCTGCTACGAACTCTTGTGTCCAGCTTGTACCATCAAAACACATCACAATAAGTGACCCTGTTGAATCGTAATACCCTGCAATTGCTGTGTGATTAATAGGTGAAGTTCTAATAATCCACGTTGGGCCAACGGTTGCTGTGAATGTTCCAGTTTCAGCACTAAACGTATTAGAAGATGTAAAATAATTTCTAAACTTAGGAACATTGGTTCCATCTCCATAAATCATAAGTCCGGAAAGAGATGTACTACTACCGTTACCATTACCTTGTTGTACTATTTCTTCATTTGTAAGGGTACAAACTTTATCATCACCTGGTAGGAAAGATATTGTTCCATTAGTAAAACATCCTCCACTGTAGGTAAGAGTATAAAGTGAGCTCGATGCTTCTGTAATAACATATGATCCAGAATCTATGGTCGTTGTCGCGCCAACCGTTACTGTTGTTGAGCCGATTTTATACGGTGCGAAATCAGAAACAACCTTGGATCCTCCATGATTAATAACTGTAGCGTCTATTTTAATATGTGAAAGTTTTTCTTCATTGGTAATAGTACATAACTTAGATGATGAGGCTGTGAGTGTTACTTGGCCACTTGCATTACAATCCCCACTAAAGGTTTGTATATAGTTTGGATTGGTCGCCTCAGAAACAGTGTACGTTCCTGCTCCGAACTTAGTAGAAGTAGCAAGTTGCACCGTCGTAGCACCCACTTTATACGGCGCGAAATCTGCAGTCGTTTTGGAAAGCCCGTGATTAATAACAACCTTATTAACCATAAGTCCTTGTCCCAAATTAAAAACTGTTTTCCAATTCGTAAGTCTTCCATCGAGAGAAATACTTCCTGTTCTTCCTGGTGTCTGTTGCCATGTAACATTCGTGGTGATATTTTTCCTGTTAGCATCAACTGTCGAAATGATAACTTGTCTTGTATAGATTCCAGTAACATCTTGTGTTCCAGAAAAACTCCATGCGTTATTAGAGTACACAAGACCATGAGTTCCATCAGTTAAGCTGGCGAAGTTAACATTTTTCATACTTCTGACAGCTTCTTGCCCCTCTTCTGCTAAGATTGTTGCTTGAGATCTATTCCCAGCGAGTGTTGATGCCTCGAAACCATAATAAAAAACACCCACAAAGGCAGTAACAAGCATGATAAAAACAGAACTCGACAAAAGTACTTCGACAAGTAAGAAGCCGTGTCTCTTCCTATTAATAGTCAACCATTCCTTTTTGATTAATTGTGACATTTCTAACTTCATTGGTAGTTGATGTAAGTGTTGTTGTTCCAGTGCTTTGTGGCATGCCAGTTTGTTTACTGAACAAAACATCGTTTAATCCAGAAAACACAATGCTAGCCGATACAGAGGCGTCCTCATCGTATGCCTGATCGCGTGTTGCATAATTAATACCCTTATATAAGAGTATACTCCCCGTTGCTACGTGCACCCCCCATGAACTATCCCCATCTGTAATTTGTGACAGTACTTGCGCCCTTCTAAAATTTTCAACGAGGGTCATTACTGCGATATCAGTATCATTTCTTACCATGAATTTATGGTACGCTGGTATTGTCATTGTAAAAATAATTAGAAGTATAGAAAGAGATAGTGCAATTTCTATCATCGTGAAAGCTCTGTAGCTAGATTGCGAGTTGCGATATGTAGGTTGTGTGAAATCAAAATTTTTCATGCTTTATTAATACCTCCAACCAGACTATATATAGGTAAAATAACTGCAAAAGCAACACCCACGACACCTGCCCATACGATAACGAGAAGTATTGGTTCCATAATGATGGTAAGGTTTTTTGTTGTGGTGTCTGATTTTTCTTCGAGAACTTGGCCTATTTTTAAAAGTGTTTTATTAAGATTTCCTGATTGTTCCCCTGAGAAAATAAGTTGTTGCATTGGTTGAGGTATAAGTTTATCCGTCTTAGGATAACTCATAAAACTTTTCTGGAAAGAATTTCCCATTTCAATAGAATCTTTGAGGTGTGTATAGAATTTTTTGTATCTCACAGAGTCCGATGCTCCTAGTAATGACTCAATCGCTTTAATAATAGGAAGGCCAGCTTCAAGAAGTGTTCCTAACAAATATCCCAATCGTGCAACTTCAACTTCCATAAGAAGTGTTTTAATTCCTGGTATCGAGTATAAGAATGATTCCCCTAAGAACTTTGTTTTGTCATTTATAAAAACAGTCCATATCACAAGTGCGAGCACGGTAAATCCAAGCGGTACGAACCAAAGTCCATTTTTTTGTAAGAACAAACCGAAGCCAATAAGGATTTTTGTTATAAGAGGAAGATCAAGTTTAAGATCAGCAAAAATCTTCGCAAGCTTAGGAAGAATAAACCATGAAATACCCAACCCAATAACCACCACCAAAACAAGTACGAACACCGGATACATAAGGGCTGACTTTACTTTTGATTTAAGATTTCTTTCTTTTTCCTGTTGAAGAGAAACCACTTTTAGATTCTCTGCGAATTTACCGGACTCCTCACCAATACGAAGAAGAGAAATAGTATACCCCTTGAAGAGCCCTGTTCTGTCGAATGATTTCCATAGTGGTGAACCACCTTCCAGCTCCAGCAATATTGCTTCTAGGATTTTTTTCATCTGAGCACTTTTTGTATCACGGGTGATTGCAGCAAGAGCACTCATAATAGGCATCCCAGAAAGAACGAGCATACTTAAATTCTCAATGAACTGATCACGTTCTTTTGTAAGACCAAAGGTATCGAAAAATCCTAACTTTTTTTCATTTATTTTAACAACGCGAGGTGTTGCAGCAACTGGTGCTGAAGGAACATCTGATTCAACCTGTTTGGTTTTTGTGGGTGTAACTGACCCTTCGACACTTGTATCAACTTTTTCTTTCGACTTAGTTTCAACACTCGTCACCACCTCTTCTTTTTTATTGAGGTTTTCGGTTGTCGGTTTTTTGGCTTTTACTTTAACTTCTGTAGTTTTTGGAGAAGTTTGTTTTACTGGTTTTTTTAGGGCCATACTTACTTCTTATTTTTATTAGATGTCGCTTTACTCTTACTTGTATTTTTTTCAACTGGTGAAGTAGCATTTTCTTGCAAGAGCATATCAGGTGGCGGAGCTATACGAATTAATTCTTCTATAGTTGTAAGACCACTCTTTACCTTATCTAATCCATCTTCAAACACTGATCGTGCTCCTTCCTTACGAGCAAGTACCCATATTTCTTGTGCAGATGGTCTTTTAACAAGTAAGTCTTGTAGTGTTGGTGTCACTTTTATCAATTCATAGATTGATGTTCGCCCCTTGTATCCGGTGAATCCACACGCTTCACATTTCTTACCTTCATACAGAGTCATATTATCCTTGAAATATTTTTCAACACCTTTTAATTGAGGGGTATCGAAGTCGGCAGACGTTTTAATAACACTATGCTTACAATGATCACAAATTTTACGCACAAGACGTTGCGCGATGATAAGGTTCATCGTCGATGAAAGAAGGAATGGTTCAATACCCATATCTAGTAATCGAGGTACTGCGGTTGCTGCATCGTTAGCGTGGAACGTTGAAAGAAGCATGTGTCCGGTGAGCGCCGCGTTAACAGAAATTTCAGCAGTTTCCAAATCACGAATTTCTCCCACAAGAATAATATCTGGATCTTGGCGAACGATAGCGCGTAGTCCACGAGCAAATGTAAGCCCTGTTGCTAAGTTCACCTGTATTTGGTTAAGTCCTTGGACTTTGTATTCTACCGGGTCTTCAATAGTGGTAATGTTAGTATCCGGTGTATTAAGCATCTTAAGAAGTGAGTAGAGTGTCGTTGTCTTACCAGAACCAGTTGGACCTACAACGAGAATCATACCGAATGGTTTATCCGCTGCTTCACGGAGAAGCTCTTGATTCTTTTGATTAAGACCTAAGTCATTAAAAGTAAGTCCTTGCACGTATGAACCAAGAACACGAAGCACCACCTTCTCTCCTTCCACAATAGGAATGATAGAAGTACGCATATCTACAGCGATACCTTTGTGTTCATAATGTAGTGATCCATCTTGTGCTGCGAAGTGTTCATCGATACGAAGAGCACTCTTTACTTTGATTCTGTTCAAAACATTTTCATAATATTCTTTAGGCAAACGCCCAGCTTCATGTAGTACTCCGTCAACACGGAAACGAATAATCACAGTAACTGCTTGTGGCTCGAAGTGAATATCTGATGCCTTGTAAGTAATTGCATCATCAAAAATTTCTTCTAGAATTTCAGGTGCTACACGACCACCACCTTCTTCAATAATTTTTTGGAATCGAGTATCAAGTGGCTTCTCATAGTGAACGAACATACTATCTATGTCTTCCGTAAGAGAGTATGTGATTTGAATCTTTTTATTTGGAAACGTTTTCTTTAATTCACCTTCTAGTTCCTTCTTACTTGGATCATCTGTCGTTACAACAACCTCCTTCTCCCCATCGGTGAAAAGAACTACTCGTAGGCTTTTGGCTTGTTCTTCAGGAATTTTTCGTACTTGATCTGCTGTAATGGCTGCAGAGTTAAGGTCAGAGTATGGTACCTTGTATGATTCTGCGAGCGCTTGACCTACGATGTCATTACTTACCACTCCATCACGTAACAATGCGTCAACGAAAGAGACACCTCCGGCTGCCACCAGTGCATCTGCCCTCTTTACATCTTCGTCACTAATATAATTACCAGCAACAAGAATCTCCTTGATGTTTTCATTGACAACTTTCATGTCTATATACACCGAAGTATATCATCGTACACTAACTATATATTGTTACTTATTCACTTTTTACTTCCCTATCTTTTTTGTAATCCCTTCTACGATTTGAGAAAGTGTATTGTTAGACTTCACAAAAAATTCTACAGCGCCGAGATCAGAAGCTCGCTTCCTATCTTCTTCTTGATTGAGATTAGTCATCACGATAACAGGCACATTTAATTTTTTAGTTTTTATCGTTTCCAAAACTCCGAAACCATCAAGCCCTGGAATAATTAAATCTGTTATAACAAGATCGAATTTTTCTTTATCCAAAATAGAAATACCTACTTCACCATTATCAGCAACAGTAACCTCATATCCTTCATGAGTAAGTTTAAGTAAAAGAGCATGCGCAAGAGGCTTTTCATCTTCCAGTATTAGTATTTTCTTTTTCGTCCCCTCTTTCATGTATATAGATAAAGTATCTTAATAGGGATAGTGTACACCACTTCCCCCTAAAAAACCATACAGGCAAAGGAAAGGTGCGAGAAACACCGCACAATTTCATAATAAAAAAGTAATTCTCGATACGATTTCTTTAGCACCTTCTCCTACTACTCACACTGGTTTTTTTATTATGGGGGTATACTGTATGAATTAATTATAGTATATGGAATTTCTAAATTTAGATGTATTTAATTTCTTTGATGAAATACAGTTTGACCTTATTGGAGTTATCGTTGCAGTTACAGGAATTGGAATACTAGCACTCATTGTATTTCTTCGCAGTAAAAACAGTCTTACAGGTAGAAGTTTCTTTTTCTTTTCTTTCCTTACTATTCTTTGGGGGTTATCTAATTATTTTTTATATAAATTTACAGACCCGAACCTTACTGTTCTAGCACTTCGTATTCATATATTCTTAACCATTTGGCATTCATATGCGTTTTTCCAACTTGCGTATATCTTCCCTAGTGAAAAAAAGGAACTCCCTATCTGGCACAGATATATTCTTCTCCCTGCAACATTCTTCTCTTCTGCATTACTTCTTATTCCTTTTGTTTTTACAAAAATAAACAACTTCGTTTCATTGGCAGAGCTTTCTAATCCAGAAAAAAGTGATGGAATTATTTTAGGAGGTATTGTAACATTCAGTCTCTTAGTAGCAGGTCTTGCTGTACTTTATAACAAAATAGAATCAGCTAAGGGTGATCAGAGAAGACAGATCATGCTTATGTTTACAGGTATGTCCCTTACTGCGGGATTACTTCTCTTGTTTAGCTTTATTCTTCCTATTGGTTTTAATAACTATAATTTCGTACCATTCGGAGCACTCTTCATATTCCCAGTTATTGTATTTACTGCGTATGCGATTTATATCGTTGAATTACTCCACGTAAAAAATCTCTTCGCAGGTATCTTCACCTTTTTCTTGTGTGTGTTTTCATTAGTTGAACTCATTGTCTCTGATAACATCGAACAACTCTTACTCCGTATCTTAGTGTTCGTCTTTACCCTAGTACTTAGTATTCAACTTGTTAGAAATACCTTTGAAATAGAACTAGCTAATGAGCAAAAGTCTGAGCTTATGACATTTGCTACCCACGAAATTCGCACACCAATTACTGTTATGAGAGGTTACGCATCTATTTTACTAGATGGTGACAAAGGTGAAATTAGCCCACCAGTAGTTGATTTACTTCAGAAGATTTTGGTTTCTGGTAATGAAGTTATCTCGCTTCTTTCACAATACTTAAACAAATCAAAAATTGAATTAGGGCAGCTTCAGTATGTTTTTCTAAAAGTTGATGTCGTGCCTTTAATTAATGAAGTATTAGCATCCTTTAAAGTTCACGCACAGCAAAGAGGATTAACACTTACAGAGAGTTTATCTACAAAAGAAAAGATTTTTGTTAGTGCTGATCAAGGTAAATTAAGAGAAGTTGTTACTAACCTTATTGATAACTCTATTAAATATACCCCTAGAGGAAGTGTTTCTGTATCTGTCACGCGTACTGATGGTAAGGTACTTATCAAAGTAGCTGATACCGGTGTAGGTATACAAGAAGATACCAAAAAGTACCTATTCAAAGAATTTTCTCGAGCCGATATTCAAAAAGTAAACATTTTAGGAACTGGTCTTGGGCTATATCTAGCTAAGATATTCATCGATGCTCATAAGGGTCGTATCTGGTTTGAATCTGCTGGTAAGGATAAAGGTTCTGAGTTCTATGTTGAACTACCAGAGGCACAATAATCATCATCACACTGTATGTTAAAAGTAATGATTATCGAAGACAATAAGGATATACAAGAAATATACAAACATAGCTTTGAAAAAAATGGTTATGAAGTAATTCTTGAAGATGATGGTTTAGAAGCTATCAATCAAGTTGCAGAGAGGATGCCTGATGTCATTTTACTTGATCTTATGCTACCTAAGATGGATGGTTTTCAGTTTTTAAAAGAGCTTAAGAACAATCAACTCGACATCCCTGTTATTGTTTGTTCAAATATTTCAGACAATGAAGTTACCTCTAAGGTCTTAGACGCTGGTGCTATTGGAATTATTCTTAAGGTTAACTATTCCGGGAAACAATTAGTAGATAAGGTTCAATATCTTTTAGATGAAGCGAAGTATGCTAGAAATGCGGGGAAAAGTGTGGAGGGAGAAAAGGTTGAGGAAGGTTCAAACTAATAGAGTTACTTTAAATTGTTTTAGTGCCTCGACGATGATTACATGGCGAGACAACTAAAACATAGTCGACTGTTTTTGTTTTGTGCTATTACGCTGAGTACAGCGTAAGACAACAAAAATATAGTCGCTTTGCTTCTTATTTTTGTGGGCGATAGAGGAGTCGAACCTCTGACATCCACAACGTCAATGTGGCGCTCTACCAACTGAGCTAACCGCCCATACTCTACTACACCCTACGATTGCTATCTTCGGGTGTACGGAAGCCTAGCTTCCTAAAAGCCTGTTTGCACATAATACATGACGAGAGTTGAGAGTGCAAACATACATACATAATATCCAGTATCTACAAAAAATCTTTTCTGTGCCTCCATCCCCCAAAATGTTTCTGGTGCAGAATGAAGCATTTCTTGAAAGTTTCTAAGACTGATTGTTCCAAGGGCTAATAGCACACTGTACGACATCGCTAACTTAAGCGTATCTGGTTGCAAAATATCAAGTAAGAATGCAAGTACCCCGTTCATAGCAAACCCCACTATGAAGGTATACACCATAACTTTCATCATGTAACCCTTTGGGCGATGAGGCATTGTAGCCTTAGTCATCTTCATTCCGTCCAACCACCATTTCATAAAAAGGACCTCAGAATACCATAACCATCCGAATAAAAACGCTACAATACTTGCTAATGTCACCGGTGTAAATGTAAAATATGTAATTATCATATACAGCAAAGTATATCCTGTTACCTCTTGAAAAGACAAGGGATATGTGGTATTATTTCACCCACTGGCCCCATCGTCTAATGGTTAGGACATCAGCTTTTCAAGCTGGTAACCGGAGTTCGACTCT
>CAYVUY010000002.1:0-34629 GCA_964455195.1 uncultured Candidatus Saccharibacteria bacterium
GATAACGAAAGCAAAAAGCGGACGTGGCGAAACTGGTAGACGCACTAGCCTTAGGAGCTAGCGAGGCAACTCATGAAGGTTCAAGTCCTTTCCTGGGCACAAAAAACAAAAACTCGAGATTCATTCTCGAGTTTTTGTTTTTCTTGTGGACCAGAAGGACTTGAACCGATAGGTGCCCATTTTTAATGAGCATAGCGAATGTAAAAATGGAGCATTTCGACCGAAGGGAGGGGCAAGTCCTTTCCCAAGTACTTTTTATCTGTTCTTCTGTTTTATATAAAAACACCTCGCAAAACTATCTTGGCTTTTGCGAGATGTTTTTGCGAGGTGGCGCATCGTGAGGTTTAAGCGTTGGACATGCAACTTTCAGTCTCTGACTTTTCAGTCGTGAGGCGCAAGTCGACTGTGACATTAAAAGTTGTAGCAAGTTCTTCAGCAAGATTTTTCACAAGCTCGAGGTACTTGCGGCCGTAGGCCTCAATCACCCAGTTTTTGTCATTTGCACCAGTGCGATTTTTGAACCAAACCGTACCGATGAAAGCACGGAGGGGTTCTTGTGTAATCAGACCAAACAAGTGCTTCGACGGTTGTGCTTCAGGGTCTTTGTAAAGTATCCCGACGCAATCCGTATTGGGGAGGTTAATGGAAATACTGGTATTCAAGTCCAGGCCGGTACAGGAAGCCAGCGCAAACCCTTTTCCAAGGATGGCACTGCCAACTTTGGAGGGGAGAGCATTTCTGCAGTCGCTAAATTCCACTCGAGTATTCATTTCGTTTCCTCTGTGTGTGTTTTAAAATGTGCAAATAACTATTATATTTTATAATAGTTATTGTCTTTTGTCAAGTTTTCTTGGAATAAGCCTACCCTACACTTCTAACTCTTTTTCTATATTTTCTGCCTTTTCTCTGTGAGATAGCTTATCTTTCAAAAGTAGTTCTGTGATGTGTTGACGATTCTTGTCTCCGTAGTCTATTTCCATTTCAAGGAATGGAGTTACTTTGGTTTGTAACTTCTTCATAATTACTTTACGAAGATCGGTACGCATACGCTTAGCGAAATCAAGTGCCGCCTGTTCCTTGTTTTCTGGTAATACGGTGAACTTGATAGTTGCATGACGCATATCTGGAGATACATCAGTGTTAGTTATTGTGATAAGTGATGCTCCTGAACTCTCGCGTTGAAAGAAGTCTTGCGCGATACCTCGAATAAGAAGAGCTATTTGGGTTTGTCTGCGAGAAGGTTCTTTAACGTTATCCATATTATATTTTTAGTTTCTCTACTAGAATTGCCTCGATGGTGTCGTTAGGAATGATTTCTATCTTTGATTCAATGGTGATACCACACTCATTACCTTCTTGTACGGTATCAGTTTTAATCTTTTGTGATTGAAGTTCTGTGATGCGACCTTTACCAAGTAAGAAACCACGACGAGAGATGTTCACAAGAGCGCCGTTTTTCATCATTCCGGTTTCTACTTTACCTCCAACCACTTGCTTTTCTTTTTGTACACTGAAGCAACGAATGATACGAAGTGATCCGATAATAGTTTCCTTTTCTTCAAATGGAAGTCTCTCTTCTATTAATGTGTCGAACCATTCAGATAATTTATAAATAATATCAAAAAGTTGTGGTTCACACTTGAAACGCTCAGCTTGTTCGCGAGCTTTACCTTCTAATTTCACTGAGAATCCGAGAACAACAGTCTTCTCATCAGATGATGCAAGCATGATGTCTCCTTCAGAGATAGTTCCTACACCAGTTGCGATGATTTTAATTTTCACATCATCAGTTTCCTTCTTCTTAAGTTCACGAGTAACAGCATCGAGAGTCCCTAGTGAATCAGCTTTCACTACTACTGGGATTACTACCTTTGCATTGCGATATATTTTCGGATCAAGTACTTCTTTTACTTGAAGTGATTTAGCTTCTTCGTAAAGAGCTTCTATTTCTTTTTTATCAGAAGAAGACATGAAAATAGTTCCCGCCACTGGAACTTCATTAAATCCTGTTACTTTAATTGGTTGACCTGCATGTGGTGCGCGAATAGCCTTACCTAAGAAATCTTCTACGATACGAATAGGTGAGAGCGCAGTTCCAGCAAGAATTGCTCCAGAGGTAGCAAGTGTTCCATCTTTAATAACAAGAGAAGCTGATACACCACGCTTAGCATCAATGAAGCTTTCGAGCACATACCCAGTAGCTTCTGTTGCAAGATTACTGGTAAGCTCTTCCATTTCTGTTACCAGAAGAAGAGTTTCAAGAAGAGTATCTATTCCTTTACCGGTCTTGGCACTTATTTCTACACAAGGAATATTTCCTCCGTACCCTTCGATATAAATTGCATTTTCTACAAGAGAGTTCTTGGTCTTTTGAACATCAGCACCTGCTTTGTCTATTTTGTTTATAGCTACAATGAAAGGAAGTTTACGGGCGTCGATAGTTCTCCACGCTTCAAGTGTCTGAGCCTTCACTCCGTCTTCAGCAGATACTACCAAGATAGCAATGTCAGCAATTTCTACACCTCGTTCACGCATTCCTTGGAACGCTTCGTGACCTGGAGTATCGAGGAATGTAATAGGACGCACAGTGCCACTTGCATCCTTATGCTGTACTTCATAAGCACTGATGCGTTGGGTGATACCACCAGCTTCTCCATCTACAACATTTGATTTACGAATGAAATCAAGAAGAGAACTTTTACCATGATCCACATGTCCAAGAACCGCGATTACTGGTTGGCGCGGAGAAAGGATTGGCTTTGGTGCGGTTTTTGACATAAATAAGTGTCTCGATAATACCATAAAAATGCCGAAATAGCTAGGCAATTCGGGTGATAGGTTATTGCTAGTCAGCAGTAAAGAGTAACAAAGTTGGAAATAATTTCTTAGGTAGCTATTCAGCAAGCCATCTGGTTCTTTATTTTACGTGAGCAGTTTTGGAATCAAGAATGATTTGCTTTTCTTCTTCAGTTAAGTCAAAGGTGCTCTTGTAACTTTGTATCGGCTTTGCGTAGGTGGTTACTCTGTCACGATGATGAAGTGATGAGAGGACTACACCATTTCCTTTTTCATCTAGTAATGCTATTGCGAAACTTTGATTAGATGCACCGGAGTCGAATGCTCTAAATCGCATCGTAGAAACATTACGCACAGCAGAACTTAATCGTTTATCAAGATGTAGCGCATGATCTTCGAGTTGTCCGTCATTTACCTCAAGAGCTTGTATTCTTTCTAATGCTTCTCGAAGAAGTGGTTCAAGTGAAGAAGCGTTAGAGCCGAGGAAGATTTTGTTTAGTCGTAGATATAGGACTATCGTGGTTATAAGAAGCGCAAGAACTGAAAAGGTAAGCGCAAGTACAACGTAAGGGGAGTTGAGGTAAGAAAGTAGTTGTTCCATGAGAGTAGAGTGTAGCACTAGTTGTTTATATTATGCATGGGAAAAATTATTTTTTAAATAAAATGGAGGTCTTGACAAGAATTTTGCGTGTGCTATACTAGCTTATGTAGTTGCTGTAAACCCATCCCGACAACCAATGGAGGTCACCATGCGACACCGTTCCGTTTCCATTCGCCCGAAGAGCGCCCATACCTGTCTCGTTTCCATTGCTGGCCCGTCCGCCGCCAACATCGACCCCGGCGCCGGCGCCCGTCACCTGAGCTTCTAGCCAAAGGCCGCCGGCGCGTCTCAAGCGATTCAAACGCAGTACCAACCCAAGGAGGTATGCATGAACAGCATCAATTCACCGCCGTGTGCAAACATGGCAAAAGATTCCTGCGATGCGTTCAAGATCGTTCAGTGCGGCCACTCGGCCGATGTCTCCGGCAAGATCGCAACCATGGCCGCCGGGCGCGCGTACAGCTAGTTCGCCGCCGGCCGCTCCGATATGGTAGCGTGCAGTTAGTTGAAATATAGGGCGCCCCTCGTGGGCGCCCTTTTGTTTTTTATACAAGCACGTTAGGATATATATACATATGTTTTCATTTTTTAATAAACAATCTAAGCGAGTATATCTAGACAACGCTGGGGCGACAGAACTATTACCGAGCGCAAAAGCGGAGCTTTTGCGCGTTTTGGATATGTATGGAAATCCGTCAGCCATACATAAGGAAGGTGCGAATGCTTCACAAGAATTAGACAAAGCTCGTGCCACGGTGGCAACCATCTTGAATGCTCACGCATATGAAATAACATTCGTTGGGTCTGGAACTGAGAGTTGTAACTTAGCAATACTAGGAACATTTCATGCATGGAGAAAAAATAATAAAGGTTCTCTAGAACTTCCACACATCATCACATCTTCTATAGAACATCCTGCAGTGTTAGAACCAATTAAGCATTTAGAAAAAGCAGGACTTGTGACAGTAACGTATCTACCTGTAACAGAAGAGGGTGTAGTGAAAGTTTCTGATGTACGTGAATCATTACGTGAAAATACAATCCTTGTTTCTATAATGTATGCAAATAACGAAATAGGAACACTACAACCTGTGAAAGAAATTGGCCGTGAAATTTCTCTTTGGAAGACAGCGCACAAAAGAGACCATAATGCATATCCATATTTTCACACTGATGCATGCCAAGCAGGTAATTATTTATCTCTAGATGTACTTCGTCTTAAGTGTCACTTGATGAGTATTAATAGTAGTAAGGTATATGGTCCTAAGGGGGTCGGTGCTTTATATAGACGTGAAGGAATAGCGCTTGATCCAATAACCTACGGTGGAGGACAAGAAAGAGGTTTACGTAGTGCAACTGAATCAGTAGCACTCACTTCTGCATTCGCTGTCGCTCTTAAGGAGGTGCAAGCCGATAAAGAAAAAGAAACGTTACGATTACTTACGTTACAAAATTATTTTAAGGAAGAGTTAACTAAACATATCGAAGATGTACAGTTCTATGGAGTATTTAACGATGCTAAGTTACAAGCTCTCGGTTACAACCTACAAGCACTTGTACGTTTACCGAACAATCTTAATTTCAGAGTACCAGGAATTTCTAGTGAAGAAATGATTCTACGTTTGGACGCAAGAGGGTTCGCAGTCTCACATAAAAGTGCATGTGCTTCACAAGAAGATGATGGGAGTTATGTTATCATTTGCTTAGGTGCTACTGACACAGAAGCGAAAGAAAATATACGCGTAACTATGGGAAGAAAGACCACCAAAGAAGATATGAAAACATTACTTGATGCCATTGTAACTATTAGAAATAAATTTAAAAAATAATAAAATAAAAACATGTACGAAGCAAAGAATTACACACATTTATTAGGAACTGTTGGAATGAGCGAAACAATGCTCACCAATCACTTCACGCTCTATCAGGGGTATGTCACCAATACCAACAAGTTGATGGACTTGATGAAAGAAAAAGTTGCTGGAACTCCAGAATTTGCAGAACTTCATCGACGTTTCGGATGGGAATTTTCTGGAATGAGAATGCACGAGTTTTATTTTGATGGAATAAGTAAAGATGGAACTCGTCTTGGTGTAAAGACAACTGAATTACTCGAAAAGGATTTCGGAGGACTTGATAATTTCAAGAAAGAGTTAACAGCATTAGGTACCATGCGTGGTATTGGGTGGGTTGTATGGGTACAAGATACTAACGGAAAGACATTCCTCCACTGGATAGGTGAGCACGAAATGGGTCAATTACCTGGAGTAAAGATTCTCTTAGCAATGGATGTGTGGGAGCATGCGTACATTACTGATTACGGAATCAAGCGCGCAGATTATATCGCTGCGTACTTAGGTGCAATCAACTGGGATGCGGTGGAGAAGAGAATTTAATCAATATGCGAAAATTTCTTATAACAGCAACTGCTACTTTCTTTGTTGGATTAATATCTACGGCAGTGGGTATCGCCTTGGCAGAAAACTTTGGATGGAATGCTTGTGTTCATAAATTCCGTGGATTTAATAGTATTGCTAATCACATTAGTCCTGAAATTTATTGTAGAGATTATTTTTGGGTACATTTTCAAAATTATTTTTTTAATTTTATTTTAATTAGTTTGAGTGTTTATGTTTTCTTTCTTTTAAAGAAGCATTTAGAAAATTCTTTCTTAAAGCAGCTTAGTTTAATATTAAGTTCCTACTTGTTTTATATTATTGGTCGCATTATTGCCCAATTTTCTAATGATTACATCATGATGGGTAAAATTAGCATAGGTGATGGTATTGGATTAATGGTGGTTCTATTTTCCACGATTTTACCTACAGTTATAGGTATCATTTTATTAGTTATAATTAGTTTTCTGGAAAAGAAAAAGGAATCAGTGCAACAAATTTCTTAGGTGCAATGAGCTGGGATGTTGTTGAGGAAAGATTGGTTTAATATTTAGATATAATCATATATACTTTCTTTTGAGGGTTCATACTTCTTGAGCCCACTTACGGAGGTAATCATGGCAACAGGAAAACGGATATGGCCCCAATCAAAGGGTCAGGTGAAAAGGGAACAACGTAGTTCTCGGATGGCCGGACACAGCTGGTAGTGGTGGTATTACACCACCAGCTACGCAAACCCCCGCACTAACACTGCGGGGGTTTCGATTTTGATAAGTTTTGCGTACTAGGGTAAGTTCGAAAGATTACTTAAGTTTAGAATTGTATGCAAAACCTTCTTTACAGTCGGGGGTATGATTGTATACTTAAAAGTGAAATGTTCCCGATGCTTTTGATCTAGACATTTCGCGGCCAATCCATCGAAAAGTTTGGTCAGTCATGGCGATTGAAGCGAAAGTCCCGACAGCGTAAACTGCCGGGACTTTTCATTATTATAGGCAGGTTGACATTAGCTTCAAATTTCTGTAGACCATATATATACCGCTTCGATAGATATTCAGATTGTATTTCTAGAATTCCCGATATACTGTAAATAGACATTAACGATTATTGATTTTGATTTTAGGTTACTTGTATTTGTGCGTTTATTAATTACTAGTAACTATTACCATTTACATATGCCACCAGCATTTAATAATTTTACAACTAAGGCCAAAGAAGCGATTCGTCGAGCTCACGAACTCGCCATTGAACGTGGCCAAAATCAAGTGAATCCACTGCATCTCCTCGCAGCACTTTTATCACAAGAAGATTCACTTATCGGAGCAGTACTCGAGAAACTAGAAGTGGATCTTGTGCATCTTACAGATACTATTGTGGACGCAATAGAAGTTCCTGGTGCGTCACAGACTATGTCTCCGTCATATCAGATGTATCTTACTCCAGACCTTGCTCAAGCTCTCGAACACAGTCTTAAGGTTGCAGCTGCGATGCAAGATGAATTCGTTTCTACTGAACATCTTTTCGTAGCGCTTTTAGATAACGCAGGTCCAGCACGTGAGCTACTCGCGCGTTTCCGCATCGATAAGGAACAAACCATAGCCACCCTTGAAGAACTTCGCGCGCAGAATATCACTGAAGCAAGTGCAGGAAAGAAGAATAGAGTACTTGCGAAGTACACACGTAACTTCACTGATATGGCTCGTAGTGACAAGCTCGATCCAGTAATCGGACGCGATACAGAAATTATGCGCTTGATGCAAATACTTTCTCGTCGTACCAAGAACAATCCTATTCTTATCGGAGAAGCTGGAACTGGAAAGACTGCAGTAGTAGAAGGACTCGCTATTAGAATGGCGAAAGGTGATGTGCCAGAGAGTTTGAAAGATAAAGAATTAGTATCTCTTGATCTTGGTATGCTTATCGCCGGAACGAAATTCCGTGGTGAATTCGAAGAGCGTTTGAAAGCAATCATGAAAGAAATAGAAAGAAGCGAAGGAGGAATTATTCTTTTCATCGATGAAATACACACGATAGTAGGAGCAGGCGCTGCTGAAGGAACAGTGGATGCCGCGAATTTATTGAAACCCGCTCTTGCTCGAGGTGAATTACGCGCTATAGGAGCAACTACACTTAAGGAATATCAAAAGCACATTGAGAAGGATCCTGCTCTTGCTCGTCGCTTCCAACCGGTATTCGTAGAAGAGCCATCACCAGAAGATACTGTCGCAATACTTCGTGGTCTTAAAGAAAAGTATGAACTATTCCACGGAGTACGTATCACTGATGATGCGATACTTTCTGCTGTGAATCTTTCTACTCGTTATATTACGAATCGTTTCTTACCGGATAAGGCGATAGATCTTATCGATGAAGCTGCTTCTGCTATGCGTATCGCACTAGAGAATAAACCTGCGGTTTTGGATGAGGCACATCGTAAAATCATGCGTTTGGAAATTGAGAAAGAAGCGCTAAGTAAAGAACTCATCGCTCATGATGGTAGAGATGTGAGCACTAAGAAGCGCATTAAAGATATTGATGAAGAAATAGCGAATGTGAAAGAAAAAACTCGCGAGCTAGAACAACGATGGAATAATGAGAAAACGACGCTTACCGAAATGCGTGAGATTAAGAAATCTCTCGAATCACTTCGTATTGAATCAGATAACGCAGAGTTACGCGGTGACCTCGCACGTGTGGCAGAGATTCGCTATGGTCAAATCCCAGATCTTAACACAGCACTTCATGATCGTATGGAACGTATGCGTAAGCTACAGAAAAATCGTAGAATCTTGAAAGAAGAAATCAACGAAGAAGATATCGCAGGAGTTGTCGCTCGCTGGACAGGTATTCCACTTCATAGAATGCTAGAAGAGGAACAAGAGAAGTTGGTTCGCATGGAAGAAGATTTGGGTAAGCGTGTTATCGGTCAGCGTGAAGCAATCGTGAAGATATCAGACGCGGTGAGACGCTCTCGAGCTGGAATCAATGATCCAAGTAAGCCGATAGGAAGCTTTATGTTCTTGGGTCCAACAGGTGTTGGAAAGACTGAGCTTACTAAAGCGCTTGCTGAATTCATGTTTAATGATGAAAAGGCTCTCATTAAAGTAGATATGAGTGAATACATGGAGAAGCACAGTGTGTCTAAGTTAGTGGGTTCACCACCAGGTTATGTGGGTTATGATGAATCCGGTCAATTAACTGAAGCAGTTCGTCATCGTCCGTATGCTGTGATACTTTTTGATGAAATAGAAAAAGCTCATCCAGAAGTATTCAATATTCTTCTCCAGGTTCTTGATGAAGGACGTCTTACAGATAGTAAGGGTCGTGTGGTTAATTTCAAGAACACTATCATCATCATGACGTCAAACATTGGTAGTCAGTACATTCACAAGATGGAAACTATTGGATTTACCAATACTTCTGCGGTGGATGAATATACCAAGGTGAAAGAAAGAGTGAATGAAAGTTTGAAAGAATACTTTAAACCTGAGTTCCTCAATCGTCTCGATGAAATTATCATCTTCGATGTTCTCTCTAAGGATCAAATTAAAGACATTGTCAGTCTTCAAGTTGCAGATATTGCTAAACGTTTAACCGAAAAGGAAATTACTCTTGAAGTAACAGATGACGCATTGGCATATATTGCAGAGAAGTCATTTGACCCACACTTCGGAGCACGTCCAGTAAAGCGATTCTTACAGAATCAAGTACTTAACAAAGTAGCATCGCTTATGATTGGTAAGAAGTTCGTGAAGGGGGGTATAGCCGAAGTGAAGATTGTAAAAGGGGAGTTAATAATCGACGCTAAAAAACCAAAGAAGATAGTGAGTCCACTTTCTAAACACGAAGTGATTGGGAAGAAGTAGACAGCAAACAAAAACCTCCATACGGAGGTTTTTGTTTTACTAAACTTACATTTTATGTTAGTATTTTATGACTTGCGTAGGTGGTGGAGTGGTCAATCACAATAGACTGTAAATCTATCGCCCTTCGGGCTTCGCTGGTTCAAATCCAGCCCTACGCACATGAAAAGAAAAACAGAGCTTCAACGCTCTGTTTTTCTTTTCCCTGCTTTGGATCTGGATTTGAACCGTAGGTGCCCATTTTTAATGAATTTAGCGATCTCCATTTTGAGTTGGAACTGATATACTTTTAATATATATGAATACTCAGGAAATTGATGAACTTGCAAAAGTAATATGGGATTACCATCACATGGGTCAAACTCTAACAAAAGCTGATTGTATTTTTGTACTATGTAGTATGGACACAAGAGTTGCAGAAAGAGCCGCAAAGCTTTATTTAGACGGATATGCACCTTACCTACTCTTTTCTGGCGGAAGTGGTAAATTGACTAAAGATATTTTTAATAAACCTGAGGCAGAAGTTTATGCAGACATTGCTACTAAATTAGGTGTGCCTAAAGATATTATTTTGATAGAAAATAGATCTACAAATACTGGAGAGAACGTTACTTTTTCAAAACAACTACTAAAAGAAAAAGGTTTAAACTTTAATACATTTATTCTTGTTCAGAAACCATATATGGAAAGACGTACATATGCTACATTCAAGAAAGTTTGGCCTGAAAAAGATTTTGTTGTTACTTCCCCTTTGCTTTCCTATGAAGAATATACAAAAGATAAAGAATTTAAAGAACTTACAATTAATGTTATGGTTGGAGATTTACAAAGAGTAAAAGAATACCCCGCAAAAGGGTTTCAAATATCTCAAGAAATCCCAAAAGGAGTTTGGGATGCTTATGAGAAACTAGTTTCTTTTGGTTACACCAGACACCTTATTAAAGACTAATGTTTTAAAATGTTTTTAAATTGACTTTGTTTGTTTTTGAGCGTAGAGTTCCTTCCAGACTTCACTAGATTTTAGTGAAGATTCCGTTCAACGCAACCACACGAAGGGAGTATCACCATGAACGTGCAACTCGCAGTAGAAGAATTTGAAGAAAATTTCAACTTCCCGAAACCGGCAGAACAGTTCGTTGCATACGCGCTTCGCATCGGCGCGATCGAGTTCATTCCCGAAGGTCGAAAGTTGAAAAGTGGGCGTATCTCGCCCTATTTCTTCAACTCAGGCCTGTTCAACACCGGGGAGTCGATATCACAACTCGCCGCCGCATATTTCCATGCAACATTGGACCTCGAGTTCGACGTCGTCTACGGCCCAGCCTACAAAGGCATACCACTTGCAACTGCCATCTCCATCGCATACGCCGCAACCGGAATTAAGGTCGGCTACGCGTTTAACCGCAAGGAAGAAAAAGATCACGGCGAAGGTGGTCTCATCGTCGGAGCTGATCTTTCTGGTAAACGTGTGCTCATCGTCGATGATGTCATGACCAAGGGCACCTCGATGGACGAAGCACACAATTTGGTTTTGACACATGGTGGCATCGTCTCTGGTGCTGCAATTGCATTCGACCGGAAGGAACGCGGCGTTGATACGAGCCTTTCTGCCGCTATGGAGTTCGAAGAACGCACCGGTGTCCCAGTGTTCTCAGCATCGACCATCGACGACTTGCTGTCGGTGTTGTTTCAGGTTCACGAAAGGTGCAATAACGGCCCTTGCCGCATTGCGCACAACAACATCCTGAGATACAAAAAAGAATACGGCGTGTGAGGCTTTTATCGGCCCAGTCAAATGCCCCCACGCGGGGGCATTTCTTTATTGTTTATGCACTAGGTTATAAAAAAGATATGCAACAGTAAGCGGTCCTACACCACCAGGAACAGGGGTAAGTAAAGAAGCTATATCTATACAATCAGGATTACAATCTCCCGCTAAGACACCAGATTGTTCACTTGTTCCAGCATCGATAAGTACAACTCCTTGTTTAAAATATTCTTTACATAAGTGATGTGGTACCCCAATACCACTTACTACGATATCTGCACTCTTATATAAATGCATACGTGTAGACTCATCAGTATGTATATCTACTATAGCAGGTGAAGTACCTTGATGTTCGAACCATACTTTAACTGGCGAACCTACTAGTCTGCCATTACCAACTACTACTATTTTTTTATTTGTAATATCAATGTTGGAAGAAGAGAGAATGTGCGCTATTGCAGAAGCCACCGGTGGAATAATGCTTGTCTTTTTATTATGTATAAAAGCTTCCCAAGCACTAGATCCTAAACAATCAACATCAAGTTCTTTCGGTATGGTGTTAAGCACTCGTTCTATATTGTAGTGCGAAGGAAGCGGGAGCTGTACGATGATTCCTGCACTCTTATTTTCTTTAACCACTTTTTCAATCTCCCCGATGAGGGTATCTTCATTTTCAGAAATAGGGATAACGTACTCGTTCATTGTCACTCCTATAGATGTAGCAAATTTTCTTTTAATAGCGATAAATGAAGCGATACTTGGGTGTGTCGCAACAGAGAATACACTAAGTACCGGTACCGTAGTACGTGTAGCTATTTTTTCTTTCAATAAAGCCTGCAGTTCTAGTGATGCACTTTTCCCGTCGTATAGCATAGTACGTATTATTTTTCTTCCTCTTCGTTTAGTTCTTCCACATCTTCTTGAATCTCATCGATATCCTTTTGAATCTCCTCCATGTCTTCACTCATCTCTTCTACGTCATCCCCAATCTCTTCAATATCCTTTTGAATTTCTTCAACATCATCTCCGATTTCTTCCACGTCTTCTGCGAGCTCGTCAATTTCATGTTCTACCACCTCGAGTGCTTTCGTGGTTCTATTCACACTCATCTGGATGAAAAGTGAGAGATAAATAGCTTCAAGTGAAACAACAGTAGTTACCACAAGAAGAACTTTCTCAAGATCAACTCCAAAGAAAGGAAGTGATAGTGCCACTACGAAAAAGAGAGTATGAAGTAAGATGGACGGCACAGACCCTACCCACTTGGTGAAACCTATGAATGCTGCTTCTAAATTATTCGCAGGGGAATGCATATATATTTCTACTATACCACATTCAATTCTTAGATACGATTGATATGCTAAACTTATTTTTAATGAAAGAAGAGCAGATATTTATTGTTGATTATGCATGCGGATTCCACCCGTATGTGTGTGAAGTCGATTATACCTGCGCACTTCGTTGTCAGGCAGCATTGCGAGCTTTTAAGAAGTACCCGAATGCAAAATTCGTCTTAGGGGCTGGCATGGGGAATCTCACTGGTAGTTGTGGTTCACTTTCGGATATGATGAGAGAATTTTTGATTGAACACGATGTGCCAGCTCAGTCTATTCTTGTAAACGATAAAGGTTTTAATACACTCACCGAGACAGAAGCAGCGTATAAAGTTATAGAAAAAAATGGTGGAGGTAGAATTATTTGTGCGACATCCGCGTATCACGCGCCTCGAGTTTGGTGCATATGGTTATTTAGATTCGGTGTTGTTCCCGAAATGTATGTATCTCATTTGAATCCGAACACAAAAGATAGAATAAAAGAATATATAAAAGTACCGTTAGATGCGATACGAGCTTTCGTACATCGTGTTTTTAATTTAAAATAAACAATATGACAAAATCAATTATTTTAGCGGGTGGATGTTTCTGGTGTGTAGAGCATGATTTACGTGAAGCGGAAGGGGTAACTTCTGTTACCTCAGGATATTCTGGTGGAGAGAGTGCTGACCCAACATATGAAAATCATACAGGCCATCGTGAGGTTGTATTGGTTGAATATGACGACACCAAAACTACATATAAAAAGGTAGTACAATTTTTCATCGATCACATAGACCCAACAGATAATGGAGGACAGTTTGGAGACAGAGGTGAAAGTTATAAAACAGCAATTTATTTTGAAAACGAAGAAGAGAAAATAATTTCAGAAAATGTTTTAAAAGAACTAAACGCTAGTAAGGTTTACGATAGACCATCACAAGTCGATGTTCTTCCTCGCAAAACATTTTATAAAGCAGAAGAATATCACCAGAATTATGCAGATAAAAACGCATTTCATTATTCCATCTATAGACAAGGCTCTGGTCGCGAAGGATTCGTTAATCGCACGTGTCAGATACGAGAGGAAAAACATATCAATTGGAGTGAATAACCAATATTGATTTTTGTAACAAGAGGCGTAGTATAGATATTGAAACGTCTGTAATTACACCTTAGAGGGAATAAGCATGGACGATGGTACCATCGGCACTATCGAAGTAAAAACAAAAGTTCTTTTTAAAGAGCTAAGAGTTGGTGAGTTTTTCAGGGTGTTCATACCTGCCATGACCGATAAAAGTCCTCTGTACCAAAAAATAGAAGAAGGATGTTTGGACGGAATAGAGGGTGGGATATTTAATTGTCAGACCACCACACACGGAATCTCTCACAAGCTATGTGAAAGGGTGCGAACCTCAGGAGTGAAGTCTTGGGGTTTTGCTTTTGTAATAAAACAAAAGAGAGGGTGTATTAAAAGAGTGTATACTATATCTATAAATTATCCTTCGTATGAAAAACCCTCTTCCAAGCAGTGCAGTTAAAGTGAAAAGTTTCTTATCTAAGACAAGCATCTATATTAAGGGTCATAAGAAAATAAGTACCGTCTTAGCAATAATTATTGTAGGAGGAGGGTACTATTTCTATTCCAATAGAAGTGTAGTGGCACCTGTTGTAATACAACACGTAAAAGTTATTCAAAAAGATTTAGTACTTAAACTTTCGGCAACGGGACAAGTTTCTGCTGAGCAGTCAGTAGATTTAAAGGCAAAAACAAGTGGAGATGTGGTATATGTTGGAGTCGTTCAAGGTGCTAAGGTGTCAGCTGGTAAATCACTTGTATCACTTAATGCGCAAGATGCACAAAAAGCAGTGCGTGATGCTGAGCTTTCACTTAAGCAAGCTGAGCTTGATTTACAAAAAGCTAAACAACCAACAGCGTCAGCGGACATTCTTGCAGTGGAAGGCGCTATACAAAATGCAAAAACGCAAAAATCACAAAATGCTCAAGCGGTAGCACGAGCATATAGTATTTTACTTAATACAGGACTAGAAGCACTTCCTGTTAGCGGTATATATGCTGACCCACAAGTTCCAATAATATCAGGAACGTATTTAGGGACCTCTACAGGAGCATTAACTATTGATGCTACTATTTCTTCAGGTGGAACATTCTACGCATCTGGTCTAGGGTATGATTATATTACTGGTTCTATTAGTACTGCTAATCCACAACCAATCGGTACTACTGGTCTTTATATAAAATTTGCAGGCTCGTACTCAACAACTAAGTGGAAAGTAAATGTACCTAATCCAAAAGCTTCAGGGTATTTATCTGCATATAATTCTTATATGAGTGCACTTCAATCCCAAATAGATGGAGATGCGGAAGCAGATAGAACTATTGCTCAAAATACAGAAAAATTAAAAACACTTCAAGTTGGAACGGATCCACTCGATCTTGCATCTAAAGAACTAGCAGTTGAACAAAAACAAAATGCCCTACTTGATGCTCGTTTAACTCTAGCTAACTACTCTGCAGTTGCTCCATTTGCAGGTGTGGTAGCAACACTCCCTGTTCGCAAAGGAGACACAGTATCTAGTGGGGCTATTTTGGCAACACTTATATCTCCAACTCAGGTAGTTCAGATTTCTGTTAATGAAGTAGATATTCCAAAAATAAAAATAGGGCAGACAGTTAAACTAACATTCGATGCATTAGATGGAGTACGTCTTTCAGGACACGTAATCCAAAGTGATACCATTGGAACAGTGACCTCCGGTGTTGTGACTTACAAAGTACTTATCGCATTCGATAGTGAAGATGAACGAATTAAACCTAATATGACTGTCAACGCAGAAATTTTAATTGATAGTAAAAAGGATGCACTTGTATTACCAGTAGCAGCTGTTAAAACGGGACGAGGAGGAGAACATTATGTGGAACAAGAAACGACAGATAATGGAACTACCACAGTAAGTAGACTTCCGGTCACTGTTGGACTTACTACGGATCAAGAAATAGAAATTCTTGAAGGTTTATCTGTTGGAGATGATGTTATTGTCAGAAAATCTGCAGTGAAACCATCTACAACCAAAACTACAGCTCCATCACTCTTTAGTGCACCACGTGCTCGAGGATAATGTCTCTATAGTGCGATTATGAAAAATCTTATTGAATGTACTCATCTTTATAAAGAATACGTTGATGGTGACAATGTTACACCGGTTCTTCATGGTGTTTCCTTTACTATTAAGGAAGGGGAATTCGTAGCAATTATGGGGCCATCAGGATCTGGTAAGTCTACTATTATGAATATATTAGGATTACTTGATACTCCAACCAAGGGTACATATATTTTACAAGGTAGAGACGTCTCTTTTCTTAAAGATGATGAACAGGCTCGTGTACGAGCAGAATATATTGGATTCGTATTTCAGTCTTTTAATCTTCTTCCACGTACTACTGTACTTCGTAATGTCATGCTTCCCCTTATGTATGGAAAGTTAGACCCAAGTGAACGGGAAGGGAAAGCAAAGAAGGCACTTGTTGATTCTGGTTTTCCAGAAGAAAGGTTTTTTAATTTATCGAATCAATTATCTGGTGGACAGATACAGCGTGTGGCTATTGCTCGAGCACTTGTTAATGATCCAGCGATAATCCTCGCGGATGAACCAACAGGAAATTTAGATACTAAAACGGGTAATATCGTGCTTGATACGTTCAAGCGTCTTAATAAAGAACAAGGGCGAACAATTATTCTTATTACCCATGAACCAGATGTGGCAGCCCACGCTGATAGAATTATTCATGTGCGTGACGGTAACATAGTAGCTCACTAATATGACATACAAAGATCTTTTTGAAGAAACCAAAACCGCTCTTCTTTCAAACATAACTCGCTCACTTCTCACAGTTCTTGGTATTGTTATCGGCATCACATCAGTAATTGTCATGCTTGCTATTGGTAATGGGGCGAAGAGTTCTATACAATCAAGCATTAGCTCCCTCGGATCAAATATTCTCACTATAAGTAATGGAGGGGGTGGACAGCGCGGCGCTGGGGCTTCTGCTGGAAGAAGTAACGGTCAACAAACTCTTACTGTAGCTGACGCGAACGCGCTCATTGCGGATCTGCCACTCATTTCAGCTATTTCACCGGAAGTAAACTCTCGTTCACAGGTTATTGCTGGAGCTAATAATACTAACACTACTATTGTTGGAGCGACTCCATCATATCAAGTGGTTCACGCCGTAGAATTAAGTGATGGGAATTTCATTTCGGATGTTGACCAACGTAACTTTTCTAAAGTAGCGGTTCTTGGTTCTACCGCTCGAGATGATTTATTCGGAGTAGATGCTTCTCCAATAGGAGAAAGTATCCGTATTAACAATACCAAGTATACCGTTATTGGTGTTGCCGCATCTAAGGGTGGTTCTGGATTTGGAAATGCAGACGATAGAATTTTCATCCCACTTCAAACTGCGCAACAATATGTAACTGGAAATCAGTATGTCTCTACTATCGCTGTCACCACTCCAAATCAAGAAGATATGACACCGCTTCAGGATTCTATTACAACAATGCTTCTAGAACGCCACAGAATTAAAGACCCAGCGCTTGCTGATTTTTCTATTTTTAATCAAGCTGACTTAGCCGCAACTGCGAATTCTATAACTTCAGTATTTACTATATTGCTTTCGTCTGTAGCTGCGATATCTCTTATTGTTGGAGGAATTGGAATTATGAATATGATGCTTACGAATGTACGTGAAAGAACACAGGAGATAGGTCTCCGTAAGGCGATAGGAGCTAAGGCATCAGATATCAATTTACAATTTCTAGTGGAATCAATCGTTCTTACAGTGGTCGGTGGGATTATAGGGATACTCCTGGGTATTTTGATTGCATACGGGATTACATCGCTTGGCATTATACAGACAACGGTAACTCTCGGTCCTGTAGCACTAGCATTCTCAGTGTCTGCTCTCATCGGAATTGTATTTGGATATTATCCAGCAAAAAAAGCCGGACAACTAAACCCAATCGAGGCACTTAGGTACGAATAGGTCATGGTATAATCTATTCTTATGAGAATAGCTGTTATTGGTCCACAAAATACTGGAAAGTCTACATTTATTAAGGACTTTTTGAAAGAATTTCCAAACTACAAGACCGCAACAGAAAACTACCGTAGCGTAATAGAAAAACAAGGATTAAAGATTAATCAATTGACTAACGTTGATAGTCAGAGAGTAATTCGTAACTTTTTACTTGAACAAATACAAACCAATAAGGAACATAATTTTATTTTTGATAGATGTCTCATTGATAATTATGTTTACACCAACATTAAGTATGAAGATGGAGAAATTCCTAAGGCGTTTGTTGAAGAGACGGAGAAGCTTTTAATTGAATCACTAAAATATATTGATTTATACCTTTTTATTCCAACATCTGTTTCTGTAGCGCTCGTTAATGATGGTACTCGCGATATAGATACTTTATTTATTGACGCAACTAATAATAATTTCCTTAGAATACTTTTTGAACTAGTGAAAAAATATCATATAAACGTAAAGGTAATTTCTGGTACTAGAGAAGATAGAATAAAACAGGTCAAAAAAATCGTATAAATTTTTATTTACTAGAGTGCTATACTTTAGATATGTCTACACTATTTTCAAAAATAATTGCTGGTGAGATTCCGAGTTATAAAATTTATGAAGATGATCATGTTTACGCATTTTTGGATATTAATCCTATTCAAAAGGGTCATACGCTTGTGGTTCCCAAAAAGGAAGTTGATTACCTTTTTGATCTTGGTGAACTTGAATATGATAAGTTAATGCATCGTGTGCGATACGTAGCCCAAATTCTAAAAGCTAAACTCAATTGTGAGAGAGTGTGTGTCATCGTAGAGGGGTATGCAGTGCCTCACGCTCATGTTCATCTCATACCGACTGACAAACCAGAAGATTTAGATAAACACCTCGCTCACAAAGTGTCTGAAGAAGAATTAAAAGAAATGCATGGTCTACTCACGAGCTAAAAATATTTTGTTTGCAGATAAGGTTCGAGCTGTTGTACGTGGTATTAAAAAGGGTACAGTGCTTTCGTATAGTGAGGTGGCTTCTCTTGCAGGGTCTCCTAATGCGTCTCGTGCTGTTGGGTCTGTGATGAAGAATAATTATGATGAAACAGTACCATGTCATCGTGTGGTGAGAGCAGATGGAGTGGTGGGTGATTACAACAGAGGAGGTAAGGAGAAGAAAATAAAACTACTTAAAAGCGAAGGTGTGAAGTTTACTCAAGGTGGAAGAATTGAACGAAATTAAGATTAGTGTTATAAGTAAGTAAATCAATTTTTGAAAAGGGGTTCTTTCATGTGGAAACCATTTTCCCATAAAGCCATGTATCTTGCCGTTCATTCTGCCCTTAAGCCATTAGATTTTGGTGCCCGTGCATATAGTGAGGCAGTGCCGGATGCACTCAGCCATCGTATCCCTGACTCCTCTATTCTCGCAGTACATCGTCAAGGAAATGCAAAATCAGTGAAGGTTAGGTTTTTGGAAGGCGAGAATTCACGCGAAGTGATGGATTTCAATTTGTTCTTGAGTCCAAGCGAGGTTTGGAGTAATGCCACAGTAGCATTACCCACAACACCTACAGGACTTAATCGAGTTCGCGAAGGGTATTTTGAAATTATCGAATTTTGATTGGCTTCCAAAGAAGAAGATGAAGGTACAAAGCCCACGCGAGTAGTATCGCGTGGGAGTTTTTTTGGTGATACACTTATCTATATGAAACTTAAACTTTTTATTGCAACACTCGCAGTACTTATTACAAGTTGGATTACTGAAGTCGGAGTATCAACTACTACTCTTACAGGTATTGGGTGGGCATTACTTACTGCAATAGTACTAGCTATTATTAATATAACTATTAAACCCGTCATATCTTTTGTTACAATCCCTGTAACCATCCTCACACTTGGCTTTTTCTCTTTTATTATAAATGGAGCAATGATCATTCTTGCATCCCAAATGGTGGCAGGTTTTAACATACCTAGTTTTTTGATGGCAGTATATTTCTCGGTTATTCTTGGTATCGTTAACTGGGTACTCCATCTCTTCGATTAGCCCAATTAACCACCATATGTGAGCGTGGTATAATGGGGTTATGCATGATACAAAATCAACAGCCAAAGATATTTTCGTTTATTTAGGTATTTTTATTACCCTTATCGTTTCTGTGTACCATATTATTAAAATTGTATTTTCGGCAATTGATATTAAGTGGAAAGATTTGGCAACAATTGCTTATAATTATGATATCTACAATGATTCTGTACGTTTCTCTGTAGCGTCACTTCTTGTTCTATATCCACTCTATGTTGTGTTCTCATGGATGGCATCAAAAGATGTGGCGAATAACCCAGCAAAAAGAGAATTGCGTCTACGTAAGATATTCGTGTATGGGGCACTCTTTATAACAGCATGTACTCTCGCAGGAACGCTTATCTCTATTATCTACACATTTTTGGGAGGAGATCTTTCGATTCGATTCGGTCTTAAGGCTCTTTTCATCATTGCGCTTTCGGCGGTTATAGGAGGATATTATTACTATGTAATTAAACGTAACTATGTGCAGAAGAGCCACGTACCAACAGTACTAGCTTCAGTTGTATCTCTTCTGGTGCTTGGTTTAGTTATTTGGAGTATTAGTATTATCGGTACACCTTCACAGGTTCGTAAAACAAAACTTGATAATACTCGATTAGACCATTTGTCTAACATTCAACAACAAGTGCTGTATATCTTTAATAGTAAAGGGGCGCTTCCTCTCACTATTGCAGAGTTACATAATCCGCTTGGTGGATATTCAGTTCCAGTTGATCCTGTAACAGGAGCAAGTTATGAATATAGAGTTATTGATCAAGGTAAAATGGTAATGGACTACACCACAAAGACCAAAAAGTTAACCTCACCTGCAAAGTTTGAATTATGTGCAACATTCGAAACTAAGCGTGCTTATAACACAAATGGTGTTCAAGTTGGCTCAACACTACCTGTAGCTTCACCATCAGGAATTCCAGCTGGAATAGGTGGGGTAACACTCGGTGCGACAGATGCTATGTATTCAGTTAATAATATTTACTACGATGCTAGCCCATTCTGGAATCACGAAGCTGAGCACACTTGTTTTACTAGAATTATTTCTTCAGAAATGTATTACGGAGGGAAAGGGCTCTAAGTAATTAGTTATTGGTAATTAGTAATTAGAAAAGCCCGTCACTACGTGACAGGCTTTTTGTATTTTCTTTGATGTATCGAAATGATTTGATAGTATTAGGGTTATGAGGGAGTACAACTATAAAGATATAGAAGCTAAATGGCAGAAGAAATGGGCAGATGAAAAGCTCTATGAAACTGACATAAATACATCTAAAGAAAAAATGTATGTGCTTGATATGTTCCCATATCCGTCTGGAGAAGGTCTCCATGTTGGGCACCCTAAGGGTTACATCGCAACAGACGTATATTCTCGCATGAAGAAAATGAGTGGTTACGAAGTTCTTCATCCTATGGGGTGGGATGCATTTGGACTTCCAGCGGAGCAGTATGCTATTAAAAACAAAATTCATCCTAGTGTTGCTGTTGAGAAAAATATCGCTCGATTCAAACAACAGCTCTCAATCTTAGGGTTCAACTATGATTGGTCTAGAGAGATAAATACTACCGACCCAGAGTTTTATCGCTTCACACAGTGGACATTCAAACAAATGTTTAAGAAAGGTCTCACCCACCAGAGTCATGAACCTATTAATTGGTGCCCATCATGTCAGACTGGACTTGCGAATGAAGATCTAGATGCGGGTAAATGTGAACGTTGTGGAAGTGAAGTGGAAAAGAAACCACTTCGACAGTGGGTGATAGAAATTACTAAATATGCAGATAGAATGCTTGCCGATTTAGACGGGCTTAATTGGCCAGAGCATATTAAGGAATCTCAGAGGAATTGGATTGGAAGAAGTGAAGGTGCAGAATTTGATTTTACATTAGTAGACGCTCCGGTTCCATCTGTAAAGATTTTTACAACAAGAGCGGATACATTATTCGGCGCAACATTCGTTGCTATTTCTGCTGAACTCGCACATTCTTGGATTGTGGGCGGTTGGAATGCTGGCGTAGAAGTAAAAGAATATGTTTCAACAACACTAGAGGAACAAAAGGAAGTTCTCGATTATGGTGTAGAACGTAAGAAGACAGGAATATTCGCCGGAGTATATGCTATCAACCCAGCAACAAATGAAAAAATTCCAGTATGGGTCGCTAACTATGTATTAGGTGGTGTGGGTACTGGGGCTATTATGGCGGTACCAGCTCACGACGAGCGTGATTTTGATTTCGCAAAGAAATACAATCTCGAAGTAAAGAAAGTTATTTCAACTTTTAAAGAGGGAGATGCGTGGAGTGAAACCAATACACACGAAGGGGTGTTACTTAATTCAAAAAATTTCGACTCACTCTCAAGTCAAGAAGCTAGGTTTAAAATAATAGAAGCTTTTGGAGGTAAGAAAGTGACTCGCTATAAGTTACAAGATTGGGTGTTCGCTCGACAGCGTTATTGGGGAGAGCCATTCCCGATAGTATTCGATGAGAATGAGAATCCATTCGTAGTTGCAGATAGTGAGCTTCCAGTAAAGCTTCCACAAGTAGAAAGTTATGAACCATCAGGCACAGGGGAGTCACCACTTGCTACCATTAAAGATTGGGTAGAGGTATATGGATATATTAATGATGAAAATGAATTTGTAACTCTTGATAGGACAGATGCACGTGCGAAGAAATTTACTCGTGAGACCAACACCATGCCACAGTGGGCAGGTTCATCATGGTATTACTTGCGCTATATTGATTCAAAAAATAATACTGTTCTTGTTGATAAAAACAAAGAAAAGAAATGGTCTCCAGTAGACTTCTATGTAGGTGGAGCAGAACATGCAACGCGACATCTTATCTATGCAAGATTTTGGCATAAGTTCCTTTTTGATATCGGAGTTGTTAATTATGAAGAGCCATTTAAGCGTTTGCAAAACGTCGGCCTTATTCAGGCAGAAGATGGGCGTAAGATGAGTAAGCGATTCGGTAACGTAGTTGATCCGAACGATATTGTAGCAACATATGGGGCAGATACACTTCGCGTATATGAAATGTTCATGGGGCCATTCGATCAAGCGGTATCGTGGAGTACTAAGAATATGGGTGGTACTGCTAGGTTCCTCGAACGTGTATGGAAACTTCAAGATAAGATTGTATCAGATAAGAAAAACTCTGATAAAATCATTTCACTTCTACACAAAACAATAAAGAAAGTTTCAGAAGATATAGAATTATTTAAGTTCAACACTGCTGTATCCCAAATGATGATACTTATTAATGCTCTTGATGAAGAGGGGTATGTGTCCAAAGAAACGTACAGTATCTTTATACAACTTCTTGCACCATTTGCTCCACACATGACGGAAGAGTTGTGGTTTGAGCTTGGGAACACTTCGTCTATTCACACATCTCATTGGCCAAAGTATGACGAATCTAAGACCATAGATACGGAGGTTACTATCGCACTTCAGATTTCTGGTAAGATGCGAGACACATTCGTAGCACCTGTAGGTTTAAGTGATGAGGAGGTGCACACTCTTGCTAAAAAAACAGCCGGATATCAGAAATATGTAGCTGAAAATACACCAAAAAAAGTCATCGTTATCCAAAATAAGCTTATAAATATAGTACTTTAGCCTTATTTCATAAGGATTTGACTATTTTGGCAAGTTATAGTAGTATGAATCCATTACAACCCGTATGTCTGGAATTACTTTTAAACCTAAAGCAGTTTCTAAGAAACTTTTGTCCAATTTAAACCCTCGCACTCGCGAGATTGTTGTTAATCGCTATGGACTTGAGAATGCTGATCGCATGACTTTAGAAGCTATAGGTAAGACATACGATATCACTCGTGAACGTGTTCGCCAGATTGAAAATTTCGCTATCGCATCTATCAAGAAGTCTCCAGAATACAAAGAACACGGTTTTGTTTTTGATGAGCTTAAAGGAATTATCAAATCACTTGGTGCTGTTGTTCCAGAAGAAACACTCATGCGTCATATCTCCAAAGACCCAGTAGTTCAGAACCATGTGAATTTCTATCTAGTTCTAGGTGAAGGTTTCACTAAACACAAAGAAGATGAGAATTTCAATCATCATTGGAGTATTGACGAGAAGACAACTTCTCACGTACAAGATTCTCTTAAGAAACTTCATGCTTCAGTAGGAGATGATGAACTTATTAAGGAAGCCGAGATGGTAGAACGCTTCATGGGGCACCTCGATGAACTTCTTGAAGAGTATAAGAATAACAAAGATATTATTTTCCGTTACTTAACACTTTCTAAGGCTGTAGGAAAGAATCAGCTTAATGAATGGGGACGCACAACTTCTCCTCATGTACGTGCTCGCGGTATTAAGGATTATGCATATCTTATTATGCGTCGTGAAAATCGTCCTATGCACTTCAAGGAAGTTGCTCTTGAGATTAACAATACTTTCAATAAGCGTGCTCATGTTGCAACATGTCACAATGAACTTATTAAGGACTCACGTTTCGTCCTTGTTGGTCGCGGTATGTATGGTCTTAAGGAATGGGGCCACACCGGTGGAGTGGTACGCGATGTTATAGTAAGTGTTCTTAAGGAAGCAAAAGGAGGTCTCACTAAGGAAGAAATTGTGAAAGGAGTACTTGCTCGCAGAATTGTAAAACCAAATACTATTTTAGTAAATCTTCAAAACAGCAAGCATTTCAAAAAAGACAAAGAAGGAAAGTATCACGCACTCTAAAATGAATTAAAAGCACCGCCTAGGCGGTGCTTTTAATTCACTACTATCTATAACGCTACTTTGATATACTTATAGGCATGGATTTTGCTCAGTTTGTTATCGACCTACTACTTTTTCTTGTATATACTTTTGGGCTACTTCTTTTGCTTACGTGGCTACTTCGCTTTTGGAAAATGTTTGCTGTTCAGCAATATAACAATGGTTTAGACATTATCATGCTTGAAGTGAAAATTCCTCGCGAGATAGATAAGTCTCCTTTGGCGATGGAAATAGCAATGAATGCGTTTCTTCAGGCTGGAGGAGTGGGAACGTTCTTTGCTCGTGAGCTCCAAGGTAAGCAACCTGCACAATTTTCTCTCGAAATTGCTTCTCTTGAGGGGGTTATTCATTTTTATATTAGAACAGAAAGGAAGTATAAGCCTACTATTGAAGCAAGTTTTTATTCTCAGTATCCTGGTATAGAAATTTCAGAGGCAGATGATTACACATCACTGATTCGCTATACTCACTTATCACAAGATGTTTCTTTGTGGGGGGCTCGTCACAAAACTGATGCTAAATGGGAGATACGACCAGAGGTGAAAATGCCAGCAGACTTCAAGCCTATTAAGACCTATGTTGACTATGGATTAGATAAAGACCCAAAGGAGGAATATAAGAATGATCCGATAACACCACTTCTTGAATTCTTAGGCTCCATGAAGAAGGGAGAATATGCTTGGTATCAAGTTATGGTTCAAGAAGCCTCTAATCTTTTTGATGGAAAGAAAAAGTTCCCAAAGATGTATGTAGCCTCTGACACACATGAAAGAATGACTCTTTCAGAAATGGCAAAAGAGTACACCAAGAACCTTCGTAAAAAATTAAAATATTCTGAAGGCGATATTGCTTATGATGAATATGGTAATGAAAAGAAAACTCAAGAAGTAAAAGATAAAGATGGTAATGTCATCAAAGAAGCAGAAGTGATTACATATAAGAAAGATGTCTACGAAACAAAGACAGAGCAGAACTTAACAGCAGAAGAAAAAGACGAAATCGAAGCCATCAATAAAAAGCTTGCGAAACCTCAAGCACGAGCACTTATTCGCATACTTTATGTAAGCAAGAAGGATAGTTTTAATCCTGCGCATATTCAGAGCATTTTGGGTATTCTAAGACCGTATAATTCAAATTATAATTACTTCGCACCATCTCCAACCGATCCATATGATTATCCATGGGAAGATACATTTAAACGACGTAAGCCTTGGAGAAGTGAAGAATTCTTTAATGCATTCGTTGAGCGTGAAGGATTCTTCCCTCATATAACAGAAAGAAAGTCATTAGACAAAGCTGAAGATGTATTTTTCTTCCCGTACCCAACATATGTACGAAGTGCATGGAGATTATTCTATGAAGCAGTATTTCATCCATTCGCTCATCCAGAAGCAACACAAGATGTGTGTACTCTTAACTTAGAAGAGTTAGCTAGTTTGTGGCACTTCCCTGGTAGAGTAGCTCAGACACCGACACTTCCACGTATTGATAGTACTAAGGGTGTTGCTCCAGTTAATCTTCCGACGATGTAGTATGTTTTCTAAAACACCGAAAACACTATTTGGAATAGCTACGCTCATTATTCTAATTACACTACTTGTAGTTGGGTATAGATTCTTCGGAGCACCAAGTAATTTTCCAGTAAATAAAATTTTCCTTATCAAAGAGGGAGAGAGTATTAAATCAGTAAGTGCTCGCCTTGAAGATGAAGGATACGTAAAATCAGCACTACTCTTTAGAATCTTTTTGTCAGGGTATGAGCATGATAGAAAGTTACAACTCGGGTACTATGCTTTCCCAGAATCACTTTCTGTTCAATCACTTGTATATTTTATTATTAGCAAAGGTCCAACAGCACCGTTTGGTAAAATAACTCTTCCAGAAGGAAGTACAGACCAAGAGATTGCTCGCATAGTACACATGGCCTTACCAGAAATTGAAGAAAAAGATATTCTAGAAGAAATTAAAACCCAAAAGGTGAGTGGCTTTCTTTTCCCAGAAACATACTACCTCGTTCCTTCTATGAAAAAGGAAGAAATAATTAATCGTATGCAAGGAATGTTTATTAAAAAAACCGCAACACTTTTCGATAATAAAGTAACAGCTCTTGATGAAGAAACAAAAAATAAATTACAAGATACTGTAGTTCTAGCGTCCATCTTAGAAGGTGAGGCAAAAACAAAAGAAGATATGGAATTAGTCTCGGGAATTCTTCAAAAAAGGTTGCGTCTCGGAATGGCACTCCAAGTGGATGTTGCTCCAGAGACCTATAAGGTGCGAGGCTTACCACATGCTCCAATTAATAACCCAGGATTAGTTGCACTTAACGCAGCGTTACATCCAAAAGAAAGCGAATATCTTTATTATATTACAGGTAAAGACGGTAACATGTATTACGCCAAAACTTTCGCCGAACACAAGAAAAATATACAGAAATATTTAAAATAGATATTAGAAATTTTTTCATACCAGTGTTAAACTTTAATTCTATTACCTACTTATTAACCCGCTTTACATGAAATCTCATAACCTTGCTTTTATTGATACCGAAACCACAGGAACAGATCCAAATCGTCATGAAATTATTGAACTAGCTTTGATTCTTGCTCGCCAAGTTCCACGTGAAGGAAGAGGTCCTAAGTTAGAAATTATCGAGGAGTGTGAATGGAAAATAAAACCTTCTCATATTGAAACTGCAGAAGAAGAGGCGTTACGTGTGAATGGTTACAATGAAGTTGATTGGATGTTTGCTTCTGAACTGAAACCAGTAATGGAAGAGTTTGCTAAGAAAGTGCAAAGCGCAACATTCGTATCTCATAACATTACGTTTGATTATAATTTCGTAATGAAAGCATTCGAAACAACAGGAGTAGAAAATAATATGCACTATGCGAAGCTCGATACTATCTCTATGGCTTTCGCAAGGCTCTATGATGCCCCACAAGCAGATAAGTTCTCACTGCGCGCACTCTGTAACCTTCTTAAGGTTGAGAACTCAAAGGCTCATACAGCGCTCGCAGACACAAAAGCGCTTTTTGAATGTTATAAAAAATTAATGGGGGCGTAGACTGTCCGTAGGTAATACGAAAGGGGCACCCTGGGTGCCCCTTGTTTAGTTGTGGCGACTATTTTGCCGCCGATACTGCTAACTTCGCAGCGGTTCGCTTTCTTGCGATCTGCTGCTCCTTTTTTGCACGCCATTCAATTCTCCTGCGTTCCCCAGTCCAAGCTGGACCGTAGTCTAGCACAGGTGGTTTCTTGTGGCGTAACCCAAGAACTACTTCACTGTCGGTTTTGGGTTTATTCTTTCTATCTTCTTTCACACTGGTCCTTTCGATCTGATGAACAAATTGTCATACCTTATATGGGTATGATCAGTTTTTATACTACAACACTTTATTGACAATTGCAAGTGTATGTGGTTTTGTTTTTTGCCATGACATATTGTCTATGGTAGAGTATTTTTGATCGTCACCCGTAGGTGACTTAAACACAAGGATGGTTACAAAATGATATCGTTGATCGTTCTTCACGAAGAAAGAGCAGATTGTCCTTCCTTTAGCGGCGACCGGTTGTTTAGCTATATTCGTCAAGAGAATAACATCTGGGAGGTCAGTTCTGACCGGGCGACGTGGTTTCCTTGCACAGTGACGAAGCTCGAGAAGCCGGCACGAGGTTTTACTCTCGAACAGAAGAATAATCGCGGTGTGAAATTTCTTTTCATACTTAGTAGCCGTGGCGAGTGGATGTACAGTATTGAAGACAAGGAGACTAAGAACTACCGGATCAATTACGGCAGAGGCATACTCGACGACATCCTCGCTAAGTTGTAGAGGTCCGGCATTAAGGCAAGTCGCCCCATGGGGCGGCTTTCTTTTTTGTAATTTATACGCTAGATTAGATATATGAAAAAGGTCTATGTGGGGATGTCAGGAGGTGTAGATTCATCGCTCTCAGCTGCGCTTCTTAAAGAACAAGGATATAATGTTACTGGAGTATTCATTAAGGTATGGCAACCTGATTTTATTGAATGTACTTGGAGAGAGGATAGACGCGACGCTATGAGAATAGCAAGCGAGTTAGATATTCCTTTTGTTACTTTAGACTTAGAAAAGGAGTATAAAAAAGGTGTCATTGATTACATGATGGATGAATACAAAGCTGGTCGCACTCCGAACCCAGATGTCATGTGTAATCGTGAGGTTAAGTTCGGAGCATTCTGGAAATGGGCAAAAAGTGAAGGAGCAGACTATATTGCTACAGGTCATTATGCACAAACCGATAATGAGCATCTTATCGTAAGTAAAGACACTAATAAAGATCAGACGTACTTCCTCTGGACTCTTACTAAGGATGATTTGGAACACGTATTATTTCCAATAGGGCATTTAGAAAAATCTGATGTACGAAAAGAAGCAGAAAAGCGAGGGCTATACACTCATGCAAAAAAGGACAGTCAAGGATTATGTTTCATTGGAACTATTAATGTAAAAGATTTTTTGAAAAAAGAGTTAGGCGAAAATAAGGGTTCTGTCTTGAATGAAAAAGGTGAAGTTATTGGGGAGCATGACGGAGCTATATTTTTCACTATTGGCGAGCGTCATGGCTTTACTGTTACAAAAAAGGATGGTGATATCGAAGCATATTATATTGTAAAAAAAGATATAGATAAAAACACTCTCACTATCTCTACTACTCCACCAGTAACTACAATAGGAAAAGAAATTCATTTAGAAAAAGTTTCTTTCGTGAGCAATAACATTACTGAAGGTATTTATTATGTACGCGCTCGCTACCGTGCTCCTTTAGTGGAAGTATCACTTAAGAAAGCACATGATACTTGGGTGGTAATAACTAACGACGAAGGATTAACTCCAACCTCTGGACAATCACTTGTATTATATAAAGAAATGTATTGTGTTGGCGGAGCAATTATTGCTTAGTCTAAGAGAGAAACCACTCGTAGCTTTACCTAGTGAGTATGCCCAGCATGTTGGTCATGTTTTTCATGGAATTTTACTTCAAGATAAATAATCCATAACACGATAGCAGCAAGTGAAGAAATACTTGCTATTTCTAAAGCGTGGAACTGTTCATGATCAATATGTTTCCCAAGAAGAAATATAAGCGTTGCTGCGACAGGTGAACCCATTTGAGCAAGCATACCGTAGTAGATGGTTTTTTTAATGGAAAGCCCAAGCCCTCTGAAAACGGTTAATGTTCCAAGAATTTTCGGTAGTTCATGAACGATGATACCGAGCGCTGCCGCAGTACCTAAGAGGGGACTGACTAGGAATGTTGCCCCGATGACAGCTCCATCAATGAGTGAGTGGAATGCTTCACTGATTACAATACCTTTCGCACCTTCTATTTCTTGTGCATGTGCATGAGTGTGACTAAAATGAGAAAGAATAAAAAACGTAATTCCAGCTGTAATTGTTCCAACAAGAATATCTATCCATCCAAGTTCTCCAGTATGTTCTTGAAGTGTGTCATTGATAGCAAATATAAGAAGACACAACCCTATAATTAAAAAAAGTATTTTCAACTTTCCTTTAAATAAATTCCTTCGTAGTAGAAGTGCTAAGAGTGCAAGTGCTGGAAGAGCGCCTGCACTTATAATAACCAAAATAAGAGACATATTCATACATATAAGTATACCGTTATTTATATATAATGCAAGTTATTCGCATCATATAGACGAAAATATATTTTTAAGGTATCATCAGAGTATGGCTAAGTATTCAAAAGCACATCTAGAAGGATTATTAAAAGAAGCACATCTTCGTGTTACTCCTCATCGTATAGCTGTTATTTCTGTTATTGCAAACAAAGGAGAACCTCTCACGGTACAAACTATTTTCGATACACTTCGTAAGAAATATTCTATCGACCAAGCTACTATTTATCGTAACTTACTTTCACTTCACGAATCAGGGTTATTAAGACGTTTAGATTTCAATCATGGACATGCACATTACGAGTTAGAGACCGGCGCTCCATCATCACAATTCGTATGTAATAAGTGCGAAACTATTGAGAAAGTAGATGTTAAGGAAATAGATGATCTTATCAAGCGAGTATCTAAGAAATCAAAGAAGTTCAAATCTCTTTCAAGTCACACCATAGAAATTTACGGAGTATGCAAACAATGCGTGTAGCTTTTTCTCTGTTTTTTGCATTTTCTGTTTTGGTTCATGCACAAGAAGCTGTGATGCTTAAGGATGTGGATGTTACTTATACAGCTGAGGTAAAAGAAGTACTAGCTAGTAGCGATAAGGATATTGCTAATACTGGCGTAAAACAAAAAATTCAAAGTATTAAAGTTACTTTTACAAGCGGAGATAAGATAGGAAAGAGTGTTACGCTAGACGATGATCTTTTTGAAAGTAAGGTTGGTGAAAGTATCTTTGTACGATATATGAAGACCTCAGATGGTGTCGAGTATTATTCTATCGTTGAACCCAATCGTTTAAATGTGCTTTTATGGTTAACCATCCTTTTTATAGTAGTTGTTATTCTTTTCGGAGGTAAACATGGTATGTATGCACTTGTAGCTCTTGTCATTTCTTTTGGAGCAATATTTACAATATTATTTCCACGACTGCTTGCCGGATGGGACCCTATAATTACTTCATTACTCATAGCGGGGCTATCGCTCTTTGTAGTAATGTTTTTTAGTCATGGTTGGAATAGAGTTACCTTATCCGCATATCTTGGATGTGCAGTTGCGGTATGTATTACCGCATTTCTTGCAAAATATGCTGTAGTCTGGGCGAAACTCTCAGGGTTTTCTGATGAGTCTAGTGTGTATCTTAATTTAGCAACAAATGGAACACTCCACTTTCAGTCGTTACTTATAGCTGCGATTATTATTGGTGTTATCGGTGTAGTTGATGATGTTGCTATTACACAGGCGTCAGTCGTAGCACAGCTCTTCGAGTCTAATCCCAAGCTTTCTAAGCGAGAAGTATACCTTCGTGCCATGAAGGTGGGTAAGGACCATTCTGCTGCACTTATTAATACCCTCGTTCTTGCATATGCTGGAGCATCACTACCACTTTTGTTACTGCTCTACACAAGTAAAACGCCAACCCTTCAATTGATTAATATGGAATCTATTTCAGTAGAAATCGTACGTACCATAGTTGGCTCTATTGGACTTGTCATACTTGTACCATGTGCAACTCTCATCTCAGTATTTTTAATCCGTAAGGAAGATGTTACTCATGCACATTCACATATGCATAATCACTAAGGTATACTTTCTACATATGATAAAAGAAGGCAAAAAGGCACCAAGTTTCACATTACAAGATCAAGATGGAAAGACACACTCATTAAAGGATTATCTGGGGAAGAAAGTATTACTCTACTTTTATCCAAAAGATGACACTCCGGGATGCACCACAGAAGCATGTAACTTTCGTGATGGATATAAAGAATTTACGAAGATGGGGTTGGTTATTTTAGGAGTAAGTAAAGACGGAGTAAAAAGTCACAAGAAATTCGCTGAGAAATATAAACTACCTTTCCCTTTGCTTGCGGATACTGAACATGAAGTGGCTGAGAAGTATGGTGTATGGAAATTAAAAAAGTTTATGGGGCGTGAGTATATGGGTATGGAAAGAAGTAGTTTTTTAATCGATGAAGAAGGAAAAATTGCAAAAGTGTATGAGAGTGTGAAAGCAGGTGAGCATGCAGATGAAGTTAAAACCGATATCGATAAATAATATCCTAGCTCCTCGTAAACTCGGAGTTCTCAATTTTTATGGTCGCTTCACTTCCTAAAAATTGGAAAAGAAATGGCCCCGCGCAAGCGCGGAGCCGATGTGCACGACTTCCTGTGATTTAGTTCATCGCAGGTGCCGGCTTATAGAGGTGCAGGTTCGCTGCGTACGGTTGGTTCGATTCGACCAACACCTCGTGGAGCACATTTTTGGCCATGAAGGCCGCAGTCAGCTTGTCGATGCTGATATGTGCAATCAGTTTTCCCTTCCTGGTCCCGTTTTCCGGATAGACGATATCCGTTTCCAGTCGGATGATATTGCCCTTGACGCGGACAGCAATCACCGTCCCCACGAGAGTTTTTTCTTCTGTGGTTTGGTTCAGGTAAGTGCCACCGATGCGCCAACCCTTGAAGGTTTTCCGCGCGTAGTCTCCAACGGTAATCCGTCGTTCGTGGACAGACATCCCCCGGAGGTTTTGGCACGCGAATGCGTGGGCCTGTTCTGTGGGAGAGAAGGGTTTTGAAGACATGGCCATGATTTTGGCCGGCTTTGGATTGCTTGAAACAAGGTGCAGATTCATGCAGGTTTTCCTCCTGTTATTAGCACATGCTAACGTTATATATTATAACATGAATAAATTATTTTGTAAAGGTAAACAAAAATAAATACCGCATTGATGCGGTATTTATTTTGCTTTATTCTAAAGTGATTTTACTTACTAAGTCCTTGTTCTACGGCCTTCTTTACATAATCATACGTCTGAGCTCCTACGATAGATGCTACGACTTGATATCCTCCCTTCCAATCTTTTACAATCACGAATGTAGTAGGTGTTCCGGTAACATCAGCATTCTTACCGTCTTCTAGTGAATCGGTTACTATAGATGCCATTTCTCCACTTTCAACACACTCAGTTAATGCTTTCGCATCGATACCAACTTCTGTTGCTAGGTCTTTAATACCTGTAGGTTTAAGTTGGGTTGTTTGATTTTTGGTTTTATAATCAAACATTGCCGTCATGTATTCGAAAAATCCTTTTGATCCTGCTAATTTATTCGCACATGCAATAGCTTCAGCTTCTTTTTGTGCATGTGGATGGAATGGTAGAGGGTAGTATCTGTATACGAACCCTATTTTATCTTTGTATTCATTTCTTATCTGTTCAATAGTTGGATTGAATTGCACACAAAATGGACATTCAGTGTCTGAATATTCCACAACGAAGACTTTCTTGTTAACTCCTAGAATTGGTTCATCGGCTCCAATATCTTTTCCCGTGAATTTGGTTGAAGCCTTAGCTGTACCCGTAGTACCAGAAGTAAGGAATCCATATCCAAGAATTCCCACTGCAATTATTACAGCTCCTATAATAATAGCCATAGGAGTGGTTAATTGCTTAGAGGATTTCTGATGAACGTGATGTGATGGGTGATCACTTGATACATGCTCATGTATCGTAGTTGTTGTTTCTTCGTGTTGTGTCATATTAATATAGTATAATGTCAAAAGTATATCATGACAGAACTTAACTCCTATAAGGAAATCCTTACTCCTAGATTTTTTCGTAACTTGGTAATCGAATTTGGACCGATTGTTTTTTTCGCCGTCTTTTTCCATATTATCGGACCGTTTAAAGCTACTACTGTTTTGATGCTTACAACGGTAGTATCTACAATAGTGGTATATAGATTAGAAAAGAGAATTCCATATATAACACTATATGTAACATTTCTTACTATTTTGTTTGGGTATATGACATTACATAAACACGATGTTCATTTTATTCAAATTCGTGACAGTGTATATGATTTTACTTTAGCTCTTACGCTACTGATTGGATTATTTTTTAATTCCTTACTTTTAAAAATATCTCTTAGTAGTTATGTTTCACTTAAGGATAGGGCGTGGAGATTTTTTACTCATTTGTGGATTATCTTCTTTTTTTTAAGCGGAGTGGCGAATGAATTTATTAGACATCACTTCACAATTTCCTCTTGGGTAAATTATAAAATTACCATGATAGTGATTACTATTGTATTCACTTTCGTGGCGCTCCACAGTACTCTTAGAGAGAATAATAAGGCAGACTAATAAAAATATGGTACTATATGAAGCTGTATGGAAACCTCTCATGTAGAACAAAAAGACGTAGCAACTACGTTCTGGCAAATAAAAGAAGAGTTACCAGGGATTAAACCTCATACTTTCGGTAATGTTGGGCCTTTTC
>CAYVUY010000002.1:34639-45116 GCA_964455195.1 uncultured Candidatus Saccharibacteria bacterium
TACAACAACAACGCTTTTCTATATTATTGCTTTGGTTGCTATCGTCGCTTTCTTTTTGCGCAATGCAAAATCTCTGCCTTCTACATTTCAAAATATTTGTGAATACTTTTATGAGGCAATTTTAGGTCTAGTGAGTCAAATTTTGGGTGACGAGAAAAAAGGAAAGAAAGTAGTGCTGTATGTTGGGGCAATACTTGTGTATTTGGCGATTGCTAATCTACTCCCACTTATTCCAGGTACTGCTGGATGGTACGTAACAGTAGGTGAAGAACATGTACCTTTATTTAGAGGAGTGACAACAGATTTCAATACTACATTTGCGCTCGCGCTTGTTATTGTTCTTATCCTACAAGTGTTCGGTGTGAAAGAACAGGGACTTTTTGGATATCTATCTCATTTTATTCAAATCAAACAAGTAGTTAAAGGTTTTAGTAAAAGTTTCGGAGATGGACTAACTGCACTTGTTGGTTTCTTTGTTGGACTTATTGAAATAATTGGTGAGATTGCAAAAACTATTTCACTATCTCTTCGACTTTTTGGTAATATGTTTGCGCACGAAGTGCTTACGGTAATCTTGTTGGGAGCATTTGCATTTGGTTTACCAGCACTTTGGATGGGGATGGGAGTACTTGTAGGTATCGTGCAATCTCTCGTGTTTGCAGCGCTTGTAACCGTGTATTACTCTTTAGTACTCAAGAAAGACCACTAAATCTAGTTTCGTCCACTTCTAAAAAGCTTTGTTTTCAGCTATACTGTCGGCATCGCACGGGGTTCCCGCGCATTTTTATTGAAAGACAAGACTTAAGGGGTTATATTTCTCTTAGACTTTTTCAACTAATTACCAATTACAAATAACTAATTACTATTTTATGACACCAGAAGCAGCAATTTATATAGCAAAGGGAATGACTATTCTCGCAATGCTTGGAACAGCTATCGGACAAGGATACATCGTAGGTAAGACTATGGAAGCTATTGGACGTAACCCAGACGCAGAAGGATCTCTTTTCTCTAAGATGATCATCGGTGTGGCTATGACAGAAACAACAGCTATTTTCGCCCTCGTTGCCTTCTTCCTTCTTAAGTAAGATTCCTTACAAATATATTTATGAAGCAACTACTAACAATGCTTGGGAGTATCGGATTCGACTGGCATATTGCGCTAGCGAACTTCGTGAACTTTCTTATCGTATTCGCAGTGCTTCATTTCCTTATCTTTAAGAAACTTGCAGTGACACTTGAGCATCGCAAGCTTTCTATTAAAAAGGGACTCGATGATGCAGAAAAAGGTAAACATTTATTGCTTAATGCTGAAGAAGAAAAAGCTTCTATCATTAAAGATGCAGAAGACAAACATCTCTTAATTATTGAAGATGCCGAAAAGAAAGCACTTTCTATCGCAGAAGAAATAAATCTTGAAGCAAAAAAGAAAGGGGAGCTTCTCCAAGCTAAATTGGAAGAGGAGCATAATAATCTTCGCAAGAAAACAGAGAAAGAATTTAATGCTGACGCGCCACGTCTTGTCGCCAAGTTGTACGAAAAACTTTTTAAAGAAACAATGACTGAAGCAGATAATAATCGTTTTATCTCCGCAATTACTAAGAACTAAACATGCTCGCAAAAGCCTTTTCACAACTCTTAATAGAAAACAAAACTACACTTACTCATGTAGAGGATGCTTTGCGACGTTTTCACTTACTACCACTTCTGCCTTCAATTTTGGATGAATTGAAACACCACGAGAAAGAACTAAGAATTAAAGAAACTGTGCATATTGAATCTCCGTTTCCATTAAATGAAGAAAACAAACAGAAAATAAAGCACATGCTTAACGCGATTGATAAAGAACATATTATAATCGAAAATAAAAGTCTTCTCGCTGGATTCCGTGCTCGATATCAAGGAAATCAAGTAGATAGCAGTATGGAAAGAATTCTTAAAACATTTACTAATCAATAAACCACTATGTCACTTCAATCAACAATCAACAATCTCGAAAAGAAAATCGAAACGCTCTCTACTGAGGCGAAGTTCAGTGAAATCGGGAATGTCATCTCTGTGGGTGATGGTATCGCGCGTATTGCAGGACTCACTAACTGTAAAAGTATGGAAGAGCTTCACTTTTCTTCTGGTGCGGTAGGGCTTGCACTTAACTTAGAAACTGACATGGTGGGAGCGGTTATTATTTCGGGTGGCAATACTGTTAAGGAAGGAGATGTGGTAACAAGAACAGAACAAGTACTTTCTATTCCAGTCGGAGATGCGCTTCTTGGTCGTGTTGTTAATCCTCTCGTAGTAGCTCTTGATGGACATGAATTAAAAGACTTAACAGCACGTGCTCTAGTAGAAAAAATTGCTCCTGGGGTGATGGAGCGTGAGCCAGTGAATCAACCACTTCAAACAGGTATAAAAGCAATTGATGCGATGATTCCAGTTGGGCGTGGTCAACGTGAACTTATTATTGGTGATCGCCAAACAGGAAAGACAGCAGTTGCAATCGACACTATCATCAATCAAAAAGATAAAAATATTATTTGTGTTTATGTTGCAATTGGTCAGAAGGAATCGAAGATTGCCCAAATCGTAGAGACACTTCGTAAGGCTGACGCTATGGAATATACCGTAGTAGTTCTTGCTGGAGCTTCAGAGTCATCTGCACTGTCATTCCTTGCACCATATTCAGGTGTAGCAATCGCAGAATACTTCATGGATAAAAAGAAAGATGTACTTGTGGTTTACGATGATCTTTCTAAGCATGCGGTAGCATATCGTGAGATGTCATTACTTCTTCGTCGTCCACCAGGACGTGAAGCGTATCCTGGAGATGTATTCTATCTTCATTCAAGATTACTTGAACGTGCATGTCGCAGAAATGAAGTTTCTGGTGGTGGTTCTATCACAGCACTTCCTATTATCGAAACTCAAGCGGGGGATGTATCTGCATATATTCCTACCAACGTTATTTCTATTACCGACGGACAGATATTCTTAGATGCAAACCTTTTTTATAAAGGTATGCGTCCGGCTATTGATGTTGGACTATCGGTATCACGTGTGGGGTCATCAGCTCAAACAAAACCAATGAAGAAAAATGCAGGTAAGATGAAACTTGCTATGGCACAATACCGTGAACTAGAAAGTTTCGCCCAGTTCGATAGTGATCTTGATGCTGACACCAAGAAAACCATTGAAAGAGGAAAGCGTACCGCAGAATTACTTAAACAAGCTCAGAGTACTCCACTTCCAGTGTCACTTCAGGTTGCGTCTATTTATGCAGTTAATAATGGTATTTTGGATACTGTTGCAATTAATGACATCGGAGTATGGGAGAGAGAATGTCATAAGTATCTTCATCGTGAACACAAAGAACTTCTTACTTCTCTTGAGAAGGATTGGTCAGATGAACTAGAGGCGAAGCTTAAGAGCGCGCTTGTGTACTTTAATGAGCATCATGCAAACAAAGGCAATTAAACAAAAAATCAAGAGTGTTGGTGGTATTAAAAAAATCACCAAAACCATGGAAATGGTTTCTGCTGCAAAAATGAAGAAAGCTATTGATAGTGCTGTGTTACTTCGCCCATTCCATAGCGAAGCACAGAATATTTTGAAAAATATTTCTTTTGACCCACTTATCTCACATCCACTTATTAAACATAATGATGTAGAAGAAGAACTACTTATTATCGTAGCTTCAAATAAAGGTCTTTGTGGGGGATATAACACCAATGTATACCGTAAGCTAATTGAAGAATACACTGATAATCGTCGCAAGAATTTAAAAGTTATCGCGGTAGGGAAGTTCGCAGAAAAAATCGCGAAGCGACTAGGTTTAGAAGTAAAAGCGTCATTTATTACACCAACCTTTTCTCAAGGTGAAGCACGAGTACTTACGAAGATGATTATAGAGTGGTATTTAAATAAAGAAGTAGGTGCAGTAAAAATTCTTTATACTCACTTCACTTCTGCTACTATATTTACCCCAACATATGTACCCCTTCTTCCTTTTGAATCTGAAGTAGATATTCATAATACTAAAGAAACACTTTACACTTATGAACCTGGACAGGGTGAAGTGCTTACTTCCATCATCCCAATGATGATACACAACATAATCTATGGTGTGATTCTTGAAGCATATGCAAGTGAACACAGCGCTCGCATGTTCGCTATGAAGAATGCGACAGATAGTGCTGGCGAGTTACAGGATAATCTTAAACTTTACTTTAACCGTGCTCGTCAAGCGGCAGTAACACAAGAAATATCAGAAATCGTAAGTGGAGCCATGGCTCAATCAGCATAAGTATGAAAAAGAAAATTCCAGACAATGCAAGATTAGTTTTCAAAGGGGTACTTCACCATGTCTATCATTGGGATCAAGAAATGTTTGATGGATCTGTTGCAACATTTGAGGCTATTAAGAGAAATGATGCTGTAACAGTAATCGCAGTTGTTGATAACAAAATAATTATTAATAATGAAGAACAACCAGGCAGGGCACCCTTTAAGGCGCTACCAGGGGGAATGTCAGAAGATGGAACGGATATGCTTACCAATGCAAAGCGCGAATTGTTAGAAGAAACTGGTTACGCATCTGATGATTGGGAATTATGGTTCGTATCAGATATTTTAGGTGCTGCAAAAATTGAGTGGAATAATCATTTCTACATTGCACGTAATTGTAAAAAGGTAGCTGAGCAGAGTTTGGATGCTGGAGAAAAAATAGAAACAACTCTCGTTACCTTCGATGAGTTCATTGAATTTAGAAATAATCCAAAAGCAAGGAATAAAGATTTGTTCCCATATTTGGAAAAGGCTGCTACGGATGATGTCGCCAAACAAACATTACAAACATTACTCGGAATAACCCCATAATCGAGGAACAATTATTAATAAAATTACTAACAACAAACACATGAAAGGAACAATCACACAAATTATCGGACCAGTAGTAGACATAGCATTTAATGGCGAAGTACCAGCTCTTCGTAATGCTCTTCATGTACAGAATGGAAATGACCTACTCACACTTGAAGTCGCGCAACATCTAGGTTTCAATGACATACGTGCAGTTGCGATGAGCAGTACTGACGGACTTTCGCGTGGTATGGAAGTAACAGATACAGGTTGCCCAATCTCAGTTCCAGTAGGGGATGTTGTTCTTGGAAGAATGTTTGATGTTGTTGGTAATGCAATTGATAAGAAACCTAATCCAGTAGCAAAGAAAAAATATTCTATTCACCGCGAAGCTCCACCATTTGATGAGCAAAGTACGAAGGCAGAAGTTCTCGAAACCGGTATCAAGGTTATCGACCTTATCTGTCCATTTCTTAAAGGTGGTAAGGTGGGGCTTTTCGGAGGAGCGGGGGTGGGTAAAACTGTGGTGATTCAAGAACTCATTCGTAACATCGCAGCAGAACACGGTGGATACTCAATATTTGCTGGTGTTGGAGAACGATCACGCGAAGGGAATGATTTATATCGTGAAATGGAAGAGTCCGGAGTACTTGATAAGACTGCACTTGTCTTCGGACAGATGAATGAACCGCCAGGAGCGCGTGCTCGTGTAGCACTTTCTGCTCTTTCTATGGCTGAATATTTCCGCGATGAAGAGAATAAAGACATTCTTCTTTTCGTTGATAATATTTTCCGTTTTACTCAAGCTGGTTCTGAACTTTCAGCTCTTTTAGGTCGTATGCCATCAGCAGTGGGGTATCAACCAACACTTGCTACCGAAATGGGACAACTACAAGAGCGTATTACTTCAACTAAGAATGGATCTATTACATCAGTGCAAGCAGTGTATGTGCCAGCAGATGACCTTACTGACCCAGCACCAGCAACAACATTTTCTCACCTTGATTCAACAGTAGTACTTTCACGCCCACTTTCTGAACTTGGTATTTATCCAGCTGTGGACCCACTTGATTCTAGTTCTACTATTTTAAACGCTGACATCGTGGGAGAAGATCATTACAATACAGCTCGTGGAGTACAAAAAGTTCTTCAGCGCTATAAAGATCTTCAGGATATCATTGCCATCTTGGGTATGGATGAACTTTCTGACGAAGACAAGAAAACAGTAGGGCGCGCTCGCCGTATCCAGAAGTTCTTATCACAACCATTTTTCGTGGCAGAACAATTCACAGGAGCGAAAGGTATTTATGTAAAACGTGAGGATACCGTAAGAAGTTTCAAAGAAATTCTAGAAGGCAAGTATGATGATGTACCAGAAAGTGCATTTTATATGTGTGGATCTATTGATGATGTATTAGCAAAGCAAAAGAATGTTTAAATTAAAATTAATCACTCCAACTTCTGTCATACGTGACTCTCTCGTTGATAACGTGAGCGTGCCTACTACTGCTGGAATGATTACTATTTTGAATAAACATATTCCTCTTGTTTCTCCTATTAAGCATGGAGCACTCACAGTAAGAAATGGTGAAGAAGAACACGTATATGCAGTGTCTTCTGGTGTTGTTCATGTAGAGCCTCACAAGAATGGAGTTTCTGAAGTAGTTATCTTGCTTGAAGATGTAGAGAAAGTGGATGGGAAAGATTTAGAATTACGCGCTGAGGCACTTGCTCGTGCACGTGATGTTGCTCATGAAAAAGCAGATGAGATGTCATTCGGAAGTTTCGAATCTCAGATAGAACGCGAGCTTTCTAAGGTGAAATTTACACGGAGAAAAGGTCTTTAAGATATAAAGAAATTTGTAATTATTTTTCTAATGGTATAGAGTGCATCTGTATGTTCTAGTAGTTCAATCCACGCAAACCGTTAAGGAGGCAACGTGACCAAGAAAAAGGCATCAAATCCAAGCCGTCTTTCAAAGAATGAACCAAGGAAAAATCGGCTACACCGGCTTCGCCTGAAAAGACGTAGCGCTCGTAAGAACGCTGGTGAAACACGGAAAGCCCATCTTCGCAGGGTACATCCGAAAGGTTATGCAGGTTACACGCCACCCTACCTGTGACCAGCCAATTAAATGGCAATATAAAGCTCGGCAGGAATGCCGAGTTTTGTTTATATAATCAACATTGCTATCACGATAGCAAGTGCGATACGATACCATCCGAACACTTCGAAAGAATGCTTACGGATATAGTTCAAGAAGTAACGTATAACCACAAGTGCCACGAAGAATGAAATAAGTATTCCGATAATAATAGGTAAGAAAGAATCAATACCTCCAAGTAGTTCACGATTTTTATAAAAGCTATAGAGTGTAGCAATCACCATAGTTGGCACTGCTAGAAGAAAGGTGAATTCAGTAACAATAGTTCTTTTAAGACCCAAGAGAAGCCCTCCGATAATAGTTGCTCCAGAGCGAGATGTTCCCGGTATTATGGCAAGCGCCTGAAAAAGACCCAAAAATAAGGCGTCTTTAAAGGTAACAGTTTCTCGGGGAGCATGAGCACTGACTGTGTTATTCGTGAATTTCCTCATATACCACTTTTCAATAATAATAATGAGTGCGCCACCAACACCAAGAGTAAAAACGATAATCCATGTATTTTCAAAAAATGTTTTTAGGTGTGGGTAAAGAACTAATCCAGCGATACCTGTAGGAATGAATGCTACTGCTAGTTTCGTTAGTAACTCTATATTAAAGAATTTTTTGAAATATGTTACTGCAACTGCACCTATCGCACCCACCTGTATGGAGATTTCAAAAAGCTTCATGTAATCTGTCTGGGTAAGAGACAAAAGCTTAGAAACAATAATGAGATGAGCAGTAGAAGACACTGGAAGAAACTCTGTAAGCCCCTCAATAATTCCTAAGATAATTGAATGTATGATTGTCATAATTTACCCAGTGTATCATGTGCTTTGTATGCTACACTTTTGGTAACTATTCTCTATGCGTCTTTCGCACATCACACTTTCAGGATTCAAATCCTTCGCCAAAAAAACTTCTATTGAAGTCACACACAATGTGACGGGTATTGTCGGACCAAATGGTAGTGGTAAGAGTAATGTCGCAGAGGCGATACGTTTCGTTTTGGGCGAGCAATCTATTAAGAGTATGCGTGGGAAGATTACAACAGATCTTCTGTATAAGGGTAGCTCACAACTCTCAGCGGTATCCAAAGCTACCGTATCACTTATTTTGGATAATAGAGAAAAGAAGCATTCTGGTGCTCTCGAGGGGGACATGGCAACATTTCTTGTTTATGATGAAATCACTTTATCCCGAACTCTGTATGCAGATGGCAGTAGTGAATATACCATTAATGGTGCGAAGGTGAGATTAAAAGACGTACACGAGTTACTTGCCTTAGGTGGTATAGGAAGTGTGTCGCACCTCATCATAAGCCAAGGTGAAGCTGACCGTATACTTATGGCCCGTCCGAAAGATAGAAAGGAGTTACTAGAAGACGCTCTCGGACTTCGTATTTATCATATTCGTCTAAAAGAAAGTGAACGTAAGTTAGACAAAACTAAGGACCATATGCGAGAAGTAGATCTTCTTCGTAAAGAAATTGCTCCTCAACTTTCTTTCCTTCAACGTGAAGTAAATAAGTTAGAAAAATTAGAAAAAGAAAAAGAAGAATTAGCTCGACTCTACGTAAGATATGCACATTTTGAAAAGAAGGAAATTCATCAGATGCAGATGGAAATAGAAGAGCGAGGTGAACCAAAAGCTCTTACACTTATTTTACAGTCTCTTGATAAAGAAATTGCTCGTGAAGTAACAACAGATACTACCACATCGAAAGAAATTACTCGTAAACGCGAAGTACAAGTAGCAATTAATAGTGCTCAACATAGTAAAGATGAACTCTCGCGTATTATGGGGAGATTAGAAGCAGAGAAAGCTTTCATTGAACGTGAAGTTAATGGAAAGAAAGAAAATACTGAGAGTTACACAATAGATAATGTACAGATAGCACGAGGAACGCTTATAGATTTGTGTAATCAAGCCGAAACGTTACTACGTGAAGGTAATGTGAGTCATGCGAAAGAAGTTGTGGCCAGACTACGTGTAGAAGTGGAGAATGTATTTGGAAGTGGAAGTAAAGTTCCACAAAGAGTTCGTGATATGAGTGAGAGACTTCATCATATAGACGAAGAATTAAATGCCTATGGTGAAAAAGAAAAGACAACACTCCATGAAATACGAACCTTAGAAGAAGAACTTATTCATATCGAAGAAGCTATTACACTTTCACATAATAAGCGCTTTGAAGATGAGAAACATAAGCGTGACCTTATCTTTAGACAAGGAGAATTAAAAGCCCAGCTTCGTGAACAGGAATTATTGGTAGAAAGATACAGAAGTAGAAAAGATGCACTGGAGCTACTCGAGAAAGAGTGCGTCATTCTTGCTGGAGTGAGAGTATACGATACGGTATATGAAGAAAATAATATAGACACAGGGTATGACAGAATTGCTACTTTGCGTGCACTTGAGCGCAGTAAGCTTCGCATAGAAGATGCAGGTGTTTCAAATGGTGCAGAACTTCACAAAGAATATGATATCTTGAAAGCGCGCGACGAATATCTAGCAAAGGAATTAGAAGACGTAAAATCTTCTGAAGAGAAATTACTGAGTCTTGTACAAGAGTTGGAACAACATATTAACAATTCTTTCACCGAAGGTATTAAGCAAGTTTCTCATGGATTCAATGAAATGTTCGGTGAGGTGTTTAAGGGTGGTAAGGCATCAGTTGAAATAATAAGTGAAACAGATGATGAAGGAGAAGTTGAAACCGGATTAGATATTAAAGTAAGTCTCCCAGAGAAACGAGTGAAAGACTTGGCACTGCTTTCAGGTGGTGAGAAGGCTCTTACTTCTATCGCGCTTTCTTTTGCTATGAGTCAGATAGCTCCACCACCATTTATGGTTCTCGATGAAACAGACGCTGCTCTTGATGAGAGTAATGCCAAGAAATATGGAATTCTACTTACTCGTCTTGCTAAGAATAGTAAGTTGTTAGTTATTACTCACAATCGTGAAACCATGAGTCACTGCGATATGTTATATGGTATTACTATTGGTGCTGACGGAGCATCTAAGCTTCTTTCTATTAATTTTAAAGATACGGAATCTTTGGTGAAATAATTGATTTTTAAGGATATAGACTTTTTATCTCTGTATAGGTAGTATATTGGCAATACGTTCTCTACAGGAGTGAGGTATGGCACACCCCAGTCAGCACACCATCAAAGTAAGGCTGCTTAACCGATGTCCCAAGTGTAAGGAAAAGCGCCTGCGCGAAGAGCGGAAACCCATCGAAGACAAAAAAGTTCTACACCTTCCGGAGAAAGAAAGGCCGGCTCCGAAAAAAGAAGAGGTTAGCATTTTCTGCCGTTCGTGTGGATTTAAACAAAAAACAGAAATCAGAAATATCCGTAACGTTTGAAGTTCCCATTCTAAGCAGTATTGGGAACTTTTGTTTTAAAAAGAGTAAACGAAAAGCCCGTCGAAACGGGCTTCTGGCTTTATTGCCTGAGGGAGGGGTATTACAG
>CAYVUY010000003.1:0-41513 GCA_964455195.1 uncultured Candidatus Saccharibacteria bacterium
GTAACAAGGCACGGCTAGCGGAAGCTGGTCGTGGATTAATTCAATGTGAAATCGTGTACGCAATCCATACTTAGTATGGTGCGTTACATCTTGTCGAAATCTTTTTAAAGAGATTTAGGACTTAATAGTGATCCTCAACACTATTCGCGTTCAAGCGTAACTGAACAAAAGTCGCAAGTCGCAATTGAGCGTGACAAAATAAAGTTAGTTGCGCTCGCAACATTGTGTTATATATTTCCAATATTTAATTTTTAAGTACTCTAAAAAAATGCCCCGCGAACGAAAGTTCGCGGGGTCTTTTTGTCACCGATAGAGTCAGGATTTCTTTTCGCCAGGATGCAGACGTACTGGTTTGACAGGGAGAGGGCGTAGCATTTTGGTACAGTTGTGCCACTTCGCTCCTTCGTCGGTCTGTATGAAAAACTCGTAGGTGCTACGTGTTTTCTCGGGCATGTTGCGGTCATGAATGAATGCAAGACCTTGCCTTCGATTCTTCGCCAGTACAACAGTAGAGGTGTGATGCGGATGTTCTGTTAACCCAAGATTTAACTTCTGAACCACAAGAGCATGTCGTGCCGCTATCTCATGGAGTGTTCGTTGATGATACTCACGAACTCGAATGGCGTATGTCACTACTTTTTTTACGTACACCTTCTTGTCTTCTGTGACCGCAAGCTCGGGAAGTGCTGTTGCAGGTCGTCGAGAGGCTAGGTTTTCATTCGGTTCGATTTTCGTGCTCAGTCCGCCATCTTCATCTGTGACCGCAAGCTCGTGAAGTTCCAGCACAGGCCTTCGTGAGGTTGGTTTTTCATACGGCGTGATTTCCGTGTTGGGTCCAGTGTCTTCATAAAAATTACACCGGCTACCTTCCATGGTTCCGCCGTCTTCTTCGAGTTGCAAGAAAAGACTAAACGGTAGTTCATGGAGTATGCGCGTCACCCCATCAATGCGAGCCGCGAGACTCCGGCATTCGAGAATATCTCTTTTACGTACGCGTGCAGTTTTATTTGGGGTGAGGCTTTCTGTTGGTTCTGTGATGAAGTCAACATAAAACCTCAGTAGACTTTTCGTCATGTTGTATCCTTTCGACCGAGGTTTTTGCCTTTGATTTTTTGGGCGGGTGTTTTGAAAGAACTGACCGGAACCTTTTCATCACCCTTCGTAAATGGCGGACGTCGGATACCTTTTTCTGGTTCCCACAAGGAGAACACACCGTCGATTTCGTGGTAGATGACGAACTTGTGATTCGTCCACGTCGGATTCGTACGAAGATAGTCGACGAGGAATGACGGGGTTTCGAAAACACTGATTTTGCCCCGTTTGGAACAGATACGATTCACTGGTTCTTGATCCAATTGGCGTTCTCTTAGTTCTTCACGTAAGGCATTTGTGGTCATCTCCCCGATGGGGAGTATGAAAAACACTTCTCCTTTTTTCGGTACGATTGAGTCGATAGGCATTGTGGCCTCCAAGTTTGTTGGTCAAAGGTTGTTCTTCTAAACACTACCTTTTTGGAATAAAAAAGTAAATAAGGGATATAAATAAAAGTGGAGGTTTTAATTTTGCTCTATTTATGCTAGTATTTCATGACATACGCGCGAATAGCTTGAGAGGCTTGACCTCGATATACTTGAAGCCTGAATTAACAAATCCATGTCTTGGACTAGAAGGTGAAAAGTACAGCTGACGCATTGTAATACGTGCCGTTTATTGTGTATAAAAATAGTTTCCATCGTGCGCGAATAGCTCAGCTGGTAGAGCACTCGACTGATACTCGAGCGGTCCCAAGTTCGAATCTTGGTTCGCGCACGATGGATGGTATTCCTAATAGTAAGTAAAGATACAAAAACCCCGCGCCAAGGCGCGGGGTTTGTTCTGATGCACGCATCAGAACATGTGGGTCATACTTTCCCCACCAGTTTTTCTTTGGCCGGAGCGCAGGCGATGACCGGCAGTTGTTGGCTGGGCATTGCTTGCGCGTGAGCGCGGACGTACTATTTGAGGGCTATCAAATTTTGGTTTGCCCCCGGGTGTTTTCCAAGTCACTATCATGGAATTCCTCCAAACGTTTAATGAACAAAAATAAGCCCTTGGGTTCTAGATGTTTACACATCTTAGAAGCTGTAGCTTATACTGTGTATAATAGCATCATTTATCTATATCGTCAAATCTGCAAAGTGCTGAAAATTCTAGTATGATAGGGGTATATGATACGAATTGAGACTGAAAGTGGAGAAGAGCTTTCAGCCCTTAAGGTGGGCGGAATAGCCTCTCATACGGTGGTTTCTAGTGATGTAGAACTACTTGACGCACTTTCCTATGCTGAAAATAAAGGGTTAAGAATACATATTCGTGGCGAGGGTACCAATACCTATTTTGCTGACACATTAGAAAATCTTTTAATTATCTCTATCGCATATAAAGGCATTTATGTCGAAGATCATCTATCTTCTGTGCGGGTGCGTTGTGGAGCTGGCGAAGTATGGGATGAGCTTGTTAAGCGCACTGTTGATGAAGGCTGGTGGGGGATTGAAAATCTTTCTTTTATTCCGGGTACTGTTGGGGCAGCGCCAGTACAAAATATTGGAGCATACGGAGCTGAACTTTCTTCAGTGTGTGAATCAGTACGTGTGTATGATACACACGAGAAAAAGTTCTCTACCTTCTGTAAATCAGCATGTGATTTTGGTTATAGGGATTCTTTATTTAAAAAAAGTAATGGAAGATATATTATCACTGAAGTAACACTTATTCTTTCAAAACTTCCAAAGCCTCACGTAACGTATCGACCACTAGATACTTTGAAAGAAAAAGAAAATGTTTCTATACAAGATATTCGTGATTTGGTAATTGCTACACGAACCTCGAAACTCCCTGATTATAAAGAGAACCCTAACTGCGGATCGTTTTTTAAAAACCCCACCATTAGTGAGAGTCAGTTCCTTCATTTACAAGCTAAATATTCAAATTTGGTTTATTTTAAAGATGGAGAAGGATATAAAATTCCAGCAGGGTGGCTTATAGAATATGTTGCACGTATGAAAGGAGAAAAGATTGGAAATGTAGGGATATGGAAAGATCAAGCTTTAGTAATTGTTAATTATGGTAAAGCAAAAGCTGAGGAAGTGCAGAAATTAGCGGCACATATTGTTTATCTTATCGAACATGAAACAGGCATAACATTAGAGCAAGAAGTGCAGTTTGTGAAATAGACCGTATACCACTATACTTATTTTAAGTGCTTGTTGTTTTAGATATATAACTAACTTTGCGAGGTTGCGATGATACTTGATTCCGCTACTGGCGATGTTATGAGGACCTACAAACTGACCTACAGTCAAGTTATTTTCCTTGAGATGATTCTCAAGGTGAGCTTTCTTGATCCGAGTATTGATGGCAGGTTCGCTACGGTCCTTAAGGAGGGTGTGAGAAAGTTAGCCGAGTATTTTCTGTACTCTTCTTCCCAACCACTAACTGTAATGTTTTCTTACGGTGGGCAAGAGCAAAACTTTTGCGAGGTGGTAAAGAACTACCAGCTACCTCAGTTTCAAGAGGAGGGCAATCAGAATGATTACGGAATCAGCCTGGTTGCTTTCGATAGCTATCTTCACGATATTTCCATCGTTCAGTCTCAGTTCGGGAACTGTTCTGAGCAAGAGGCAATTAATTACACCATTATTTTTTTAGCGATTTGTGACGAAGTGGAGAAAAACGAGGGCTCCATTAATCAATACGTTACAGGTCAACCTAGTTTTATTGTGGTTGAGGAAGTCACTCCTCTGGTAACAATTTTTCTTGGAAGTGAAATTCCGTTTACTCGACCGCAATGAACACAAAACAAAACGCGAACCGGAGGATCGCGTTTTCTGTTTTTTAATTACCGTGGCGGGGTCGAATAAAGAAAGTAGAGAGCACTGTTTACATTTCTTGTTATTTTCTGCTACCACCGCAAAGCTGGATACACGAAAATAATGTCGAAATGTTTACATTTCTTGTTATTTTCTGATAGTATCAAACCTATGAACGGCACACTCTACATAGTCCCAACACCAATAGGAAATCTCGAAGATATGACGCTTCGAGCTATTCGAGTGCTAAAAGAAGTGGATTTAGTTTTATGTGAAGATACTTCTGTTACACAGAAGCTTCTTAAGAAATATGAAATAGAAAATAAGACAAGTGTTTTCTATGCACAAAGTGGAAAGGGGACACTAGAGAAAGCGCTAACTCTTTTGGCAGAAGGAAATTCTATTGCATTAGTAACTGATGCTGGTACCCCTGCAATATCAGATCCTGGAATGGTCCTTGTGGACGCTGTAAGAAAAGAATTTGGAGATGAATCAGTTATAGCTTTGGCAGGGCCGTCAGCACTTACGACCGCACTCTCGTCATCTGGATTAGATACTAGTCAGTTCACATTCTTAGGATTTCTTCCACACAAGAAAGGACGCGAAACGTTATTTAAAGAAATAGCTGAGAGTAAACGAACAATTGTATTTTATGAATCAGTACATCGCATAGAAAAAACTCTTGAAAAATTAAGTGAAATCTTAGATGCTACAAGACGTGTTGTTATTGCCCGAGAACTTACCAAAATGCATGAAGAAACAGTACGAGGAAACGCAAAAGAGCTTAAAAAGTACTACGAGAATAATAAAGATAAGATACGAGGGGAGTTCGTAGTGATTGTAGAAAGACCTTAAATAACTTAGCTTAGAGGGTTATTACTTTACCATAAGTTTCAAGCAATAGTAGTTACTTTCCATTGGTTACAATGTGAAGTCTAAAATAATAAAGTCGCCAAACTCCTTATTACTTCGAGTCATTTCACTCCTTATTATTTTGATGTATACTATCCCCATATGTCATCTACCCGTACACAAAGAATTATCGCTTTTATCCTTTTCATTTCACCTTGGATTTACCTACCGACAGTATTTAAAGAAATAATTTTTATTGCACTCGCTGTCATTTTGTACCTCTCTACAGTACCTCTTTATAAGAAGCATAAGACTGAATATGATGTAGATGCTCAAGTCTCTACTCATACACACACAACTACTCATACCCATCCTGATATTACCAAGGTAGTACAAAATCCAGCATGAAAGGGTTTGCAGCTCTCATAACGTTTCTCGTAGTATCCTTTTTTTATATAGGTGTTGATGGCTATGAAAGATATATTAAACGTTTCGGTCACGCAACGTATGATGCAGCACAAATAGCAAAAACAATTCCAAGTAAGTTAGAAACTGCCCAAAAGAAAGTACAAGAGTATCAAGCAAAAAAAGAAGCCGAGGAAGCTAAAAATAATGCCACCTCTTCACCTACAGAAGTATCGAATCCATATCCAGTAAGTCACATTGATACACCAGAGCATGTTAAAGCGGTATACATGTCTTCGTGGGTTGCGGGTACACCATCGGTACGAGAAAAAATCATTAAGCTTATAGATACCACAGAAATAAATGCAGTTGTGATAGATGTGAAAGACAATACAGGATTAGTATCATGGGATGGTCGCATTAAAGATTTAGATGCGTTACTTTATGAATTGCACGAAAAGAATATTTATGTGATAGCACGAGTAGCGGCATTCCAAGATCCTTTTTATGTAAAAAAGCATCCTGAACTTGCTGTAAAAAATAAAAAAACTGGCGAAGTGTGGCGTGACCACAAAGGGGTGCCATGGATTGATACTGGTTCTAAACAAATGTGGGGGTATATTCTTGGAATTTCTAAAGAAGCTTACAGTCGAGGGTTTGATGAAATTAATTTGGACTATATTCGATTCCCTACAGACGGAGAACTTTCACTTATGTCTTTCCCCGTTTCTGGTGCTCGTGCGATAGGGGATAAGAGAGGTATTGTGAAAGAGTTTTATAAATATATTACTGAAGAATTACATAAAGATAATATTCCGGTTTCTGGAGACCTCTTCGGTATTATTATGCTTACCAAGGCTGATATTCCAGTGCTTGGTCAGGATTTACATGATGGACTAGAATACTTCGACTTCATAGCTCCAATGGTATATCCATCACATTTTTATGCCAACACAGCAGGGTTCAAAAATCCAGCTGTTCACCCTGCAGAAGTAATTTCATATGCAATGAAAGCAGGTATTGTCATCGCAGATGAGGTTGCAAGTTCAACATCACAATCAACAAGTACAGTGCGAGCTAAGTTACGACCTTGGTATCAAGATTTTGATATGGGTGCAACATATACGAAAGAAATGGTGCGTGCTCAGATAGACGCAGGTGAAAAGATTGGAATTAATTCTTGGATGCTTTGGGACCCAGCGAATACCTACACTGTAGGAGCGTTGAAAGTAAGTCAGTAGTTACATCTCTATCAACTAGTAACTACTACTTATAAACTATATACTTAGCGTTATATATGGATCCTCAGAAAATTACCTTTATTGGTAAAGTTGATCATCGTGATAAACAACTTACCTTTGGTATAAAAGAAAAAGACCGTACTCGACATACCTATATCATAGGTAAAACCGGTATGGGTAAATCAACCATGCTTGAAAATTTAGCAATACAAGATATTGCTAATGGTGAAGGTGTGGCTTTCATAGATCCACACGGTACTACTGCTGAGAAGCTGCTTGATTTCATTCCTGAACACCGCGTGCATGATGTGGTGTATTTTGCACCATTTGATACAGATCAACCAGTAGCACTCAACATGCTTGAAAAGGTAGAACCTTCTAAACGTTATCTTGTCGCCAACGGACTCATGTCAGCTTTTAAAAAGACATTCATTGATGCTGATGGTAAGGGAACGTTTTCAGCTAGAATGGAATATATTTTGAATAATATTATTTTGGCCCTTCTTGAAAATGAAGGACAAACTCTTCTTGGTGTTAATCGTATGCTAACTGATAAGGAGTATCGTAAGTTCATTGTAAGTAATGTAACAGACCCAACTGTGCGGGATTTCTGGCTTGTTGAGTATGCGAATTATTCAGAGCGTTTCGCACAGGAAGCGGCTCCTGCTATTCAAAATAAAATTGGTCAGTTCATAGCAAACCCACTTATTAGAAATATCATCGGACAAGAACATACTAGTTTCGATATTCGTGACATTATGGATAATAAGAAAATTCTTATTATCAACCTTTCCAAAGGAAAAGTAGGTGAAGGGAACGCGAATCTTATCGGAGCAATGCTTATTACTAAAATCTATCTTTCTGCTATGGCACGAGCAGATGCTGGTCCATATGGACTTGAAAGTCTACCACCATTTTATTTTTATGTAGATGAATTCCAAAACTTCGCCAATGAAACATTCGCTGATATTTTATCAGAAGCACGTAAGTACAAGCTTGCTCTCACTGTTGCGCACCAGTATGTAGACCAAATGACAGATGACGTTAAATCAGCAGTATTCGGTAACGTAGGTACAATGATTACATTTCGTGTGGGTGCAACAGATGCTGAAATTTTCGAGAAAGAGTTTGCTCCGTATTTCACCATGGATGATATTGTGAATCTCTCAGCGTATCAGATGTATATTCGCCTCATGATTGATGGAGTAGGGTCACATCCATTCTCAGCGCGAGCTCTTCCTCCAGCTAACCCACTCCCTAGATCATTTGCAAATAATGTTATTGAATATTCTCGTAAGAAGTACGGTCGCTCTAAGACAGAAGTAGAAAAAGAAATTAGTCTTTGGTATGAACCAATTAAGAAGCCAGAAGTATTACGCACTCCAGCTGATAGTAAGCAAGATGCTCCAACACCTTCCCCATCTCCAAAAAAGGAAGAGAAAAGGGTAACTGATACATACCCAAAGAAAGAGTATAAGAAAGAGGGGAATTCTAGCGCTCGTAGAGACTCTGCACCAAGACAAGATACATATCGTAAAGATGCTACACCTACTAAAGTAGAGAAACCGTTATTTGATGAAAAACCAGGCATGTCTCTTAAGGATGCATTAGCTAAAGCGTTACAAGATAATCTAGTTACAAAAGGAGAAAAGACAGAGTCTTTAAAAATAGATGAGAAAAAAGTAGAAACAGAACCATCCACCAGTACTAGAATTTCAGTACGAGAAGTTCCAGAAGATAAATTAAGATCTCTTATTTATGAAGACGAGAAATAATCTTGTATTTATATTTTTCTTATTCTTATTTTTACACACAACAACAAGCGCTCTTATTATTAATGAAGTCATGTACGACCCGGAAGGTTCAGATACTGATCGTGAATGGATAGAAGTTCTTAATAATACTAACGACACACTAGATTTAACTTCTTGGAAATTTTTTGAAGCCAATACTAATCATGGACTAACAGCTGCTCAAGGAACATTAACCGTACCAGTAGGGGGATATGCTGTTATTTCAAATAACCCAGCGAGATTCTTGCAGGATAATCCTACATACCAAGGAATTCTCATTAAGGCATCATTCTCTCTTTCTAATGGAGGAGAATATCTAGCAATGAAAAATGGAAGTGGGTCTATTCAGGATTCACTTACCTATATTCCATCACTTGGTGGGCAAGATGATGGAACTACACTTAGCTTCTTAGATGGCATTTGGTTACGTGGAGAAAAAACTCCAGGGGCAGCAAATGTCGCCTCGTCACAAAGCTTTACTCAGGCAGTTACTCCACCGAATACTGCATCAACTAATGGAACTGAGATTAGTCAGCCCGCTCCTCCTTTAGTAACACTAGCTAGTATTAGCGCACCAAGTACTGACCTTAATGTATCTACCGTAAATGAAAAAGTAGTAATGGTTGGTGCTGATGCAGAATTTACGGCGAGGGCCTCAATTGGAGGGAAGAAGGTACCAGAGAATGCTGAGTTCACTTGGTCATTTGGGGATGGAGGAACACGAAAAGGAAAATCAGTTGGATACCACTATCACTATCCAGGTGTATATGTAGCTATTGTTGAAGTCAGCGCCGATGGTGCAATTGCAACCGCCAAAACCAAAGTAAAAGTGATTGCTCCAGAATTATCTATAAGTGATGTTGGTGCTATCGTGGGCAAAAATTATATAGAAATAAGTAACAGTAGCCTCTATGAGGTTGATCTTTCGAACTGGTTTATTGATATTAACGGAAGACCATTCCAGTTACCTAGAAATACAACTCTTATGGGTAAACAAAAAGTCAGATTTGCAGGTGCTTCACTTGGTTTTGATACTACAATAATCACTCCAACATCAACTATTAAACTCTTATATCCAGACAGGGTAGAAATGTTACGTTACGTCGCATCAACTACTCCACTACATAAAAGTAGTGACAATACAGAAGTAATATCTCCTTCACCTATAAATAAAGTCGTTTATAAAAAGGCCCCAGTAGAAAGTAAGGTCGTATCAACCACTACCCCAATTAAAAATCAAGAAACAAAAGGTGTTAGCTCTTGGTTCAAGAAATTTTTAAGTAAGTTGTAATTAGACTCCACGAGCGCGGCCCTCTTTCAATTCTTCCAAGAATGAAGCGTATGCCATGCGTACTCCGTCATGAAAGGATGTTTTGTGTTTCCATCCAAGAGAATGAAGTTTTTCGACATGAAGAAGCTTGCGCGGAGTTCCATCAGGTCTGGTCGTATCAAAAACGACATCACCTTCATAGCCAACAACAGCTTGAATAGTCACGGCAAGTTCTTTGATGGTAATATCTTCGCCAGTGCCGATATTTACATGTCCTCGTTCGTTATATGTTTCCATTAAATGGACACATGCATCCGCCATATCATCAGAATAGAGAAATTCACGCATAGGAGATCCGGTTCCCCAGAGAATCACACTAGGGGATTTATTTACTTTTGCTTCATGGAATTTACGAATCATTCCAGGAATCACATGTGAACTTTCACTATCGTAGTTGTCATTTGGACCATAGAGATTAGTAGGCATTACAGAAATGAAGTTATCACCATATTGATCACGATACGCTTCACATAGTTTTAGCCCAGCGATTTTTGCAATAGCATAGAATTCATTTGTAGGCTCAAGTGGGCTCGTTAGAAGAACATCTTCTGTCATTGGTTGAGGTGAATGTTTTGGATAAATACAAGATGACCCTAAGAAAAGAAGTTTCTTAACCTTATTTTCATGTGCAGCATGAATGATATTAGTTTCTATTACAAGGTTTTGATAAATGAATTCTGCAGGTTTCATTTTGTTTCCAACTATTCCGCCAACCTTAGCTGAAGCTAGGAATACATACTCAGGTTTATACTTTGCAAAAAATGCATTAACATCAGCTTGATTTAATTGGTCTAGTTCTTTTCTTGATTTAGTAAGAATATTGGTATACCCTTTTGCTTTCAAGTTTCTTACCAGCGCACTACCCACAAGACCATTGTGACCAGCTACGTAGATAAGTGAATCTTTTTTCATATGTGTTATACAACAACTATATTAAAGTTACCATCGATAAGATGTTGCTCTCGTTTTGCTAATTGAATATCGTAAACCATCATTTCATCAAGTAGTTCTCTCGTTGAAATTTTGGGAGTCCATCCAAGAACTTTTCTTGCTTTCGAAGCATCTCCAAGGAGCGTTTCCACTTCTGCTGGTCGATAGTAGCGTTCATCAATACGCACTACAATTTTACCAGTAGCTTCATCGATACCGACTTCATTAAGTCCTTTACCTTGCCATTTTATTTTTGTGCCAACATGATCAAATGCCCATTCTACGAATTGACGAACACTAAACTGTTCTCCAGTAGCCACTACATAATCATCAGGGGTATCTTGTTGTAACATAAGCCACATCGCTTCTACATAGTCTTTTGCATGACCCCAATCCCTTTTAGCATCCAAATTACCAAGATAAAGTGTATCTTCAAGTCCTAAACTAATTCGTGAGACAGCACGGGTAATTTTACGAGTAACGAATGTTTCTCCGCGTATTGGACTTTCATGGTTGAAGAGTATTCCATTACAGGTAAACATATCATAACTTTCACGATAGTTTTTTGTAATCCAAAATCCGAATACTTTCGCTACACCATATGGGCTGCGAGGGTAGAAAGGAGTTGTTTCTGTTTGCGGAGTTTCCATTACTTTACCGAACATCTCAGAAGAGGAAGCCTGATAGAAACGAGTTTTCTTTTCTAAACCACAGATACGAATTGCTTCTAGTATTCTTAGTACTCCTGTTGCATCGGTATCTGCTGTATATTCAGGAATTTCAAAAGACACCTTTACGTGCGACTGAGCGCCTAAGTTATAAAATTCATCTGGTTGAATTTTTTGTATGAGCTGTACAAGACTACCGGTATCTGTAAGATCACCGAAATGCATTTTAAATCGAGGGTTATGGTGTGGATCCTCATAAATCTCATCCACGCGAGCAGTATTAAAAAGAGATGTTCTACGTTTAATGCCGTGTACTTCGTAACCTTTGCTAAGTAGAAGTCTTGCCAAATAAGCACCATCTTGTCCTGTAATACCCGTAATAATAGCTTTTTTCATGTACTTTTAATTTTAACACATAAGTTTATATTTGCGATATTTTACTTTTTGTTTTTTTAGACGGGATTCTCGATGTGTTTTGTAGTAATTAATAAACAGTATTTTCTTATTGATAGTTTATTTATTTCCTGTATCATGAGTATTTATATGACAACCAAGACTAAGACCAAGACTAAGAAAGTTACAAAAGTAGCCAAAAAAACTACAAGTAGCCAAAAAAGCGACATCAAGAGAAAACCAAGACAAATTGTTCTTGTGACAGGGGGTGCAGGATTTATTGGTTCACACTTAGTAGAAGCACTTGTAAAAGATGGTGGTTATAAAGTCTACTCACTTGATAACTATTTCACAGGATCAAAGGAAAATCACGTTAAAGGAGTTACATATATAAAAGGTCACACCAAAGATATTCATAAACTTGTAAAAGAGATTCCGCATATTATTTTTCATCTCGGTGAGTATTCTCGTGTTGAAAAAAGTTTCGATGATATGGATATCGTGTGGGAGTACAACAAAGTAGGAACATTCGCAGTATTACAGTTCTGCCGTACTTATAATGCGAAATTAGTCTATGCTGGATCTAGTACTAAGTTCGGAGACGGAGGAATCAGTCGTGATCAAAGTCCTTATGCGTGGACCAAAGCAAGTAATACTGAGCTGGTACGTAACTATAGTCAGTGGTATGGCCTCAAGTATGCAATAACGTATTTTTATAATGTCTATGGCCCACGTGAAATTACAAAAGGGGATTACGCTACAATTATAGGAATTTTCAAAGAAAATCACATCGAAGGAAAGCCGTTCAATGTAGTAAGTCCAGGAACACAGATTAGAAACTTTACTCACGTGGAAGATATTATTCGTGGTCTTATTCTTGTTGGAGAGAAAGGTGAAGGAGATGACTATGGATTAGGACACGAAGAAGGATATAGTATTTTGGATTTAGCGAACATGTTCGGAGGAGAGATACACATGCTTCCAGAAAGAAGAGGTAATAGAATGAATACGCTTGTGGATGTAGTGCGTGCGCAGCGCGAGCTTAACTGGAAAGCAAAAATCAGTCTGAAAGATCACATTAAAGATTTTATTGCTAAAAATAAATCAAAAACTAAGTCGAAGAAGTAATTAGCGACGAATAAGTATTCGTACTAAGCGCATACATAAATATAGTACAAAGCTTAGGTGATAGAGAATGGCAAGTTTCTTTCCTTCAGTTATGAAAACTCGTATCGTGTGTAATTGTTCTTCCGCACTTCTTTTTCTAAAATTAAGACCGCTAACTTCATCATATCCGTCAGTGATAGTACTGTTGTGGTTATGATAGAACATTTTTTCATGGAGACCAAGTTGGTAATAAAAAATCCACTCTTCTGCTTGTTTGATTTCCTTAGAAAAACGAATATTTTTAATTGTAGAAGTTTTTATTGTGTGTGTTACATCACCACGGCAACGTTTTAAAATGAGACAGTCTCTCGTGTATGAATACCAAGAGTTATTTTTGGGGAATTGGGTTACAAGAGTTCCGTCAGCATATGCACGATTAGTAACTAGCCAATTAACATGAGGATGAGTGGAGAGTATCTTTGATAATGCTGTGAGAGCGTCTTTCGCTATGTAATCATCATCGTCCAAAAACACGACCCAATCTGAATCATCAGATATCGAATCCAGTGCGAAATTACGAGTGTAATTAACGCCACGATTTTTATCATTATTAAAATATTTAATTCTCCTATCGGTTATAGAAGATGCAAAGTTAGTGTATGAAGCATCCTCCGGTGAGTCATTTACAATAATCATTTCCCAGTTGCTATATTCTTGCTGTAGCACTGAATCTACAGCCCTCGTTAGTTTATCTACACGTTTATGTGTTGGGGTGATTATGCTGAATTTCATAGGTTATTTTTATATTCTATCATTTTCTTGTTTTTCTGTATCTATTAGCACACTTTATGATTAGCATTTATAATAAGCTATATAATAAAGAATATGAACATTCTGAATACCAAAGAAAGAGCATTTAAGAATATCTTTTATAGTTTACTCTCTTTTGGATGGCCGATAATTATCGCCTTCATATTCACTCCTATCATTGTTAAAAGTTTTGGTATTAAGGAATACGGTATTTATATTTTTATTAATACGTTAATTAGTTTAGCTGGGCTACTTGATTTAGGGGTTTCTACCGCAATTAGTAAATTCATTGCGGAGCGTAGGGGAAGTAATGATGTTAATGGATTACGTGAATTATTTAAAACAGCCAATACGCTACTAATCGGTATAGGTGCTGTGGGTGCAGTTCTTATAGCTGGCTCTATCTTCTTAGGATTAGCTACTTTTCCAGGAGATGTAACTGGAGGTTATCAGGCATACATACCTTCATTTATATATGCAGGTATTTTATTTTTTATTAGTAGTATTAATTCAATACATGTGATTATTCCAACAGCTTATCAACGTTTTGATATTGGAGCCAAGATTGGTATGGTGTTCATTACTCTACAACAGAGCCTTATATTACTTGTTGCAGTTTTGCATGGTTCAATTAATGAATTATTTTTACTGCAAAGCATACTGATGTTTATTTTTTATTTTATATACAAGAAATACACAGCGACCATCATGGAGACTCATGAACGTCCGTATTTAAATCTGTATGGATGGAATAAAAAAGAAGCTCTTGGTTGTTATAAATTCGGAATAGTACTTTTCCTTAACAACTTAGCGGGCGTATCACTTACCTATCTTGATCGCATGATTATTCCGCTTTTCTTAGGTCCATCTAACCTGACCTACTATTCTCTTCCAGGAGGTATTACAAATAAAATTCCTAATTTATCTACAACATTATCAAGCATTATTTTCCCAATGACCGCTCATTTCGAAGGAGGAGGGAATAGAGAGATGACTAAGAATCTATATATTCGTTCAATGCGTTTAATTACTATTATTTCTACCGCACTCACTATTACTTTCATTGCTTTTGCATATGAGATGCTTAAGTTTTGGATTAGTATCGATCTCGCAGAAAAGGCGACAGGGGTATTAATTATACTTTCACTTACTAATCTTATACTCGCAGTAATGTACCCACTTAATACCTTCCTGCTTGGATTAGGGAAATTAAAAGCCCTTAGTATTACCTCTATCGTAACGGCCATTACTAATGGTGTGCTTCTTATAGTGTTACTTCCACATTTTGGAATCATAGGAGCTGCTTGGGCTTACTTGCTCGCACTCATTCCATACTTCTACCTACTCTACATTACCGAGAAGTCATACCTAGAACTTACGTTCCGAGGAATGCATTATATAAAATTACTCTCACAGCTCCTTGTTACTGCGAGTGTTGTCTATTGTATAGATACGTTTATCTTGAAAGCATTCGTGACTAATTTCCCATTGGTATTAATAGCATCTGGAATCTCTTGTGTTTTATTCATTGTCCTTCATTATACTTTCGGGTTCTTTGAAAAAGAAGACACAGACGACATCTATTCTTTTTTGAAAAATAACCTTCTTAAAAAGGTAGGAGTTACTCTGTAGTCTTTTTAATAATCGAAGCTATTTTTTTCCCGGTCGAAACACTTGTTAATATTTTCCCACTTAAGACTGACCAGCATCCGAATCCGTGATCAATAAGATCAACCACACGAGAATCATCATGCTCTCTATTGGCTTGCACTGCTCGATGTACAATTCTAGATTCTACAATTACAGCTTCTTTTAATATTGGAAAATACTTCATACTTTCTCTTACTATAGCTTCTTGATTCGAAACGATTACTTTTCGTTTCTTAATAAGACCGTCAGCAGGAACATATCTATCAAGAATTGATTCTGTAACATGATAAAGGGTGAATTCATGTTTATTTCCTGTTGGAATAAGTGTCGCGAATGGCCCATCAATGACAGTAATAGATACTGGATCGATAGGAAGTTTTATCACTAATACTTCTGTAAGATCAATACGAATAGGGGACTTTTCGAAAAGTGCGCTTGTGGTCGCAAGGTTGAGATTCGCATAGGTTGCATTAATAACGAAATCAAATTTTTTCTCCACTTTCTTTTTATTTTTGATATAGAGTACAGATTTAGTATTGTCCTTGTTAAGAACAAGTTTCTGTACTGTAGCATCACAAATAAGGGAGATACTTTTCTTCTTTGCAAGTCGTGCCTTCACTATCTTCTTTAGAGTTTCGTAGTGGTATCCAGGTTCATCTACTTGTATACAAAGTTCCATTTCACTCTTAGTAAGAAGGTGTGATGAAAGGCCTGATTTTGCATAACTGAGATTATGTTTTTCACAAAATGCCAAGAAGTCTTTAGCAGAAAAGTGTGACCCATGACGAGCTATTCCGTAGTATGTTGGGTATGAACGAATAATTGCTTTTTCATAAACACTTTCGAAGTCTTTTTTAGTGTTCTGAATTTCTACAACAGTTTCACTACTTCTAGGGTAGTGATATCCAGCATGATGTCTAAAACAGTTTACATAAGCTCCTTCTTCCATGATGTCTTTATTTTTTTCAAAAATAGTCACTTCACAGAATTCACTTAGTTCAGCTGCAGCGCTTGTACCGAAGACTCCACCACCGATAATTGCAACACGAGGTTTCTTATTTGTTTTTGGAATAGCTTGTTCTCCTATTTCCACCATCTTTCTACCTATTTCTCCTGTTGCTTTAGTATCCTTCTTAGTGGAAAGAGTAGAAATAAAATCTTTCAGCTCTGTAAGTATTAGATTTTCATCAGCTTTTACAGTGTGCACTTTTAGATTAGGTCCCTTTTTTACAGTGATGACATCCGTCATGTAATTAACCTCTACTGTTTCATTCTCATATTTAAAAGTAAGTGTTCTAGTTCTAACGTCTCCTACCCAACCTAAATCATAGTGTGCGTCACATAATTTCGCATATCGTACATGTGTGTGAGTGATGCGGTCATGTTTTCTTCCTGATACAAGTGCTGCATCTTTATTAAAAATATAATGAACAATATCAAAAAGGTGCATCATCTCAAGTGAAGGCTCTCTTCCTTTGTCCGTAGAAAGTGGATTCGTGAATACACCGTGTATTTTTTTAGGGGAACCCTTTTTATCTAGGAGAATCTTTAATTTTTCAGTGACGTTGTTATAACGGAAGATGTGTCCTACTGCAAGTGTACGTTTGTATTTCTTAGCTAATTTTTCTAATACAAGAGCATCTTTAGATTTTGTGGTTATTGGTTTTTCAACGAATACATTCGTATACGGTAAACATTTTTTAATAAGAGCAAAATGGGTTTCTGGTGGAGTTACTATATCTACAGCATCAACACTTTTCAAAAGAGCAGGGGTCAGAGTTCCGTAGGTGATAATTCCAAACTCTTTTTCTAGAGCTTTACCCTTTTTTTCATCCCGCACTACCGCACCCTTAAGTACAATAAGCTTCTTCTTTTCTAGTGTAAGAAGAACCTGTAAATGATTGCGTCCGAAATATCCTACTCCCACAAGAAGAACACTTGGTGGAGTAGATTTTTTAGGTGCCATAATATAAAGAATAGTATGCTCTTTTTATACTTGCGTCAATCATCTCGGCACTATGTAATAACAGAAAAGCGCGTAGAGGTTTCCCTCTACGCGCTTATCCGATGTTTCTTCGGTTACGTCTTGTTGACGTGCAACTTCCAGGCGATGAAGCTCATCCACGCAGAGTTGCTGCGGGAGTCACGATACATCGCGCCCTGGCTATCCACACCACATGCAATGCGCTCAATGAGCTCATCGAGCGTGATGTATTCAGCGGAGTGGATTGGCTCCGTCGGATCAGCTTTTAATGCTTCAATCCTTCGCAGATCAACTTCGATGAAGACCATATCGGCCCAGGTACCGCAGAAGCTTGGTGCTGGATTTTCCCACGGGTACTCAGGAGTTGAGACCTTGATTACCGTGGTTGCACCAGCTTCTTCTTCCACCTCACGCGTACCAGCCATCTGCGGTGTTTCGAAGTTCAGGCTGTTAATCAGCTTGTCGCGAAATCCCATCGGCGTTGCACCGAATACCACCGGAGGATGATCATCCCCGGGACGGCGAGGGTCATCAGCGTGTGGCCGAGACTGACGGATGATGCCGACACGACAGTTTTTGTCTTGATCGTAACCATATACCACGCTTACCACATGTGGTGCTTCACGGTACATCGGGCGATCAAATATCGGTTTACCATCAGCCCCTATCACAACTACTTGACGCACTTCGCCGAATCGCGAAGATATATTCCACTCCCCGGTCATGGGGTGGCCGTTAATACTCAACGACCAGACTGGGAAATACCCAGGGAATTCTGCTACAGGTTTTGTGGCAGACATCTTGAACCCTCCTCTTCATACGTTAAACATCGGATTTTTCAAACGACTACTTTAATACACATATTAACATAATTATGTGTATTTGTCAAATTACAATATCTCCAAAAACTATTTATTTGCAAGCTTTATTTCAGCTAATTCAAGGTCTCGAGGATAGCCAATGGTTACCCAGAAGTTGGTGTTTTCAGGGAATACTTTGTGGTCTTTCATGAACTGATCAAGCATAGTAGTAAAGTAGTACTCACCCTTTACAAGTACTGGCTCATAGTTGAAAATATCTGTATTAATAATATACACACCAGGGGCAATGAGATTCGTGTCAGGTTTATCTGGCTTTTCTATCAGTGCAGATACTGAACCATCTTCTCTAAAATGCATTGTTGCGTAGCGTTCAGGTTCATCACTTTCTGCTGTGAGTATCGCGAATTCATGGTTAAGACAATTGGTGATACTTTCTTTATCGTAAATATCATCAGCGTAGGTAAGTAAAAATCTTTCTTCGGGCGCTAAGTGATTTTTACACAAGGTAAGTGCGTGTGCTGTGCCAGTTTTTTCTTCTTGTGTTATATAAGTGATAGGCTTTCCTTTAAAAGAATTTCCAAAAAATTCTTGTATCACTTCTTTTTTGTAACCAACGACAAGAATGTATTCTGAAATTTCATCAGGGAGTGATTCTAGTATGTATTGAAGTAAAGATTTGCCGTGAACCTTAATCATCGGTTTAGGCATGTTTTCGGTGTGTGGTCGTAAACGCTTACCTTCTCCTGCCGCTAGTATTATTGCTTTCATATAAAGTGTGAGTTTATGTAATAAACCTTTTATCCTTTAAGAATATCACACAATAGTAAAGCTTGTAGATTTGGTTTATACTTTTAGAATTATGACTGTAATTAAATTAAATCTTCTCACGGCAAAAAAGGATAGGTATCTCTCTGCATTTACTCGCAAAATATATAAAGCGAAGATGAAGTTTGCTAAGAATAAACGACCAAGTAGTTACCCGTACTTAAGCGGTGACTCATTCAGAGCGCTCGCAGATCATATTCATGACGAGACAGGAACGTTTGATCCGAATGCGGTACAGAAAGGGGATATCGTGTTTGTGAATAATCCACTCACAATTCCTTATTTAAAAACTGTACACCCACACATCAAGCACCCTTATATTCTTATAGAACATAACGGTGATAATTCTATTGATAAAGAAGTGATTGATTTGCTTGATGATAAGATTATTCGCTTCTATGCCCAAGACTTGGTATATGGTGGTGATAAAGTAATTCCAATTCCTATCGGTCTTGAGAATGCACATTTCCACATCAATGGAATTACAAGTTTATTTGATTACTTGCGTAACTATGTAGAGCGTCATCCACCAGTACGCAAAAACAGAGCATTTTTCTTCTTCAATGTTGGAACCAATCCAAAAGAGCGTGGTCCAGCTAAGGAGTACTGTCTTAAGCATCCATGTATGGATACAACCACAGGGATGCTTTCACCAAAGGTACACCTAAAGACACTGATGACATATAAGTTCGTGGTGTCTCCGCCTGGAAATGCTATTGAGAGTTGTCGTACATGGGAAGCACTTTATATTAAAACAATTCCAATCGTGAAGGAATTCGTATCAATGAATTATTTTGCTTCTCTCGGATTGCCTATTTGGATAGTAAAAGATTGGAGTGAGTTAGACGGATATTCTGAGGCAGATCTTGCTAAGAAATACGATGAACTTATGAGAGATGCAAAATGGGATGCACTCTATATGGATTTTTGGATTAAGAAAATTAAAGACGATCAAAAAGAAGCTAGAAAAATATAGAAGAAATAAAAGCGCCCCGCAAGGGGTGCTTTTATTTCTAGCCTTATATTTACAGAATAGTTTCCGTTAGGAAAATTTTAGAATATCTTATAAACTGAGATAATTACACTTATTATTTAGTTAAATTCAACAATGTCCTTAAATTTAGAAAAAGCATACTCCATTATACGAAATGTAACCCCACCGTTTTTGTTCAATTTCTTACGAAATGGGCCACTCTATTCTCTTGCTAGAAAGGGAGCAAGAACGGTACTTAAACATAAGTACACAGCATCTTGGAACAAGATAGAAAAAGGACCACTTGCAGGAGTAGAGCTATTCGTAGACCCGCACGGCACATGGCAGAAGGAAATGTTGCAGGGCGAGTATGATGATTTCTTTTCTAAATATTTAAACGGAATCGACATGAAGGGTAAAACTGTCTACGACATCGGAGCGCACATAGGATATAGTGCACTTTATTTCGCACAGAAAGTTGGACCTACCGGTCACGTTGTAACATTCGAACCGAACCCTTTTAACGTAGAGCGTATTAAAATGATTCTTGCAAAGAATAAAGAACTTGGATCAAGAATTGAAGTTGCTGAAGTTGCTGTATCTAATAAGAACGGAGTAGATAACTTTATTTTTAGTTCATACATTGATAATGGTACAAGTAGTGGAAGTTTTATCGATGGGGCACATACTATATATCCAAAGGATGGTTATATTACACAAGGAGGATTTAAAACCATAGAAGTAAAAACAGTCGCATTAGACACTAGAGCTGACGCATTTAAACAGAAGAATGATCCAGATATTATCAAGTTAGATATTGAAGGGGCAGAATTCTTAGCTCTTGAAGGAATGCGTGAGACGATTAAGCGCTCATCACCACTTGTACTGGTCGAAGTACATTCAATCTTTAATATGTATATAGTTGGTAAAATATTTAACGAACTTAACTACAGTATTGATCTTCTTAAAGAAGAACCAGATGGTAGATGTTTCTTCGCAGCAAAAGCCAAGTAACAATCAATGTCTACATTAAAAATAAAAACATTCATATTCAAATATGTAAGCGGATTAGCGCGACACATATTTTTATTTTTAAAACTCCGACCAGCAAGCCTGCCGTATATCAGCGGGGATGGATTTAGATCTATCGCTCAGCATATTTACGAAGCAGGAAAAACATTTAATCCTGACGATGTAGCACATGGAGATATTGTCTTTCTAGAAGCTGATAAGGTGCACGATTATTTCAAGCACATTCATCCAAAAATCAACGCTAAGTATAAACTTATAAGTCATAATAGTGATCAAGAGATAGGAGAACTAGAAGCATCATACATAGACGGTAAGATTATTCGTTGGTTTGCACAGAATACTATTGTAGATCATCCGAAAATTACACCAATACCAATTGGTATTGAGAACATAAAATGGTTTATGAGTGGATTTTGGATATATATATTGGCACCTGGTTTACAACGCGCTCAAGTGAAGAAGAAGTTTAGAATGCTCTTCGGATTCAGTGTGAAAACCAACCCAAAGGAAAGAACTGAAGCGCTTGAGAATTTACGATTATGTAAAAGCGCAGATGAAATAGTACATAGGGTGACACAGGATGATTATGTTAGACTATTAAATCAGTATCATTTCGTTGCGTCTCCGCCAGGTAATGGAACTGATTGTATTAGGACATGGGAAGCGTTGCTCCTTGGTTCCATACCAGTATGTAAGGAATCAGTACTTATCAATTACTTCGTATCGCTCGGTGTGCCAATAGTTACCTTGAAGCATTGGAATGAGATACTTGATTGGAATGAAGAAACATTAGAAACACTACACCTTAAACACAAAGAGGCGCTACACAATAAATATATTTTAATGGATGCATGGATAGAATTAATTAGAAATACACATGAATAGCTACAAACTTTATAATTTAATAAAAGATTTATTACCACCAGTTATTTTCCGAGCAATTAAGAAAAGTTCTTTCTATGGAGCAACTGTTCGTAAGGTTAAGAAAGTAACAGGATTAGAATATGTTCCTAAGTGGAACATCATCGAAGGAGGATTACTTAAGGGGTATCACTTCTTTTGTGACCCTAAGGGGGATTGGCAAAGTGAAATGCTCCATGGAACATATGACAAATTCCTTTTTGATTATATGACGACACTTCCTCTTAAAGGCACGACTATTTTCGATATAGGTACACATGTTGGATATCACTCATTGTATTTCGCAAAGATTGTTGGAGATCAGGGTAAGGTATACGCTTTTGAACCTAATACGTTTAACATAGAAAGAATTAAACTTAACCTTACCAAAAACACACACGTGAAGAACATTTACCTTAAAGAGGTGGCGGTTTCAAATCAGATGGGGGAGGAAGAATTTCTCTTTAGTGAAAATATCGAAGGGGGTACAAGTAGTGGAGGATTCCTTGATACATCAGACCCACTCTGGAGGAAGGAAGTGTATGTTAACGAAGGTGAGTTCAAGAGAGTGAAAGTTAAAACCGTAACACTTGATTCACTTATAGAAGAGAATCGCGCACAGAAACCATCACTACTTAAGATAGACGTAGAAGGAGCAGAAAACTTAATCATGAAAGGTGGTATGAAGTTTTTACGTGAATTTAAACCAACTATTCTTATGGAAATCCATTCGATGTTTAATATGTTTGAAGTGTTAAATGCGCTCCATGAGATAGGATATACTACGAAGCTTCTTAAGAAGGAAAGTGATGGACGATGTTTTATCGTAGCAGAGTTTAAGTAAGTTTCCTCATCTAATATATCTCTATGAGTATGTTTCCTAAAAATGATGTTTACGAAGAATATAAAAAGAATTACGTAGATTTAACATACTCCAACAGAATTCCTGATGTAACCAAAAAAATTACTTTGGAGGGAATTAATACTGCTGTTAATTGTTGTGAGAAGTGGGATACATTCATCGATATTGGAGCAGCTACTGGACACTATTCATCAGGGTTGGTGCATAAGTTTAAGAAAGGGTTGCTAGTAGAAGTTGATCCACCGAAAGAGTTATTGCTTTTGGTGGAAAAGTTTAAGAATCTTTCTTGCGAAACTTCATATATTGAAGATTTAAAAATCACTGAATTTTTTGATTTTGTAATGCTTATTGATATTTTCGAGCACATTGAAGATATCATAGCTTTCATTACTCAAGTATCACGACTACAAACTAAAGGTGGAGTAGTTTACATAGTGACTCCTAATCCACTATACTGTGGGCCAGCTATAGAAGGTGAAATTCACCATAGTAAAAGTAAGAACGGTCACCATAGACACTACTTCCCTCATGAAGTAGATGAAATAATGAGTAAAGAGGGGTATAGATTAATTAGAGAAGGATTCGAAGAAAGACCACTAAGAGATAAAGGGAGACAGTTCGTGAAAGGTCTTGCGAGACGTGACGTACGATGGAATAAGAATCCACTTTATCAGGTATTTAGATTCGTATTTCATTATCCACTAAAAGTATTTTTGTGGGTGATAGAAAAAATAATATATAGCAATGAAACCAGGGCATCGCGTAACAAAGTAGACACAAGAGCGTCAACATTTATTTATAAAAAAATTAATTAACATTATATGAAAAACAAGATTAAATTTATTTTAAGAGGACTTAAAATTACACCACACTTTAGACAAAAGTTTGTTCAAAATCTCCATTCTCTCACCGCTCTTGAAATGTTTATATACGCGCTCTTTATTAGGCCATTCTGGAGTAAGGAAGATAGATTCTTTTTTGAAAGTATCGGATTCATGATTTCTGGACAAATGTATGTGGCAGAAAGAAAAGCTCTTTTTAATATTATTAAAGAGAGGAAACCTCGACATTGTTTCGAGATTGGAACATATACAGGAGGGGGGAGTACATTTTTTACGGCAAAAGCTTTTGAAAGTATAGGTGAAGGTAAATTATTTACACTTGAAAATGATCCATACTTCTACAATAGGGCACAGGATTACTACACCAAGAATTTACCCAAGGTGGCTAAGCATGTTGAGTTCATTTTGGGCGATAAGGCAGAAGATTTTGATTCCATTATTAAGTCTTATGGGGGAGTTGATTGTGCGTTTTTAGATGGGGCAGAAGATAGTACTCAGACATTAGATCAGTATCATTACTTCTTACCACATTTCCATAAGGGTAGCATCTTAATGCTTCATGATTGGAATACAGAAAAGACAGCGAAGATTAAACCAGTGTTACAAGATAATAAAAATTGGCGTAAGGTTCTCGAACTTCACCCTCCGACAAGTGTAGGATTCGCTATTTTCGAAATGGTATAATTGGTTCATGGATAAGAAAAGAGCCCTCATAACAGGAATTACTGGACAAGACGGCTCTTACCTTGCGGAGTTCTTACTTGAGAAGGGGTATGAAGTGTATGGACTTGTGCGACGCACTAGTGTAGATCCGCTTATGCGAATTGATAGTCTTTCGCTACAGCATAAAATAAAAATTATCTACGGAGATTTGCGAGACAACGAAGCCATCATAAGAGCACTCGAAGCTTCTAAGCCTGATGAGATTTATAATCTAGCAGCTCAATCTAGTGTTGGGGTTTCCTTTCAGACACCAGAAGAAACACTCGAGATTAATTACCATGGAGTAGGACGTCTTGTTAAAGAAGCTTTTGCTCAGAATCCAAAAGTGAAACTTTACCAAGCTTCATCCTCTGAGATGTTCGGTAATGTTAAGGAATCTCCTCAGAATGAAACAACACCATTTAATCCAGTGAGTCCGTATGCAGAAGCTAAGGTAAAAGCTCATCAAGACTATATTGTTTCTTTTAGAAATGAGTATAAAGCTTTTTTGTGTTCGGGGATTTTGTTTAATCACGAGTCTCCTCGAAGAGGGAAACAGTTCGTTACGAGGAAAATCACACACTCAATGGCGAAGATTAAATTAGGGCTTCAGCAGTCTTTCGAGCTTGGTAATCTTGATGCTAAGAGGGATTGGGGATATGCGAAAGACTATGTAGAAGCGATGTGGCTTATCATGCAACATGACACACCAGAAGATTATGTTATTGCAACGGGTATTTCACATACTGTACGTGATTTCGTGAACGCCACAGCAAAGGCATTAGAAATGGAAATTTTATGGGAAGGGGAAGGAATACATGAAGTAGCAAAAAACAGTAAAGGTAAAATAATTCTTCGTGTAGATCCTAAGTTCTATAGACCTAATGAAGTGCATAGTGTTTTGGGTGATCCATCAAAGGCAAGAAAACAATTAGGTTGGGAACCAAAAGTAAATTTTGAAACATTGGTAGCTATGATGGCTACGTCAGACTTAGAGAGCTTATCATTACATAAATAAGTATGAAATTAGAACTCACCATAATAATACCTTGCTATAATTGTGCAGACACCTTAGAGGAAGCTGTAGAATCTTGTTTTAAACAAAACCTAACTTCTTTTGAGGTGGTGTTAGTTGATGATGGCTCTTCTGATAGAACAAGAGAAGTAATGCATTCACTAGCTAAGAAACATTCTGAGGTGAAAGTATTTTTCCACGAGAAGAACCAAGGAGGAGGAGCAACTAGAAATACCGCAGTTAAACATGCAGAGGCAGACATTATTTTTTGTTTAGATAGTGACGATATTCTTCCAGATGGTTCACTATCTACAATGCTTTCTTTTATGAAAGAGAAGAATTGTGACGCAGTAGGAGTACATAAATCAATTAAATTTAGAGGAGCAAATAAGAATGATGTTATTCGAGTCGATACCTTTGGACATGTTGGAGAAAAAATTCCTTTCGAAGCCCTTCTTCAAAAAAATGGTGTCTTGTGTTCGCTCTATTCAACATTCATGCATACTAAGAAAGCATTTGAAATAGCAGGAGGGTATCCTGTAGAGCACGGCTTTGACACTCAAGGGTTTGCATGGAGATTTTTAACTTGTGGTTTAGATGCTTATACTTGTCCTGAAGCATCATATCTTCACCGTATAGAATATAAAGATTCTTATTATATACGGGAGGCAAATGCAGGGAAAATTAATTATAATTGGCAAGATTTGTTAAGCGAGTACTTACCACTTTTTAATGAGGAAACAAGACAGTTCATTCTTACCTTTAACTGCACAGATGCTTCCCGTAATCTTTTTGAAGAATTTAAAGAAAGAAACTCTGTTTTTGTAGATAACTATAAAGAACTTATCGGCCTACATTTCAAAAGAGAAAAGAGGGTATTTCAAAATAGGAAATATATTAGTCGTTCAAGCTTTTTAGGTATTATAATGAGAATTAAGTATAAGTTAAAACGTTTATTCATACACAATGAAAACTCCTAGCGAAATATTCGTAAATCCTAAAAAACTTTCTTATACAGAAGAAACGTTGTTTTCGCTTATTAGGGCACTAGAAGAGGGAGGGTACGATATTGTATGTGCTGAGAGACTTACACTTAAGTTTAAAAATGGTTTTGTTAAAAAAGATATTTTTTTTGAAAACTTAAATCAAATTCTTCCAGAATCTGTACTTTCTGTACCTAAAGAACCAGAAGCTTTTATAAAAGAACGTTGGAATCCTTTGAATGGTTTATTTGTTGCTAAAAAATCATTACTTCATTCTTTGCACACAAAAGACTATGAAGATGTGGATGAATTATTACGATATTGTTTTAAACACAATTACAAAATATTTATTCTTGGAGGTACTGAAGCAATAGAAACTATCACACCACATTTAGGTGTTCTACTTAGAAAATCAAACAACGTGGTTTCCAAAATAAAACAAGTTTTAAAAGAAATAGTAGTAAGTAATTTTTATTTACGAAAAATATTTCTTCGAATTACTTATATTCTAGGTAACATAAGGTCTGTTTTTAAAAATAAAGAAAGAAGAAAGCGTTATTATGAAACAATAGAACAGAGTAAAATAAAAAAGGAATTAGTATTACATTTAAGTTACGGAGGGTTGGGGGATTGTCTTGTCTTTACCTCACTACCACGTCTTTTAAAAGAGCAATATGGTGTAGATTTTTATCTCGATGAGAAAACAAAAGATATTTTTCGTCAGCATGATATCTTTAAACTTTGTTTTGAAATGAATCCTTTTTTTAAAGGTTTTAAAACATCAGAAAATGTTTTTGAGTATGGACACTTCTCACAAGACATGTCGCTGCGTACATTTTTTACAGATAAGTACGGTGAAAATATTTGTGAACAAGTAGAGAGACAATTTAATGTAAAAGGTAATGGGGTGCCAGAATTATTTTATAAACCCAAATTTTTATCTGAATACACTAATACTATCTTTGTAGACACTAACTGGTTTAGTGGAAAGAAATGGGGGCTCTATAATGATCAGTCTCTTTTAGAGAAAGAAATTCAAAATTCAAAACTTGAAAATACAAATGCAAGAGTAGAGTTCTCTACTCCAACGAGACAAGATATTTTCACCTATATCGATAAGATTTTTTCGAGTTGGAAATTCATCAGCTTTTTTTCTGGTGGGAATGTACTTGCTGCCACATTAAAGAAAGAAAAGGTAACTATTATTTTGCCTGAAAATATTGAAGGTGGGTCAATGTATTCTTTCCTTTTCCCTCGGTCGCACAATACATATATTCGAAATGGCTCATTAAAAGGATATGTGATACCATAGTATTTATATGAAAAAACAACTGAAAAATACCGGTCTTGCGGTGCAGAAAATGTCTCAACCAAAACCTCCTAAAAATGATCCACCAGTATTTCAATACAAAGGTAAAATATATCCATCATATTTAAAGTATGGTGATGCATGTTCATACGCACTTCCTTTCGCGAAGAAATTCTGTAAAGGGAAAGGGTTAGACATTGGAGGTTATGCTGAATGGACATATCCAGGAGCTCGTGCGGTGAACATCACTAACGGTGAGGAGTACGATGCTTATAATCTTCCAGCTGGAAAGTATGATTATATTTTTAGTAGTCACACCTTGGAACATTTACCTCTTTATGTAAAAGCGTTACAGTATTGGAAAGAACATTTAAAGAAAGGAGGAGTATTGTTTATGTACTTACCACACCCTGATATGGAATATTGGTTACCTCAGAATAATGCTAAGCATTACCATGCTTTTAACCCAGAGGAGTTGAAGAAAGTTCTAGTTGATATTGGATATAAAAATGTTTTAGTAAGTGAGAGAGACTTGTACTGGTCTTTTTCTGTAGTAGCTTTTAATTAAGCTGCTATTTAGACGGAGATACTTGTAGAAGTATTTTACGCACGTAATAAGACTAACTTTTATGGTAACCTTTTTAAAAAAATTTATTTGGTTTTTCAGACTCTGTGCACATCGTAAATGGAATCCACGACTTGTCGGTGCCTTTGTGTCTCTTAAGTTAAAGAAACTTTGTAAAGTAAAATTTAACGAAGTTGATACTTCCTCAGAATCCGTAGTAATAGATGTTGTAATCCCAACAGTATCTAAGGATTTAGCACTTGTAGAAGAGGTAATAGAATCATTAAGAGAAAATCTTAAGCATACTATTTCTAAGTTTTACATTGTCACCCGCAAGACAGATGAAATGATTGCTTTTTGTGAAAAAAATAAATATGTTTTTGTTGATGAAGTTTCTGTACTTGGATATGGTAAAGATAAAGTACACTACACAGTACATGGAAAAGATAGAAGTGGGTGGATATTCCAACAACTCTTAAAGCTCTCAGGGGACACGTTCGTAAAACAAAAAAAGTATTTTATTCTCGATTCGGATACTATTTTAATTAAGCCACATTCTTTTATTCGTGGTGGTAAAGACGTGTTCTTGCAAAGTGAAGAATGGAATCCACCGTATTTTAAATCATTCGAGAAGCTTTTTGGATACCCAACAAAAAACACTCTTTCATATACAGCACATATGATGCTCTTCGACACAGATATGTTAAGAGAAATGAAGAAAGAAATTGAATCTAAGCATAAGAAATCATGGGATAAGGCATACCTTGATCTTATTGATGAGAATGAGAATTCTTGCGCGTCAGATTATGATATGTACGCTAATTGGATGGAAGTTAATCATGGTGAAAAAGTAACATTTACTCCGTTCTACAATACTGCCCTTCCTAGAAAGGAGCTCTTGCCGTTGTATGATATGATTAAAAAATATAATACAAAATATCAATCTATGTCTTTCCATCACTACACCAACAAACCTATTACTACTAAATTAAAAGGAGGGTTAGGCAATCAAATGTTCCAGTATGTTATGGGACTTACATTTGCAACTAGAGATAATCGAGAACTTAAGTTAGATGTTACTGCGTATATGGATAATGGTTCTCCAGCCAGAGATACTCCACGTAAGTATAGACTTCATGCTTTTAATTTATCTGGCACGCTCGCTACGACAGAAGAAGCTATGAAGGCACGTAATCCATACGGAATCCTATCCAAAGGTATAAGGTTCATTAGTCAGAGAATTTTGAAGCGTTTCTATACAGATTATGATGCTGACTTTTTGAAAAAAGAACATGACTACATAGAAGGATATTTCCAGTCAGAGAAAAACTTTATTTCAATAAAAGATAAAGTGTTTAAAGAATTTACATTGAAGAAAGAATTCGAATCTCCTGTTTATATAGAAGAGAAAGCAAAAATTGATAAAGAGAAAAGTGTTTCAGTTCACATCAGACGAGGGGATTATGTAAGTGATCAAAAAACTAATCAAGTCCATGGAGTATGCAACAAAGACTATTACGATAAGGGAATAGCATATATAAAAACTAAAATTGATTCACCAATTTTCTATTTCTTTTCTGATGATATTGAATGGGTAAAGAATGAATTCGGTAATGACCCAAACTACAGATATGTTTCTAATCCTAAGCTAGAAGACTATGAAGAATTGATGCTTATGACAGCGTGCGCGAATAACCTCATAGCTAACTCGTCATTCTCGTGGTGGGGAGCATGGCTAAACAGAAATCCTAATAAGCTAGTTGTAGCCCCTAATAGATGGGTAAATATAAAACCAAACCCTCAGCCGAATATTATTCCAGAAGGCTGGACAATACTAGACTAAATTCACTCAGTCAAGGGTGTATACCATGAAAAAACCACACTCTAGTGTGGTTTTTTCATGGTATACTTTTTTGCAATACTCATTATTAAAATAAACTGTATGCAAAAAAATCTTAAAACAATTGTGCTTGTTTCTTTATCACTTATTCCGTTTCTCGCATGGCTTGTGTCTGACGGGCGATTCCTTGATCTTAATATCGACTTTGGAAACTCGGGACTTTTCTTCCCGTTTATTTCAGGGAAAAACTTCGGCTTCAGAGTGTTGGTTGAAATTGCTTTCGTAGCATGGGCATTTCTTGCGATACGTTTTCCAGAATACCGTCCGAGAATGTCTAAGTTGCTTCTTGCGTACAGTATTTTCATTGGAGTGCTTTTCGTGGCAGACCTCTTCGGTGTTGATCCAGAAAGAAGTTTCCTTTCTAACTATGAACGTATGGAAGGATTCGTTACACACTTACACCTATACCTTTACTTCATTATGTTTACCTCAGTGGTACGCACAGCGGTAGAGTGGGATAGAATGCTTAAGATTTTTTTGTCGTCAAACGCAGTTGTACTTCTATGGGGATACTTTCAACTTCTCGGTAGTCCATCGTTCATCGTGGCTAAGATAGCTCCTCCTCTTGCTAAAGCGTTTAGTGGTAAGTTCCCAATTCACATGTCAGGGGACCGACTAGATAGTACTATTGGTAACTCAGCATATTTCGCTATTTATACAGCGCTCTTTGCATTCATTGCAGCAATTCTTTATCTTCGTGAGCAGAAGAAGAGTTGGAGAAAGGTCTACGTGGCAATGGTTGTTCTAAACCTCATAGCGCTTTTCTACACAGGTACTCGTGGAACACAATTAGGTCTTGGGCTTGGATTACTTGTTGCAGTATGTGCATTCGTATTTTCATATGCAAAACATAAGAAAATAGTAACACTCATCTCGGTGCTTCCAGTCTTGGGTATTGTGTCAGCATTGTTTGATAAAAATCTCCTCAACTTCCTTTATCAAGGTGCAACGCTTTACGTCATTATCGTAGCCGCATGTGCTGTTTATGTGGCTCGTGCTGATCATGATAAAGAAAAGAAGATTGCTGCTAATATTCTTGTGTTTATCGCAGCATGTGCACTTATCTTTACTCTTGCTAAGGGTTCAGATTTCGTGAAGAATAGTCCATCACTTTCTCGTCTTGCTAACATATCAGTGACAGATGGAACCACACTTTCTCGTTTCACCATTTGGAAAATGAGTTATGAAGGATGGAAGGAAAGACCATTACTTGGTTACGGACAAGATAACTTCGGTTATATCTTCGCTCGTCATTTCGACCCTGCAATGTATGGACAGGAACCATGGTTCGATCGTTCTCACAACGTGTTCTTCGACTGGTTAGTTGCAGGTGGAATATTAGGACTACTCTCGTATCTATCACTCTTTGCTATTGCATTGTACTTATTACTTAAAGTAAAAGGAGATTTATCACCAAAAGAAAAGGTGTTACTACTTGGAGCTTTGGTAACATACTTTATACACAATACGCTAGTGTTCGATAACTTAACCAGTTATATTCTCTTCTTCATGCTACTCGCATTCATTTCTATGCGTACTGAAGGACATCTTCATAAACCAGTACATAAGAATATGTCTGAATACCAAGCTGTACTTGAACCTGTGGCAGTTGTGCTAACACTTATTGTATTTTGGTTCGCTGTTTATAAGCCGTACGTAGCTAATACGCTTCTTATTAAAGCAATTGATACCGCACGTCTCGCGCAAGGTCCACAAGGAAATAGAAGTATTGAGGAAGTAATCAATATTCAAATTGATTCATTTAAACAAGCTCTTGCAATGGATAGTTTCGGATCACAAGAAGTTCGTGAACAAATGGTAAGTTACGCTGCTCGTCTTGCTGGGTATAACGCTTCACTTCCTCCAGTGCAGAAATTCTTAGGAGAAACTGACAAAGTTATCGCGGGTCTTTCTGATAAGGACAAGAGTGATGTTCGCCAACTCTCTATCTACGGAGCATACTTTAATGCAAAGCAAGACTTCACAAATGCTGAAGCATTCTTAAGTAAGGCTCACGAGCTTAGTCCTAACAAGCAACTTATTGCTTTTGATTTGATTAGTACCTATATAGGGGAGAAGAAGTATGCAGATATGTATACAGTTGCACTACAGACATACAATGCTAGACCACAAGTAGCAGCAGCTGCAACCATTCTTGCGGCGGCATCAGTATACGCTGGTAAGGAAGCAGAAACTGTTAAAATATTTACCGATAACAATCAGAAGTTCCCACTATCGATTGAAGTTATTAATGCTTACATTAATCTCGGTAATTATCAGCGTGCTATCGATCTTCTTAATCAATACAAAGCACAGAACCCAGGTGACGCAACACAGGTTGATGCATTTATTAAACAAATTATCGATAGGGCAAATAAAAAATAATGTAAATTAAAACTTATATGAGTAGAACCAAAGATGAATTCGATGTTTTTTATGAAACAAGACCATGGGGAGCATTCCACGAGTACCGCTCAGGAGTGAAAATGCTTATTGTTAATGCTAATGAAGCTTTCAGTCTTCAATATCATAATCACCGCGCAGAATTCTGGGAAGTGTTAGAGGGTAACCCTATTATTACTGTTGGAGACAAAGAAATACCTGCTAAACCAGGAGATAGATTCTTAATTCCAGTTAAAACAATTCATAGAATAAATGGTGGTCCAACAGGGACTAAGGTATTCGAATTAGCAACTGGTCACTTCGATGAAGATGATATTGTGAGAATCGAAGATAAATACGGACGAAATTAGTTTTGACACAAAAGATGGAATGGCGTATGCTATATGCATGTGAGTGTAGAAATGCTAGCTCGCAAAATAAATAAATGCCTGTGTAAATTCCCCGAAAGGGGAATTTACATTTTTAGAGCAAAATTTAAGCAATTACTTTGTTGAAAGAATTTTTTGCTCCCGCAAAGTACTTCTGTACATTTTGGTCTCAAAAAATCCTTTCGCCTCGTACTTGTTTAAATTTTGCCCTAAAAATAGATTCGAATAAAATATTTTGCCGCACCAGCTACTTGCTCCACTCTTTAATTTCTGTCATACTTTATACGTGCTGTTGTATCACCTCGCGGTGAGCGACCGCACTCACATAAGGCACTTATTTTGGAGTTAGCACTTCGCTCACCACGAGGGGGTGCAAAACAAAAGACCAAACATTTTGTTTGGTCTTTTGTTTTGCGTTGTGCTTATAATAACGCTACCTATTCTTAATTGTATTAACTTCTGTATTCTTCACTCACTTTCCAATTGCCATTTGCTTTCAATTTTACTTTTGGTTTCAAACCTTTAGCGATATGTAGTAGTCCTGTTGCTCCTATCATAAGAGCGTTGTCTGTAGAGAGTATTCTTTCTGGAATGAAAAGCGCAGCGCCTTCTTCTTTGGTGAGTTCTTTAAGTTGAGCGCGAATATGATTATTAGCACTTACTCCACCACCGACTACTACCGTCTTCGCACGTGTTTCATACATTGCAGTTTTGGTCTTTGCTATTAAAACATCGGTGATAGCATTTTCTATTTCAAGTGAAAGTACTGCTTTAAAATGATCAGTGAGTTCTTTTTGTTTTTGTACTTTGGTAAGTACAGCAGTTTTTAAACCGCTAAAAGAAAAATGTAGATCCTTAGAATGAAGCATTGGTCGTGGTAGTTTGTATGTTTCATCTGGAAGAAGGTGATTATCTCGTGCGTGTTTCGCGAGGCGAGATATCTCTGGTCCTCCAGGGTAAGGGAGTCCGAGCATTCGTGCGCTCTTATCGAAGCATTCTCCAACAGCATCATCCTTGGTGTCACCGATAATATGATATTTCAATTCTTTTGGAATTCGGACGAGCTCTGTATGTCCACCAGAGATTAAAAGTGCAAGTGCAGGATACTCATATTCAGGAATTTCATAGAAGTCTCCTTTCTTAGAAAGAAGACTTGCTACGATATGTCCTTCCATGTGATTAATAGGGTAGACAGGTATGTCCCAGACCATATTTAAGGCCATTGCACAGTTAATTCCAACCCAGAGTGCTGGTTCAAGGCCAGGGCCAGAAGTAACAGCTATGGCGTCAATTTTCGGCTTTTGGATGCCTTCGAAGAGTACGATGAGAGCTCGTAACATCTCTTCTTCTCTTTCCAAAAGTACTCCTAGCTTCTTTTTTATAGCAAGTGGAAGTGGTGCTTCTCTAGCACGTTCTACGAGTAGGTCTGCGCTATGGAGAGACTCTGCTATAAGTTGAGTTATGGTGCGAGCATGTTCACGCTTCGCAAGTGCGGGGAATACACCGCCATACTCTTTGTGAATGTCTATCTGAGAAAGAATAGAGTGAGCGAGAACTTCGAATTTTACATTTTTACCACGCACCCTTTTAAGTAATGCTACAGACGTCTCGTCACAACTTGTTTCTATTGCAAGTAAAATCATACTGGTAAGAGTATATCAAAAAAGTGTTTATCTCTCTATTTTTGATATTATTTATTTAGGAAGTACATTTCTAATATTTTGTACTAAGCCTTGAGTTTCATAATTACCAACGGTGAGCCATGTTGGGATTCCTAATACACAGAGTCCGTCAGCATCTTTTGCTATTGCTATACCGCCTGAATTACCGCTATCAATTTTTGCTGAAATGAAAAAGTTAGGATCTTTAAGTTTCCCTTTTGGTAAAACATCAGAAGTATCGTACCCACTCACGATTCCATTCGTTACTGTTCTATAGATAGTTTTTACACTTCCGATAGATGGTATCATTACTTCTGCATCTCTTTTTGCATATGCAGGGAAACCTAAGATAACAACAGGAGAACCAAGAGAAATCGTAGAAGGACACTTTCTAAGTGATGACAATGAATAGTTATATGATGATAACGCTGGCGCAGAAGAAGAAAGAAGGTTACCAATTTTTACCACAGCAGTGTCCGTGTTTTTATTAAAAGTAACAGCAGTATCATTTAGAGAATACATTCCAAGTGTACTAGAATCTTTATTACTGATTACCACGATGCAATTTTCAGCACCCTCTACAACATGTCTATTAGTAAGAATTGCATGAGGCATATCTGCGAAACTCCAGAGACTAGCACTTCCAGAGGAAACACTACTTGTTTGTTTACAGATGACTTGAGGGATAGCATTTAGGAGTCCGGTAATATCTGTAGAAGTAATTACTGTACTTGCTGCTTTTGATTTTTCTTTAGTGAAATTAGCTTCTATAGTGCTTAGCTTTGTGGTTGCTGTCTCGGCATCCTTTTTGGTTTGAGAGAGTTCTTCTTGAACAGATTGCACAGCTTTACTTTGTTCTTGAAGTAATTTATCTTGTGCCACTGAATAACGAACTTGCTCATTTTCTAGTGAGTTAAGTGAACTATCGATAAGAGCAAATTTTTTATTGATAGTTGCATTAGTATAAATACTAAGTGAAAGAGCGATACAAGTAAGAATGAAGGTGAATCGTATGAGGAGAGAGTTTGGCATATTCTATAGTAGTATAGTAGCATAGAACTTACTATCCATTTAACGTATGAAAGTCACAATTATCTCTGTCGGGAAAGCCCACGATATAAGCCTTAAGGATATACTTCTTGAATATACTAAGCGAACGTTTGCAACACTTTCTACTGAGTGGTTACTTCTTCCTACTTCCAATATAGACACCGAGGCAAAGGCAATACTTGCAACACTTAAAAAAGATGATTACGTTATTCTTCTTGATGAAGAGGGGACAGATATGACAAGTATCGCTCTTGCTGAACTTATGGCAGAAAAGATGAATGACGCCACACGAAGAATGGTATTTATTATTGGTGGAGCATACGGTGTAAATGATGAAGTGAAGAAGCGTGCGAATTATATATGGAGATTATCTAAGCTCGTGTTCCCACATATGATAGTGCGTCTCATCCTCATCGAACAACTCTATAGAAGTATTTCTATTCTTCAAGGTGGTAAGTATCACCACGAATAGTTAGAGTAATTCGTATTCTTGCAATATCGCATTCAATACTTCTATTCCATCTTCGCTACAGTTATATGCACCCACATTGCCACCAAGAGAGGCGAAGGTGTCTCTGTATTCTGCAACATCATCGATGTAGAGTATGTTTTTCATTTCTTCATCTGTAAGTCGGCATGCGCGTATGACATCGGTGTATATTTTCTTTTCTGGTTTACGAGACTTTGCAGTATATGAGCGTACGATTCTAGACTCATTTGGAAAATGTTTCTTGATAATGTTCATCTGAGCAATTTTTTTCCAGTGAATTGCATCGATATTCGAAAGAATACATTGCACCACATCTGTAGAGATGGAACTAAGTAATGCATCTGCATCGGTATTTTCTTCAAAAATATCCATCCAAATCTCAGAAAATAAATCAAAACTAAGAGAGTCTCTAAACAAAGCAAGGTCTTTAATAATGGTAAAGAACTCTTCTGAAGTGATTCTACCCGCGTCGTGTAATTCTATTGGAGAATGTTCACTTCCTAAAATTTTATGGTGGATGATAATGTTATAAATTTCCTCAGCACTTTTTTCGGTATGCTCTGCGAAACGACGACATGCTTTCCTGTGGTCGAATTTCACAAGGACATTCCCAAGATCCCATACGATAGCTTTTATAGCAGGTTTCGACATGGTTATTTTCTTTTGGAACTACTTTTACCTCCTTTTCTACATTTGCTACTGCAAAAACGCACAGATTCCCAGTCCTCTCGTTCGCGGAAACCCTTTAGTGTATTTAAATCTAGCTTACACACGACACATTTTTTATCTAATTTGGAGGTGGTCATGAACTCTAGTATAACAAACGTTTTCTTGATAATTTAATCTCTAAATGGTAGGTTGGTTTATGAAGCTAAGAGAAATCTCTCCAAGCACATTTCCGACCTTGAAATTGAAAGGAATACACATGCAATTACAGTTACCGAATCAGGGGAATGGAGTGGTGCCACCGGCATTTCTCTTGGATCTCACCCCATTTACCCCCTTCAATGTCCAGTTTTTCGTGGACCATCCGTGCGCCTACGTCATGAACGAAGACAAAAGGTCCACGTCGCTTAAGGTCTTCGACCTCGAGCACTTAGAGCTTGACCGCACTATGGTGGGGCTGAAAGAATCTCTTTCAGCGTCTCATCGACACCAGGTGCACCTCACTCAGAAGGATGTGGTTTTGGCTGATCCGCGTATCGGCCTTGCATTACTTTCTGAGTACAAGGACAAGGTAGCCCTCGGCCGAGGCGAAGAAAGCCAGCTTGAAAAACTGCGGAAAGAAAAGGGGGTGACCCGCCTTGATTTTCTCGGGATCATCTTGGCTCGATTGCCGCGGTATGCCTACTTCTTCTATTTGATTTTCGATGACCGGAAGACCAAGCCCGCGTTCGCGTGGGATTGGAGCATCTATAATTTCGATGCCGCCGAGAAAATCAATCACCCCACGGCGACGTTCCGGAAAGGTTCCTTCCAGTAAAGCACACCGACGAAAGACTGCACTCACCTGAAACTAGGTGGGTGCTTTTTATTAATATAACCCTAGTATTTGCGACCCGCCTCGTCTGTATCTGTTTTATCGATGTGCGTCGATAAGTACTAAAGCCTTTTATTTCGTTTCACTCATAAAAGTCTAAGTACTTCGATATCACAAAAATATAGTCGTTACACTTCTTATTTTTTGTGAGCGTACACAATTTAGAGTGGAACACCTTCCAAATAGAGATTTTAAGGTGGAAGAGTATTCTGTCACCATATAAAGTGTATGATACTAGGCACAAAAAAGCCTTATTTTATAATTAAGAGTGATCATTTATGATAACCACTAAGTACCTTACTGATAGTAGAATAAGGAATCAGGAAGTAATATAAATATGAATGGATACAAAAAGGAAAACAAAAGCAACACCTAAAACTATAGCGATAATACTCGATGCTATTTCTCAAGGACTAACTCAACGAGAAGCATCTATTCTTGCAGGAATAAGTGAAGATACATTCTCTCTTTGGAAGAGAAAAGATTCAGATTTTTCAGAACAAATACGACAAAAAGAAATTGAGTGTAAGCTTTACCATATAAAAAATATCAAGAAGGCTAGTGAGAAGTCTTGGACAGCAAGTGCTTGGTGGTTAGAGCGTAAGTATAAGGATGAGTTCTCACGTAACAGTAAACTTGATTTACAAGTAAACGAAACCCTTGATCAACTTGGAGATTCAATCAAGAGTATCCTCACTCCAAAAACAAGAGTGCAGAAGTAGTCTATTTTTGGTAAAATAGAAATACAATTCAATATAGAGACCTAACCCCTAGAGCTTGCTTTAGGGTATGGTCGCAAAACCAGTCAAGGATAAAGAACCCATCGCGTGGGATTTACCTTGACTGGTCATATCTGGAAACGGATATGGATAGCGAAAGCTGTCACTCACGTGGTGGGCTTTTTGTATCTCATCACGTAGAGAATTATCAGCTAATCTCTACGATATGAAAATAATAAGAATCATAAGCATTGCCTCACTCGTCACCTTTACAGTTACCTCAACCTCTTTTGCATCTATAGATAAAAATCTAAAGTACGGTCAAAGAGATAAAGAGGTTTCTGAATTACAAGAATTTCTTATTGATAGGGGTTTCTTAAATACGTCACCATCTAGTTTTTTTGGGCTACTGACACTAAAAGCAGTAAAGGCATACCAAACAAATGTTAGTATTTCTTCCACAGGATATGTTGGGTTACTTACTCGTCAAAAAATAAATAATGAACTAGCTATTGATTTAGCAAGCTCAACTCAAGCAGAAATTCAGGAGACCGGAACTACAACAGTAACTAGTTATATACAACCAAATAATCAACCTACAGTAGCTCCAACAACGATCGTAGCTACTCCTTCAGCTACCCCTCCAATTCAACAACCACAGGTCATTATTATTCAAATACCGACACCTGTAACCTCTATAGCACCAAATACACCAGTTACTCAAACGGAAAAGTTATATACAATTACAAAAAATGGTTCAGTTGTAAAAGATAATATCAACGAGCAATCAGTTCGTGACTTTATGTCTGACTTAACGGATTATGCAAGTGTAAAGAAATACGCTATGACGTACCCACTTTTCCCTATTAGTGAAGGAGATCAAAAGAATATCTTGAGTTTCCTAAAAGCTAATGACTTCATCTTGACTGAAAAATAGGAATATATATATATATATATGAAAAATTTTCTCAATTACGTAAAACAAGGCAATAACTTTCTATCGGTAAGTCTTGGTATTGGAGTTCTTTTGACAGCCGTCTCAATTTTCTACTCTATTCTCATAAAACCAATAATGAATAGAATTTCACTTGATAACTGTTTAGATTCTGTGCAAGTACAGAAAATAAAGCAGACAATCAGTGCTTATGATCTCTATCTTAGGGAGAATCCGTTCGCTGTAGATACAAGAATAGGCCAAAAAGAAGTAAATAACGAGGAAGCAAAATGTTATGATAGATATAAATAGCAATGTCAAAAATAACTTCGATAAAACAACTAAATAAGGAACAGTTAGAAAAGTTTCAGATGGGGAGAGATCTTACCATACATCTACATAAAATAGGGCAAATAAAGGAAAAACCCACAGAGGAAGAGATGGAGCAATACTTTCTAAAGAGGGTAAATCAAAAACTGTAAAAACTAGCGGTCTTGTCAATTTGCACTATTTAGGAATATACTTATGGTAATGGTGAATAAATCACCGCTGTCTAAATAGACACACACTCATTCGGAGTCCTTCATAACGTCAGGCTTACTAAACCAAACATTGCTTTTAGTAAAAATCTTAAAGTAAGCCTATCAAGTCTAGTTCGTACAGTATTAGTAAGTTTTCTAATATCTAACGCTTATGAATGGCTACACTCTCTTTGGAGAACTTTACGAAACTATTTCCTAAAGAAATTCTCTCCCAATATACAGAAATGCAAATTGAACACTTATATAAAGTTTCAATGTGTTTTTCAGATCTTGTTTTCCATCAATGGAAGACTAATAGAAATAAAAAATTATCAGAATAATGAATATAAAAACAACACAAAAAATAATTGTCATAGGATACGCTCGGGTTAGTTCTTCAAAGCAAGCACAATCAGGAGAGAGCTTGGAAGATCAAGAAAAGGCTATACGAAGGTATTGTGAAGTAAATGGATATATCTTATATCAAGATAGAATTTTCAAAGAGCCTTATTCAGGTATGAATACCGATAGACCTGTATACAATGAGATATTAGAAATCCTGAAAAAGAGTAGAGGTAAAGTAAACTTCAAATACTTTATCTTTTGGGACTTTGATCGCTTGACTCGTGCAGGTACAGGTGATTATGACAAGATGTGGGCTGATGTTGTTAAGTATGACTTAGAACTACGAGATACAAGCAATATAATTCAACCTCAAGTAAATGTATTTGAAGAATTTGGATTTCCTTTTGAATATTCGTGGGCAGTAAGTAGACCTAATGAGGAAACTGAATACGCACGTGTGGAAAGAGCAAAGCACGACAGGAGAAAGATACTGCAAAGACTAATAAAACCTCAAATAAGCCTAACACAAGCAGGCTATCATATTGGGAGACCTGATGAAGGATATATAAATAAAAAGATTTTTGTAGATAATAAGAAGAAGTGTATACAGTCACCAAATCTAGATAGATCACATTTTATAGTAAAAATGTTTGAGCTTAGGGCTGAAGGATTGTTATCTGATCCAGATATATGCAAGAAGCTAAATTCACTTGGGTATAGAACTGAAAGCTTGAACAAATGGAATAAAGAACGAACAAAGGTTATTAGTAAAATAGGAAATAATCCACTTTCAGTACAACACTTACAGAAGATTATTTCTAGAACAACTTACTGTGGTGTTACTTGTAGGAAGTGGACAAAATATCTCCCAGTAAAAGCACAGTATGATGGCTTAGTAAGTATTGAGCTTTTTAACAAAGCTAACAGAGGGAAGGTTTATATAGAGAAGCTCTCAAGTGGAGAAATAAACTTATTGAGAAATATTTCGATCTACTCCTTGAAAAGGAAGAAGTATAATCCTGATTTTCCGGCAAAAGGTCTTCTTATGTGTAGAGAGTGTGGAAAAGAAATGAAAGCCAGTTTCTCTCGAGGAAAGAGCGGAAAAAGATTTGGGTTTTATCATTGCACTAGAAATCACAAAAGATATTCAGTGCCAAAAAATGAAGCAGAGAAGAGTGTTTCAGATTTTATGTGTAATCTTAAATTTGAAGATACCTTCTTAGATATATTAGAGAAAGTATTGATACATCAATATAGAGAGAAAGAAGGTTTAGTTGCTCAAGAGAGTGCTGATATAAATCAACACATTGCAAATCTTGAAAGAAAGAAATCTGAACTCATCGCTTCTTTTCCGTTAGCCAGCTCTTCCATAGTTAGATCGGGAATAGAAGAAGAAGTTGAAAGAGTTCAGAAAGAGATTGTTGAGGCAAGAGTAAATAGATCTGAAACAGAGCTAAAAGAGGATGATATTACTAAATTTATTGCTTGGGCTAAAACATTAGTGGAACACCCAGCAAAAATGCTTGAAGATATTGAGTCTCCTGAAGAGTTAAGAGTAGCAAGTAGTCTTATTTTTGATAAACTACCAACCTATGAAGAGTTAAGTAGTGGAACACCTAAACTCTCTTTAGTTTTTAAGCTTGATAGATCTTTTGCTGACAGAAAAGATTCGATGGTGACCCCACGGAGAGTCGAACTCCGGTTACCAGCTTGAAAAGCTGATGTCCTAACCATTAGACGAT
>CAYVUY010000004.1:0-32454 GCA_964455195.1 uncultured Candidatus Saccharibacteria bacterium
CCTCTATTCAGTATCTCCTACCGATACTGGTTTTGTGAGTGGTGATCTTTTCAGTATCACTGATATCGCCAAAGAAAAGGTTGACCTCATCAAACCAAAATTTGATTCAACTTCTTCTTATTTTGGTTTTATAAATAAAATAGATGGAAATCTTTGGTTGCTTGATGTTAACAGAATTCTAAACCCTTAGTTTGTTTTATTTATTGAGAAGGTATTTGTTTTTAATGTAGTGGTCTTGCGCAATACCTAAGACATTGCTTGTTATCCAATATACCCCAAGTGCTGCCGGTAAGAAGCTTGCTGTAAATAATATAATCACAGGGAAAACGTAAAGAATTTGTACTTTGAGAGATTCTTGGAAAGAATCTTGGAAGCTTGGTTCTTTGTTTTTCTCTTTGTTTTCAGAACCACCCATACTACCAGCTTGTCTGCGTGCTAGAAGGTACGCGCTTATTCCTGTTAAAATACCCACAATAATATTCTTTTTTGTTACATCTAGAATACCAAAAGCGTGTGTGTGTAAATTCTCTGGGAAGGAAATAAATGAGTAGAGAGAGGCAACATCAGCATGTATTCCTTTTGAAAAAACCCAGTAGAGTGCGAGGATTACGGGTATTTGAACAATCATAGTAAAAAGAGATGCGAGTGGGTTAATTTTTTCCCTTTTATAAATCTCCATCATTTTTGTACCAGAAACCTGTGGGTCATTTTTGTGTTGCTCTCTTACCTTTTTTATTTCTGCGTCAACTTTTTTAAGTGCGTGTTGGCTTCTTACAGCGCTAATGTTAAGTGGTAAGAGTATTCCCTTAACAATACAGGTGACAATGATGATAGCTGCTCCAACATCATGTAGTGGTAGCACGTTTAAAAAGAAAACAAGGAGGTTATATATTGGTTCGTAAAAAATTGTATGGAACATGTTTTATATTTTTATTTCTTTGCTTATCTTTACTGTTTCATCAAGAAGAGTTTGATATGTTTGAAGTAGCGCCTCCTTTCTTGGAAAGATAATTATGCTTTGTGTGTTGTTCTTAAACACCGAAGACATTATAGAGTATACCCTTCTCCTTATTTTATTTCTAATAACAGCATTACCGGAAATATTCTTTTTTATAACACAGGCGAATTTACCTTTATTATTAAAAAGTACTTTAACGTCAAAATACAACCTTTTGTATGTGGTGCTTTTTTGATTGGAAACAAAATCTTTGGCTTGTAACCTTTTACTTTTTGGGGGCATTGATTAATTACTTACGTAATTATACAGAAAGCTTCTTTCTTCCGATACTGCGACGACGTGCAAGAACTTTTCTTCCACCCTTGGTGCTTTGACGAACTAGGAATCCGTGTGTTGTTCCGCGCTTCTTTCTTTTTGGTTTATATGTTTGTGACATGCGGGTAATTCTACATTAAAAGCTCTATTTTGGCAATATTTCACTCGTTTTTACAAACTGTGGTACGCTGTGTATACTAAAACCACTATGGACTATACACAGCTTTGGAGTAGTGCGTTATCACAAGTAGAGCTTGAGTTGTCTAGGGTTAACTTTAACACTTGGTTTAAAAACACACGTATTGTTGATTACAAGGAAGGAGAGGTGATTGTTGGAGTTCCAAATGAGTTCGTTAAAGATTGGCTTACCCAAAAATACCATAAGTTTATTCTCCGTATTTTAAGAACTGTTCATGAGGGTGTTCGCTCTGTTTCTTTTAGTGTTGTTAAGTCTGACTCTTTGGGGAGACGCTCTCAGGGTTCTATTGTAATTCAAAACGGGGCACAACTTCCGCTTAATGATCTTTATGTTAATAAAGATGACGGTCTAAACCCACGATATACATTTGAAAACTTTGTTGTTGGTTCTTTTAACGATGTTGCTTACGCGACGGGGCAAGCGGTGCTTAATAATCTCGGTATCCTTTATAATCCATTTTTTATATACGGAAACACAGGACTTGGAAAGACACACCTCATGCAAGCAATTGGAAACACTGTGAAGAAAAAGTTTCCTGAGAGAAAGGTTTTTTATACCTCTCTTGAGAAGTTTTATATGGATTATGTAAACTCCATGAATCTTAATAAGATTAATTCCTTTAAAGAAAAATATCGTAAATATGACGTATTTATAATGGATGATATTCAATTCATTAATGGAAAAGAAAAAACTCAAGACGAATTATTCCATTTGTTTAATTCTTTGTATGAAACAAATAAACAAATAATTTTTTCTTCAGATAAGCATCCTAATTTTATTGCTGGTCTTGAAGACAGATTACGCTCTCGTTTTAACCAGGGGATGCTTGTTGATGTTGGTGTTCCTTCGTATGAGTCTCGTTTGGCTATTTTGATTTCAAAAACAAAAGAGTTTGCTGATAAAATTCCACAGGAAGTTCTTGAGTATATTGCGGAAACTATTCAAGGAAATATTCGTGAGCTTGAAGGTGTTATGAATTCTTTAACCGCCAATATTCAAGCTCGTAATCAAGTTATCACTCTTCAAGAGGTTAAAAATATTCTTAAAAACAGTGTTCGTGTTAAGAAAACCATCTCTATTCCAGAAATAGTAAAGTTAATCGCCGATTACTACCATATACCAGATTCATTTATTTATAACAAAACAAGAAGAAAGGATGTTGTTAAACCTCGTCAAATTGTAATGTATATCCTTCGTGAAGATTTTGACATTTCTTATCCAATGATTGGAGATAAGCTTGGGGGGAGAGATCATACTACTGTTATTCACTCGTATGAAAAAATTAAGAATAATTTAAAAACAGACCCTCATCTCACTCGAGAGATTGAAGACGTTCGCGCAATGTTGGTATAGCTATGTTTATAGCTTGTGGAAAAGTCTTTATGGGTTGTTAATAAGTTTTAAGTTATTAACAACTCGTTTTTATTTCTTTGTTTTAGTCCCTAGTTTCCTTCCCTTTTTACTTTTGTTATTCTTTATATATTACAAAATAACCTTTATTTTACTTGGTTTTTTAACTTATTAACGTTTTTAACAGCCCTATACTTATCATCATATTTTATTTATACTATAACTATGAAATACGAATGTCTTGGGGATCAATTTATACATGCTGTTGAACTTGTAGCAAAAGCAAGAAGTAAATCAAATCAAACAGCACACCTACAAGATATCTATCTTAATTTAGAAGATCACATCCTCACATTGCGTGCTACCAACTTAGAAATTATTTGTGAAAAAAGTATTTCGGTAAAAGGAATTCATAATGGAGAAGCTATAGTGAAAGGAGATATTTTAGTTAAGGCTGTTAATGTTTTAAAAAACAAAACAAAAGCACTCACATGTGAAATAGTAGAGGGTGTGTTTGTTATTAGTTCAGGTAAAGATGTTTTGGAAATAAAAACAACACCACAAGAAGATTTTCCTACACTACCAAACGAAGGAGAAGAAATAATGATTCTTCCACAAGAACAGTTTTCTAAAAACATAAGAGAGGTTCTTTTTTGTGTAGCGACAACAGAAATAAAACCAGAAATAGCATCTCTTTATTTATATTCAAACAACGACGAATTAATTTCAGTGGGAACAGATTCCTATAGACTTGCTGAAAAAAGAACACCACTAAAACAAAACAAACAAATTAATATTCTTATTCCAGGAAGAATATTAAGTGACACATTAGCGATTCTAGAAGGGGATGAAGGAGATCTTAGACTTTCCCAAAAAGAAGGAACACTTACATTTTCAAAAGACAACCTTACAGTTTGTATTCAAACCACACAGGGTCAATTCCCAGATTATAAGCAACTCTTTCCAAAAGAACACACAACAACAGCAACTATTATTAAAGATGATTTAACAAAGGCGCTTAACACCACATCTTTGTTTACAGAGAATTACACTCCACTTACCTGCCAAATAGAAAACAAAACACTTATCTTACAAACAAAAAATGAAACACTAGGTTCTGCTACTCAAATAATTAACATTCAACAAGAAGGAAACGACATACAAGCAAATTATAATAATAGATATTTCCTCGACACGTTACCACACCTAACAGGCAAGAATTTAACACTTTCTTTTACTACACCGAACAGACCTGTTGTTATTAAAAGTGCAGAAGACACAAGTTTCACATACCTACTAATGCCGGTTAACAGATAATATGGACGGAAGCCTTTTCTCTAAAATACAAAGTTTAATAGATATAAAAACAAAAGAAAAAAACGAAGTAATTAGTTTTTTAAAAGAGAAAACAGGTATAGAAATTAAAGAGGAACAAATAGAAATTAAAGGAAAGAAAGTTTTTCTTTATTTAGACTCGAATCAAAAAATACTTTTTATAAAAAACAAAGGGGATTCTTTTATTAAAGAAAAAGGTTTTACCCTTTAATAATTTAAGGGGTTGTAGTGGTAGGAGAATCTAAAGAAGGAGTACTTACAACAGAAGAACCACATCCAAAAGTAGAAGCTCGTTCTTGAATAGGGGTTTCCCAAAGATTGTATTGGGGGTCATTATATGGATTTGAAGGCATAGGGCCCAAAGGTGAGTCCTTATCAACGTATTTGAGTATAGAGTGCACTTCTCCGTTTATACACCACTCACCACGCAAAATTGGCTTATCAGCAGTGTTTGGTATCGGGTCTGTGAAGTACTCAACAGATTTATTGTTTATTGCTGCTAGCATCGCTTTGTGCCAAATAGGAGCAAGTACAAAGCCGGCCACTTTTTTATCAATAGGGGTATTGTCATTGTTTCCTCCCCACATACCCACAACAACAGAAGGTGTATACCCAATAACCCACACATCTCGATAATCGTTCGTGGTACCAGTTTTAGCAGCTACTGGTCTATCCCCAAAATACAAACCAGAATTAGCTCCATATGAGGGGGTTCTCGCTACGTTGTCAGAAAGAACATTAGAAATAAGAGACGTTACTTCGTTTGATAAAACTTGCGTTTGAGAAGGTGTAAACTTTTCCAAAAGTGTGTCGTTTGCATCTCTAATTTCAAGTATTGCTTGTGGTTTACTATATACACCGTTATTTGCAAAAACCCCATACGCATTCGTTATTTCTAGAAGTGTTATTTCTCCACCACCAAGAACCAAAGAAAGACCATATCTTGCAGGATCTACAATAGTAGAAAGCCCCATTTTTTGAGCGGTCTCAACAGCTGTTTTAACACCAACAAGGTACAGCAATTTAACCGCAGGGATGTTCAATGATTGAGCAAGGGCATCTCGCAATGCTATTGGCCCACGGAACTTACCGTCGTAATTATCTGGCATATAACAAGCATCTTTATTTACACCAGGTTTTGGATTGCCATAAGGATCACAAAGAGCACTGAATTGCGTTGGAACATCAAAGAGAACAGTCTCCGGAGTGTAACCTTTAGTAAACGCCGCAGCATATACGATAGGTTTAAACGAAGATCCCGGCTGACGATTTGCGATTGCAATATTATATTGACCTGGAATTTCCTTATCAAAAAAATCACGAGAACCAACCATAGAAAGTATTTCACCTGTCTTCGGGTCTATTGCGACAAGCGCCGCATTCGTTGCTTTAAACTTTTTTGTATTTTCTAACGCACCCTCTTTCACAATAGCTTCTTCCTTTTGTTGAAGATCATAATCAAGCGTTGTTATCACTTTCAACCCACCATTTAAAACAACATCCTCCCCGTATGTTTGTTCTAGGTATTCACGAACAAAGAAAACAAAATGAAGAGCCTTACCAGAATTACTTGCGTCTTGGATAAACGTTACCGTCTCTTTTTGAGCAGTATTTTTTTCATCTTCTGTTATATATCCGAGATCAAACATTCTTTGAAGAACTAAATTCTTTCTTTTCTCGAGATCATCTCTGTGTTTACCAAAAGGAGAATAATAAGTAGGGGATTGAGGTAATGCAGCTAGATATGCAGATTCAACGAGATTTAAATCTTTAGCGTGTTTATTAAAATAAGAAAGAGAAGCCTCTTCTACACCATAAATAGTTCCGCCATATGGACTCTCATTTAAATAAATAGCCAGTATTGTATCTTTTGGAAGTTGAGCATCAAGTTTAATAGAAAGAATAATTTCTTTTATTTTTCTCGCAACAGTTTTATCTCTAGTAAGAAGAGCATTTTTTACCACCTGCTGATCAAGCGTTGACCCCCCTTGAGAAAACCCATCTGTTAAACCAGTCCAGACCCCGAGGTTGTTAAGAACAGCACGAATAAAAGAGGTTGGACGGAAACCAAAATGTTCATAAAAGTGTGCGTCCTCAATAGAAATAGTGGCTTTTGCTATATAAGGACTCATTTCGGATAATGGCACTTCAGTACGGCGAACATTATCATGAATGTTATAGAGGACAATTTTTCCTGTACGATCATAAATTTTCGTAGAGTTTGCCACAGCTCTATTTTCGAAGTTATTAAAATCAGGAAGATCAAGAGAAGCAATCCAAACCAAAATAATTGATACCCCCACAAAAACAAAACCAACAGAAACAAAAAATAACTCCTTAAAGAGCTTTTTTAATACAGAAGATTTGCGTTTGTGGTGGTAATTCGTCACGTATAAATTGTATCACAATTTATAAGCGCTAAAGTCAATTATGGTATAATAACCCTTACAATGGAAAAAATCATAACAGACGAAGCAAGAATAGACGAACTCCTTTCTCGAGGGGTTGATGACATAATAGTTAAAGAAGAATTAAAAGAAGCACTCATGTCAGGAAGACAGTTGCGTGTTAAGTACGGAACTGACCCAACAGGACCAAAGATTCACATAGGGAGAGCTATTCCGATTAGAAAATTACGTGAGTTTCAAAAACTTGGACATCAAATTGTTTTTATTGTTGGAGATTTTACAGCTCAAGTAGGGGACGCTTCTGATAAAACAGAAAAGCGCCCAATGCTTTCAAAAGCACAAATCGATGAAAATCTAAAAGATTACAAAAATCAAATTTCAAAAATTCTAGATGTTTCAAAAATAGAATTTGTACACAACAGTGACTGGTTATCAAAAATTTCTTTCGAGGAACTAACAAGACTCGCAGAATGTTTCACTGTTCAACAAATGCTTGCACGTAGAAATTTCAAAGACAGATTCGAATCAGAAAAAGAAATATCTCTTCGTGAGTTTTTATACCCAATCATGCAAGGGTACGACTCTGTGGCTATTAAGGCGGATGTAGAAATAGGCGGACACGATCAATTATTTAATCTTAAGGCGGGGCGCGTGCTTCAAGAGTATTATGGTATGCCCAAGCAATCGATAGTGATGACTCAGATGATCGAAGGGACCAATGGAGATAAAATGTCTACCTCACAAGGAAACATAATTACAATCGTCGATGAGCCGTTTGATATGTTTGGTAAAATCATGTCTCTTCGAGACGAATTAATTATTAAGTATTTTACATTGTGTACCGACAACACACTCGAGGATATTAAAAAGATAGAAAAAGAGCTGAAGAAAGGGGAAAATCCTCGCGATGTAAAAATGCGACTAGCAACAGATATAGTAACGCTTTATCACAATGAAAAAGCGGCAACCCTTGCAAAAAATGCTTTCATCGAAACATTCCAAAAGGGCGGAGTACCAGAAGATGTTTTAACTATAGAAGTAGAAAAAGAAACAACCCTTAAAGAAATAATGACCGAACACAAAATAGTAGCTTCGAAGTCAGAGTGGTCACGACTAGTTGAAGCAGGTGCAGTAACACATGAAGATGGAGAGGTTGTTAGTGATTTAAATGCAACTGCCCGTATGGGTGCATATAAAGTCGGAAAGAAACGCTTTATTAAGATTATTCCAAAAGTATAAATAAAACCCGCACTATTGTGCGGGTTTTATTTTACCAGTAATCCTCATCGTTAGCTTGGAAAGCTATGTCAGGAGTTGTATCGTTCTCATCGATAAAAGCAATTTCTGTAACTTCATCTTCCTCAATAAGTGTCTCCTCGAAAACTGCTTCGAGTGCATCTGGGTTTATTTCTGTTCCACCTTTAATGTCGTCTTCATTCATAATTAATTGTTATCTATTGGAAAAAGATAACAAAGAATGAAGAAACTTGCAAGTATTTATGTGTATTACACACTAATTCGAGCGTGGGCAAGGTGTGTAAGCCCTACAGCTACAGCGTCTATTTCATCATCTAGTCGTTTTTTGGGAGGCAAAGTAACGAGCTTACTCACCATCATATGAACATCCTCCTTACTTGCTCGTCCATGAGAAGCCATAGCCATTTTGACCCCAGTTGGTGTGTATTCGAAGACAGGAATGTTTTTTTCTTTGGATAGAAATTTAATAACACCACTCATGTTTGCTACAAGTATTCCTGTTGTTTGATTGGTGGTAAAAAATATTTTTTCAAGCGCTACAGCGTCAGGTGAATACTTTTTTAAAATAATTTCAAATGCCTTCCCTATATCGTGAAGTCTCGTTGCGTCGTCATCCTTCTTTGAACTAAGTAAGCAATCAGAAAAGAGAAGAGACTCTTTACCTTTTTCTTTTTTTACTACAGCCACCCCGAGACGTTCATACCCAGGATCAACACCCACGACCGTATATGCAGTATTAATTACTTTCATGCTTAGTAATAAAGGCAACCGCTTTCGCCGTAGCTTTTCTTCCCCGTGTAGTTCTCTCAAGCATTCCTATTTGTATAAGATATGGCTCAATAACATCTTCGATTGTAGCTTCCTCCTCTCCGATAGCAGCTGCAATAGTTCCCAGACCAACAGGTCCACCATTAAATGTTTTAATTATTGCTTCAAGAACCATTCGTTCCGAAACACCAAGTCCAAGTTCATCTATTTCAAGCATAGAAAGAGCGATATCAACTACTTCTGCATCTATATCTGCTTTGTGTACCTGCGCATAGTCTCTAGCGCGTTTAAGATAGTAGTTTGCCATACGTGGAGTAAATCTCGAACGACGAGCAATTTCTTGTGCAGCACTAAGTGGAAGTACGGTGTCTAATTTTTTCGCGCTACGGGTGATGATTTCAGCTATCTCATCTTCCGTGTAGTATTGCAGTCGATAGACACCCCCTGAAAAGCGAGAACGAAGTGGGGCAGAAAGTAGTGATATACGAGTTGTTGCACCAATCAAAGTAAAAGGTGGAAGATCAAGTTGAATGGTTCTTGCTGTTGGACCCTTACCGATAACAATGTCTAATTTTCCAGACTCCATGGCCGGATAGAGAACTTCTTCTATCAACTTGTTGAGTCGATGAATTTCATCAATGAACAAAATATCTCCCGGTGTAAGGTTAGTAAGTATCGCAGCCAAGTCTCCAACCTTCATAATTGCAGGACCAGAAGAAACTTTTATGTTTGCATTAATTTCTTTTGCGATAAGATGTGCAAGTGTTGTCTTACCAAGCCCAGGTGGGCCATAGAGAAGTATGTGCTCAGGAGGAGTTTTTCTTTCTTTGGCAGCAGAAAGTAAAATATGTAAATTTTTCTTAATTGTTTCTTGGCCTATGTAGTCCGAAAAACTGTTTGGACGTAAGGTGGAATCCAAATAGCGTACATCAATATCATCTTTCTTTTCTTCTTTATTTTTTGGGCTCATACAAAGGGGTTAAGTAGGGGATTTGACAAAGGTATTTTATATGTTATAATATACACATGGTACTTGATTTTCATATCGCGGAAGCGAAGAGAAAAAAGTAACAAGTTATTTGTCAGGAACTTATACATCTCCAAACAATCGGGAATATTTTATTCCTACTTTCTTTTTATCAAAGGACGATCTGGTCTGATTTATCAGTTCTGTGTCTATCCTTATGATGGAATTTTCTTCACCAAGGGGTTGCTTGGAGATGTATAAGTTTTGTCTCGCAAAAACACTCTCGAAAGGGGGTGTTTTTGTTTTATTCTTCGTAAAGATCTACGACACGAGATACTTCATCAAGTGAAGTTACCCCAGCCAATACCTTAAGTATAGCATCCTCTCTAAGTGTCGGGGTTCCTTGGGAAATAGAAGCTTCTTTTAATTCGTGTTCACTTGGATTTTTGTCCATAAGCACTTCTATTTCTTTGGAAACAGAAATAGCCTCGAATATTCCTATACGCCCTTTATATCCATTGGTACAAGCCTCACACCCAACAGGTTTATAGAGTGAATAACTTGTATCTGGTCGCACCCCACCAAGAGCGTCTAGTTTAGATTGTGTAACCATGGTCCCTAATATATTGGTGATGAGGCGAACCTCTTTTTCATCTGCAGGTATCGCTTCTTTACACTTAGCACAAAGTTTTCTTACGAGACGTTGTGCTATGGCAAGAGACAATGCAGATGAAATGGTTTTTGGGTTTACCTTTAAATCAATAAGACGTGGAATTGTTCCTGCGGCGTTATTGGTGTGAAGTGTTGAGAACACAAGGTGTCCAGTAAGCGCAGCGTTTACTGCTATCTTAGCGGTGTCTTCGTCTCGGATTTCACCAACCATTAATATATCAGGGTCTTGTCGCAACACACTTCGTAATCCAGAGAGGAATGTATATTCTTTATCTTCATCTACTTGAGTCTGCGTTATTCCTTCCATGTGATATTCAATAGGGTCTTCAATGGTAATAATTTTTATATCAGGAGTATTGAGCTTTCTTAAGAAGGCATAGAGTGTGGTTGATTTACCACTTCCTGTTGGACCAGTAGTAAGTATTATTCCGTTAGGTCTTTCTAGGGCACGTGTTACTTTATCATATACAACCTTACTCATCCCCATATCTTCAATATTTGTTACTACATCACGCGGATCAAGTAGTCTCATCACGAAGCTCTCGCCATAGTTTCCTGGAATAACTGACACACGCACTTCCACTTCTACGTCACCAAGATCAATACTGAATCTTCCGTCTTGAGCGTTTCCTGTTGTAGATAATCTAAGACCAGAGATAAGCTTAAGACGGCTATTCATAAGTTTCATAGAAGCACTATCAAACGTCACCACATCTTGTAGCACTCCATCGAGACGATAACGTAAACGCACCTTATCTTCTTCTGGTTCAATGTGAATATCACTAGCTTCAAATGCAAGCGCTCCAGCAAATACAAGTTCTAGGATGCGAGATGTTCGATAGAGGATTTGTGCATCGTTGGTTCTTTCGAACTCTTTTCGTATATCTTCAAGTGTGTGTAAATCTTTCGCAAGCTCCATGAGGCGTTCCTTGGTAAGCTCTAATGTTCCACTTTCTTTCTTTTCTTCCTGATCAAGTTCTGAGTATCTTGCCCAAGCATGAGATAGTGATGCATGAGAGCAGAGGAATAAAAATATTTCCATCCCACGGGTTTCAAGAGAAGAAATAGTGTCTTCAGCGAGTTTATTATTTGGGGTAAGGATAGCAACATAGAGCTTGTGTCCTGATAGTTTGAAACACACCATACCAGCTTCTTGCGCAATGCTTTCTTTTACAAGTCGTAGCGCGTCAGGCTCAGGGGCGAGTGTCCTTAAATCTACATACGGTAAACCATACTTATCTGAAAGCATTTTTACCAGCTCCTCCTCCTCTTCTTTGTAGAGGTCTTTTATGGTATCTGACTGAGAAAGGTCCTTGAAGGGAATCATATTCTAAGTATACGTGAAAACCCTTATAAATAACGTGTATAACTGAGAGGCTTAGCCTCGAAGGGCAAAATTCAGCAGAATTTTGACACAAAACCCAATAAGCAAGAATACCTGTTTACCCCTTGACAAAAGTCTTTATGTATGTAATAATATACACATAGTTGATTAGGGTGGCGTAGATTACGCCTTACTAATCAAGACGAATTGCTTCTTTGAAACAAACCCCTTCAAAACACAGGAGAAACACAATGAACACCATCATCAAACTGTTGTTCGCAACAATCCTTTCATTCGTCGCATTCGCAGCGAATGCCCAAGGCTATGTTCCGACCATCGAGTGTGGAAGCTATCGCTCCGCACGCGATGAATGTAACCTCCCCGGTGCGACGGCATACAACCAACAAGGCCACCCCATCGGACGCTTCGGCAACCGTGGTCAAGCGGTGCAGTTGATACCCGTTGTTTACAGCACGATGCCCGTCGGCATCACCAACGGCTCTGGCAGTTTCTGCCAGCATGTCGTGGAACAGGTAGGACGCACCGTGGGTGCTGATCGTTATAACGATATCCGTCATGCAGAAATTGGCGGTCTCATCGGCCTGATCAGCGGGAACGTTTTCTGCCCCGGCAATCGCAGTGTTGCGGTGCGCGAAGAAGTTGTGGTACGTGGTGAGCGTGTGGTTTCAGGTGGTGAGCGTACCATGATCAAACCTTCAATCTGTGAGACTGGTGACGAAAAAATCACCGGCCTCACACGGGAGGAATGCATGTCTCGCGGCACCAATACCACCAAGAATGCTCTCTGTGGAGCAGATGAGAAGTTGCAGGCGAACGCCGAAACGAACCAGATTGCGTGCTCGAACAAGAGCACCGGCGAACGTCGTCTTCTCTCTGTGAGTGAAGTTTGCTCACAAGGGGAGCGTTTGCAACACAACCCATCAACGCGGCAAGTCGCCTGCTTCAACCCCGAAACAGGTAAGCGCCGTTTCCTGTAACCAGTTCTGGTTACAGTTCAAAAGCCCGGTTAATTCCGGGTTTTTTTATTTGTGTTTTTAGTATTGAAAAGTATCTTTTTTATAATAAATAAATCACAAAATCATATTGACAAATATGATTTTTAGTGATATAATTTACCCAACGCTGAAATACCAGCAAACGTACCATACACCAACCATAGGAGATCACCGTGATCAACACCAAACAGCTTTTTGTAACAATTGCACTTACTGTTTTGTCCTTCATTGCTTCAGCAAACGAAGACAAAACATTCCACACCACGATGGAGTCGTGCAACGCACCCGATGCGTTGTATTACACACCGGCACTCAAGCGTCCCGCCCCCAAAGAGTGGAAGCGCGAAGTGCTGATGCGCGACACTTGTGTCCAAATGGACACGGTGCAGGGTCGCTTTCACGTAAAACTGAAAGAGGGGACTGAGCTTGCTCAGAATCCCAAGACCGGTGCCTGGCACCACGTGCTTTGCACGAACTGGACGAACTGGAAACAGCAGGTTCCCGAGAAGTTGGCTGAGTGTCTTGATTGCAACAAAGTGATCGAGCACACAACCGTCATCAAGGAACGGGTTATCGTTCAGTGCGCGAACGGAGAAACACTCAGTTTCGACGGCGACAAAAAAATTGATCCGACGGCAGTTTGCCCGAAGATTACAGTGACTTCGCCTGTTGAAACAAAAACCGTTGTTGCCACAAAGGCAACCGCGGAGTGCAAAGACTGCACCCCGCGACCAGCACAAAGTGAGCTTCAAAAGCTTTGTGTTGCCGAAAACGGCAAAGCAAAATGCACGTTCAAGGTGACCTACGAAACCCTGCGCGCAGCGGATGGGAAAACTTGCGGTATTCAAAACCGACAAGCCAACCAACTGGCTGTTATTCACGGTGTCGCCGACGGGTCTGACGAGTGTTGTCTTCGAAAGGAAGCGTTGCTCGCTGTCCTGAAGAAGGTGGCGCGGAAGTAAGGGTAATACTCCGAAAAATCAATAGGCGGATGACTCACAGTCATCCGCCTATTTTCTTTATTTTATTTGACAAAACTAACTTTATATGATAATATGTTGTTTATTACTAAGTAGGAGTATTGTGAGTAAATTATATACTTAAAACATATGAAAAATAGTATTAAAAAAATAATGATTGTTTCTGCCTTCTTGCTTGCGACCGGAGCTTCCGCGACGAGTGTTTTTGCTCAATGGGAAGATTGGACAGACAATTCAAATGGTTCTGGTTGGTATGATGTTACACCACCAGATACATCAAACAACGGGGGATGGTCCAACTGGGGAACGCCATGTAATTATTGTACTACTGATACCAGTAACACTGGTTGGTATGATGTAAATACAACAGGTTCATATGTTGGTAACACTGGTTGGTATGATGTTTCGTCTCCTACATATACACCTGCCACTTATTACACTACACCTACATACGATACGACATCATATACAGTACCTACTTATACCGTACCGACATACACAGCACCTACCTACTACACATCTCCAAGTACGTATTATGCTCCTACCTATACCGTACCTACATACACACTTCCTACATACACAAGTACCTATAACACTTATTACCCGCCGACTAATACATACTATCCACCAACTAACACTTACTACCCACCAACCACACAAGCGTGTACTCAAGAAGCATACGTGTGTCCTAATGGAACAACAGTAGGTCGCACTGGTCCTAACTGTACATTTGCACAATGTCCTACTACAACAACTAACCCAACTACACCAGCGTGTACTACTGGAGGAATTCTTCCTTCACCACTTCCACCGAACTATAATCCAAACGCAGTAACGAATGCGCCATGTTATTGTCCAAATGGAACACTACTTTCTACTAATGGATTAACATGTTCTACACCTAACGTTCCGCCAACAACCAAAACATGTGCTAATGGAACTGTTGTAAACGTAAGTGATATTTGTTACAAAGTTTGTCCAAGTGGTTCTTCTGTTCCAGAAAGCCAAACATGTCCTACATACTGTGCAGACGGAACACAAGCTATTAATGGAATTTGTTACAGAACATGTACTGACGGATCACGTGTTGCAGAAACACAATCATGTCCTACACCTAATCGTGTATGTCCTGATGGATCAGTAGTACCAAGTAATCAAGTATGTCCTACTAGAACCTGTGCCAACGGAACAGTAATTCCAGTTAATCAAACCTGTTACAAGACTTGTTCTAATGGAACGACAGTTCCAGAAGGGTCAGTCTGTTACAGAACATGTCCTAACGGAACTACCATTCCAGAAACTAATCTTTGTCCTACTCAGAGCCAAACATGTTGGGATGGATCAATTATTCCAGTAACCTCAGTGTGTCCAAATCAATATAAGGTATGTCCTAACGGAACATCAGTACCGCTATATCAAACCTGTAATCGTGTATGTGCAAATGGTTCTATTGTTACCGATGGGGGAGTATGTTACAGAACATGTCCTAACGGAGCAACTGTTCCAGAAACACAATCATGTCCTGTTGTAGTTGGATTCCCATGGGTTGATTTAAGTATTGATCGCTCATCAGTGCCGTTCGGAGGAACTGCAGTACTTACTTGGACAAGTCAGAATACAAGTTCATGTGTTGCGTCTAATGGATGGACAGGAACTCGTCCACTACAAGGAACTGAACCTCGATACAATATTACAAACGGTGCGACATACACCATCACTTGCTATAGTCCTAGTGGAACTGCGGTATCTGATTCAGTGTCAGTGTTCACAGGAACTCAAACCATTAAAGTAAACAATGTTGTTACAAGTATCCCAACAGAAATTACAGATACGAGTGCTCGTTGTAATGGTATCGGTCTTATCGCGAACAACGCTAATTCAAATGCATGGTTCGAATACGGAGAAACACAGAACTTAGGGCGTACCACTGCAACAGCAAACATTGGCTCAGCTGCAACAGCACCTTTCTCTAATGCGCTAGTAGGACTTAAACCAAACACCAAGTACTTCTGTAGAGCGGTGATGGCAAATGCCAACGGAACAGTTAAGGGAGATATCGTTGGATTTACAACTAAGAGTAAGAAGACGGTTTATGTTAAGCCAGTTATCAAAACAACCACTACTGTTAAGAAAACTGTAACCAAAGCAAAAGCTAAAGAAATTATTTGTTCAGACGGAAGTGTTATCACAGTGAAAGATTCTTCTACTGCTCAGATTATTTCAAATGGTGGCAAGCTAGTAGAAATGCAATTAGAAAAGCGTGAAGGTGAACTTACTCAGGGTGGTACCGTTACATATCGTCTAAGTTACAAGAATAATTCAGACTCAACACTTAAGGATGTCGCATTCAAGATAACATTACCTCAAGAATTCGTAGTTCTCTCAGCAAGTGCTGGAGCATTCGATAAGTCTACCCGCACCATCACTGTACCAATGCTTGTACTCCCAGCTGGAGCACAAGGAGAGGTAACATGGACCATCATGGTTAATGACAAAGCTGAAATCGGAAAGACAGTGGTTACTCCAGCAGTTGTTTCTTACACAATTCCTGGAACCGATACTGTAGGTGATGTTCAAGATGAGGCAACAGCATATGTAATGGGAACTATCATGCCAGCTAATACTGACGGAGCAGGAACCTCTACATCAGACCTCGTACCAAAGAAAGATAATCGCTCATTCCTACCAAATAGTTTGATTGAATGGTTCGCACTCTTTGCAATCCTTCTCATCCTCATGATATTAATTAGAAGTATTTATATCTCATGGAAAGGTGAGAAAACGACCCACTAAATAATAACGCCTTATGTGAGGTGTGGTCGCTCAAAAAGATAAGCTGTACAAAGCTTTAATTAACAAAAGCCCTTCGCGAAAGCGAAGGGCTTTTGTGTTATTATAGAGAGATATGAAGCCGACAACATATACAACTAAAGTTGATGATTTAAACCTCGTAGCACAAGCCATAGTGGAAAAATTAAGTGACGTACGTAAGAACACAGCTTCGGTTATATTCCTCTACGGAGACTTAGGAGCAGGGAAGACCACCTTCTCACAGAACGTTGCGAAATATCTTGGTGTTGAAGATCAAGTGGTGAGCCCAACATTTATTCTTAAGAAAGAATACAAGACTACACACCCACACTTCAAGAAACTCATTCATATCGATGCATATAGATTCAATGACCCAAGAGAAGCAAGAGTACTTCGCCTAGAAGAGGATCTTAAAGAGGGAGATAATTTAATCATTATTGAATGGCCAGAGAAAATTCCGGAAGTGGAAGGTGATGTGACAGTATCTTTTAAGGTGGTGGATGAAGAAACACGAGACGTAACCATCACGTATGAAAATTAATAAAAAGACTGTAGTGCTACTTGATGCCCACGCGATACTACATCGTGGGTATCATGCTATGCAGGGATTCTCTACTCGTGACGGCCGTCCGACTGGAGCGCTCTATGGACTCATCACAATGACACTTCGCATCAAGGAAGTGCTTAAGCCTGATTATGTTATTGCATGTTATGACTTACCTAAGCCTACCTTTCGTCATACTGCATACGTAGATTATAAAGCAGGACGCGCCAAGACTGATGATGCGCTCATCTCACAAATAAAAGTAAGTACAGATGTCTGCGAAGCTCTTGGTATCCCTGTGTACTCGAAAGAAGGATTCGAGGCGGATGACATATTAGGAACCATCACGGAAAAAACAAAGAACGAGAAGGATTTGAAATTCATTATTGCCTCAGGTGATATGGATACGATGCAGTTGATAGATGATGGACGTGTGAAAGTATTTACTATGCGTAAGGGGAGCGAAACAGTTCTTTATGATGAGACCGCAGTGAAGGAGCGTTATGGTTTCGCGCCACATCAAATTCCAGACTACAAAGGTCTAGCTGGTGACCCATCAGATAACATAACTGGTGTTCCTGGTATTGGAGAAAAAACCGCAACAGAACTTATTAAAAAATATGGTTCCGTTGAAAAAATATATGCAAAGCTGAAAAAGGATAGAGATGGCTTCCTAGAAGATGGATTCAAAGAAAGAACAAGAATGCTTCTAGAAGAAGGGGAAGAAGAGGCGTTCTTTTCGAAAACGCTTGCAACTATCAGACGTGATGCACCAATTGATTTCAAAATTCCCGCGAAGATGTGGGTGGAAGGCATAGATAAAGATAAATACAAAGCAATGTGTGATGAATTCGAGTTTAGATCACTTAGAAATAAATTCGATTCTTTTGATGAAGTAGAAAGTGCGAAAGAAGAAGAGGAAAAGGAAGTAGAGAAAATAGATACACACACACTAGAAGAAATGAAAGTGATGGTTAACTTACTTGACAGTGAAACGACGAACCCAGATTGGGAAACCATCAAGACATTCACCAAGACTGACAATGTGGCAGATGCAAAAGCGTATCTTGAAGCAGATCTCAAAAAGGAGGAACTATGGAGTTTGTTTACTGATGTTGAACAACCGCTTATTAAGCAAGTGGAGGATATGGAAAAAAACGGTGTTCTTATCGATGTCGATATTTTAAAGAAGCAAAGTATAGAACTTCACAAAGAAGTAGAAGTTCTTGAAAAAGAAATTTATGCATTAGCTGGAAAAGAATTTCTTATTTCATCTCCTAAGCAATTAGGTGAAGTATTATATGTACACCTAGGACTTGGTACGAGAATTAAGAAAACAAGTACTGGAGCATTAAGTACGAATGTGAAAGAGCTTGAGAAGTTACTGGATTTACATCCGATAGTGGCAAAGGTAATTGATTACAGAGAACTTACAAAGCTACTCTCTACATATATAGACTCACTACCAACGTATGTAAAAGAAGATGGTCGTATCCATGCACATTTCGTACAATCAGGAACAGGTACAGGAAGATTCAGTTGTGAAGATCCAAATCTTCAGAACTTACCAATTAAAAGTGAACGTGGGCAAAAGATTCGAGATGCTTTCATCGCGCCAAAAGGTAAAACACTTTTATCATGTGATTATGCCCAAATTGACCTAAGAGCGGCAGCTATTCTCTCTCAAGATCCACATCTTGTAGAAATATTCGAGAAGGGGATAGATGCTCACACCGGTACTGCCTCTCGAATGTTCGGAGTGAAGGAAGATAAAGTGACACCAGATATGCGTAGAAAAGCCAAGACTATTAACTTCGGAATTCTCTACGGTATGGGGGTGAATGCACTTAAAGATGGAATGAAAGTAGATAGAAAAGAAGCACAAGAGTTCTATGATCAATATCGATTCACGTTCTCTCGACTTATGGAGTATATGGAAGAGGTGAAAGCCTACGCATTCAAACATGGTTACACCACCACACTACTTGGTCGTAAACGACGTGTACCACTACTTAAGAGTCCACTACCATTCTTACGTGCTTCCGGTGAACGTATTGCTATTAACGCTCCGATGCAGGGAACATCAGCAGATGTGCTTAAACTCGCGATACTTGATGTGCATGATTATTTGGTGAAAGAAAAACTAACTGAGAAAGTAAAACTTATTCTACAAATTCACGACGAACTCGTGTATGAATTAGACGAAGATATTGCCGAGAAAGAAATGGGGAACATAGTAAAAATTATGAAAAATGTTCTAGCTAAGAGGAAGCTAACAACACTACCACTTGAAGTATCTTCAGCAATAGGTAAGAATCTTCACGTTATATGATATTTAGTATTGTAGGAACCAGTGTAGAGGTGAGAAAAAAAGCTTTTGAAGAAGCGCTTAAAGGGCGCACACCAAGTGCGTATGTACGTTCTGATACCACATGGGAGCTCGATGCTCTCATTAACGCAAGTGATTTGTTCGGAGGAGAAGTAATAGTTCTCGTTGAGCAAGTAGGGGTAGATGCGATAGGGCGAGATATTTTGAAAAAGAATTTGAAAGAGATGGAGGAGTCTAACAACCTTTTTATCATCGATGAACCTTTCGTAGAAACTTCTTTTGTAAAAACATTAGAGAAACATAGTGAGAAACTCTTTGATGGGCGAGAAGAAAAAACAAAAGCCAAAGACCCATTTGTTTTAACTAATGCCATTATGAAAAGAGACAAGAAAGGGGCGTGGCTTGCATGGATGGAAGTACGAGACCTAGATGCTGAACCTGTCCAAGGTGCACTCTGGTGGAGAGTACGAACCTTATGGGAGGGCGTTAAGGAAGGGAAGAAGAGCGCATACTCCGAGGAAGAATTAGCGAAAATGGGTTTCTGGTTAGTGGAGATGAGTCATAGAGCACACAGAGGGGAGACGGATTTGAAAGAAGAAATAGAGAAATTTGTTTTAAGTATCTAGTCACAAAATCACACTATCTACTTTGTTACTAAGGATTTTTAATCATCAACGTACTTTTGTACGCCTCTTCATAAAAATCCTTAGTGTCTCGTATCTAATGTAATTTTCTGACTAGATAAGACACAGGCGCAATAAGCACTGGAAAAATAGTTGTTTTTTTGGTAGAGTACTACCACCTGGTAATCAGGTTTGTCCCTATAGCTCAGTCGGTAGAGCAGCTGCCTTTTAAGCAGACGGTCGAAGGTTCGATCCCTTCTGGGGGCACAGAAACGTGTTAGCACTAGAAAGCTAGTAGATTATGTTAATCAATAGTACGGCGATATAATTAAGAATATGGAATCTAATACTTTTTTTGATATAAACAAACTTCCTCCAGAAAAAGGACTTCTTCTTTTTGGTCTTTCAATGAATAAGCTTCAAAATAGACAAAGCGCCGAGAGATGTATGGAAGATATTAGACATCTTGGAACGGATAAGATAAGCAAACCACTTGTCGGCTTAAATTTTATCTATAGTGATTATTTGTATTTTTATAGTGACAAACCAGCACCGGAGTTAAAAAATTCTTTTATGAATCAAGTTATAGACCACAGAAATAGCATGCAAAATCTTCTTGAAAAGAGCCACATGGAATTTCAAATACAACACAGCTTTAACTACATGGTTTGGAATCAGTTATACGTTGGAACAAAAGATTTTAATCACCTTTTTAATCAGTTACAGAAGATTTATAACGAAGACCATAAATTTCAAAGATATTTAGCTGAGGATTGTGAGGTCTTTGGGAAAGAAATGAAAGATAACCAGATTAAGTTCTTTTTAGAAGAGATTTTGATGATGTATTTATTAAGTAAAAATCAAGTAAAACTTCCAAACGAATATATAGAAAATAATCAGAAATGGATATTATGGTGTTATCCAGGCAGGCCCCTTAAAAGTGAGATTTACATGCACCAACTTAACCCCTTTAAATTAAACTGGGCAGAAAACCCATATCAAAGTTGTCAGTATGATCTCGAAGCAAAACAGCTTATTGATTTTGATCGTGTAGACTTGGAAACATATAAGGTTAGATAATTACACAAGATGAAATATAAAATCGAAAATAATATTTACGTAAAAGAAACCGGAATTTATGGAAAATCACTCTTTGCAAGTCGAGATTTTAAAAAGGATGAAATTGTTTTCATCGCTTTCGGCCCTCTGGTTACCAATGCGACAGCTTACACAATTCCAATAAGTGAAGATTTAAAGATTGAACCTACACAACCTGAAGGAAATATTTGCCAATTCATTTGTCATTCTTGTGAGCCGAATATGGGTATCAAAGATAGGACTTGTTTTGTTGCAATGAGGAATATTAAAAAAGATGAGGAAGTATTTATTGACTACGCGATGATTGGATATGAATATGGTAATGAAATAGACGAGAAAGAAAGAAAATGTAAATGCGGCACACCAACATGTAGGGGTAAGTTGGGGTGTTACAAAGAACTCCCGGAAAATATAAGAGAAAAGTATGCGGGTTATATTTCTGATTATTTAATAACAAAATAAGACCTTTTCATCGTTCACAGAAGAATTTTTAAAACATTAATCTAATCAGGAAGGGTGGATGTTCCGAACTTTTGAAGTTCACCAGTTTTGTTGGGACCTATGAAAGGCTTACTTTTATCATCACGAAGTGGACCTCCGGTTAAGTACCACAAAATCCATATTACCCAGAATCCTATAAATATTTTTGCGAGTAATCCCATTTATTTAGTATAGCGTATTTATTTCTGACACACAGGACAGAAGTGTGCTGAGCGACCACCAATGGTTTGCTTCACTATGATTCCCTTACAACCTTTAGTAAAACACTTTTCTTTGGTACGAAGGTATACAAGATGATTCTCGTGGAATGCTCCACGTTCACCTTTGATATTCCTATAATCACTCGTACTATCACCACCGAAATCTATACCTTTTAATAAAACTGTTTTCATTGCTTTGTAGAGAAGTGCAATCTCGGTAGGTTTTAAACTCTTCGGTGTTCGAGTGGGTTTAATATGTGCACGGTGTAGCATTTCGTCAGAATAAATGTTTCCGATACCAGAGATGATGCTTTGATCCATAAGCACTGTTTTAATAGCGCGCTTAGGGGAGAGAAGTAGTCTTTGTTTAAAGACAGGTTCTATGAAATCTTTTTCTAATGGCTCAGGACCGAGATGCGCTAAACGTTCCGTGTGAAGGGTTGCCGTTTTTTCAACGACGATTGTGCCGAACTTTCTTGAATCACAGAACGCGAGATGTTTACCATTAGAAAGCGTAAACAGTACTCGTATGTGGCGATTGTATGGATCATGAAGTGCTGGGTTTTTATCGACAGGAATCCAAGATCCCCACGTCGCGAGTACGCTATGCGGGGCACGCAACTTTTTATCTGGATCAAATGCATATGTTCCGTACATGATGTGTCCTGTCATTTTCATATGCATGATGATGGTAAATCCATTTTCTAAATCAATCAGAATATGTTTCGCACGACGACGCACTTGTACAACCTTAGAATTAAGTGCGTACTTTTTAAAGTATGGAAAGTAGGATTTATCTTTTATTGTATTTCTTGCGAGTTTGGAAGCACTCCACATATCACTCCACACAGAAGTGATGGAGAGTTTAGGTAAAACTTTTTGTAAACCTGTTACGGTTGTATGTACTTCGGGTAGTTCCGGCATGGCTGATTTTTAAGAAGCAAGGCGACTATAAAAATCGCCACTTCGGTTTAATTTAATAATTAAACCGAAGGCTAACCACTAAAGGTTATTTCTTAATTTATCTTTTGATTCTAACACAAAACTATTACCCACTAAATAATTATTATTTAGCAACCACTTTCCCCAATTCCTCTCTCGCCACTCTCGCATCATCCCACTCCTCTTTAGTACCATTTGGTCCCATGATGTACGGATCAGTACCCTTACCGGTAATAAGTATCACATCATTTTTCTTCGCCATTGAGATAGCTTCGCGTATCGCTTCACGTCTATTCATAATTATCTTAGGTTCGTGTTTAGTAATACCTTGTTGTATATCACTCACGATTTTAAGGGGGTCTTCATCATACGGATCTTCATTCGTTAGTATGATTTCATCACAGTAGGTATCTGCTATAGCACCCATCACACCACGCTTCCAAGTATCACGACCACCGCCAGTACCACCTAAGACACAAATATTCTTTGAGCCTTTTTGATGTGGGAATGTTTCATAGAGCTTTTTCAAGCTATCATCAGTGTGAGCATAGTCAACGACCACTGTGAAATTCTGATTCGTACTTACAGATACCTTCTCTACTCGCCCACGAATAAGTTTCAAAGATTCTATTCCTTGTTTCATGGTTGCTATATCTATTTCCTGTGTTTCACCGTATGTAAGAGCAGCTAAGCAGTTATAGATATTAAATGTTCCAGGGAGGGGGATGGTGATAGTTTCACCTTTGTATATGATGACGCCTTCATTCTCATCTTGTTTTTTGATTTCAACATTCTTCAATGAGTAAGGAATATTGTGATCTACATCATAAATCATGAAGTGAGCACCGTAGTGATTATCGCTATTAGCGATAACACGACGAATAGGTTTACCACTTTTGGTAACCGCTTTCGCCAGACGAAGCTTGGCTTGTAGATAGTTCTCGAAAGACCCATGACTTTCTATATGTTCAGGTGAAAGATTAGTAAAAACAAGAGTATCTATAGCAATCCCTTTGTGACGAAAGAATCTCGCACCCTCACTTGTCATTTCTATCACTGCATATTCGCACCCAGACTGCACCGCTTCATGTAAAAATTGTTGTACGAAGAATCTTCCTGGCATGGTCATTTTGAATTTATTCGGGCGCACATCGTTACCAATTTTAAATGAAATAGTTGAGAGTACTGCAGTTTTGTACCCCTTAGCAGTAAGAACAGCATTTATGAACTCCACTGTACTTGATTTACCTTTGGTGCCTGTTACTGCTACAACGTGAATTTTTTTGGATGGGTATCCATAAGCTATAGCACCTACAGTAGCTAGAGCATAGTGATATGCAGGTTGAAAAAAGCGATATAGTTTTTTGGGAATAAAACGCTCTACGGTTCTTAGGATTTTTTCTGACATAGATTACTTTAATAGTGTGAGAGCCTCTTTAATGAGAGTGCTTGAATCCTTACCTTCTGTTTTTAGTTTACCAACCACTCCATGTACTTCCCGAGATGAGTAACCGAGCGCTTCAAGAGCAAGGCGCACTTCAAACGTAGCCTCATTCGCACCACCCACACTTTGAAGGTGAGAAAGTTTACCTTTGAGCTCTATAATTATTTTCTCAGCAGTCTTTTTCCCTATGCCTGGTGTATTAGAAAGTAAATCAGCATCTGCCTTTTCTATAGCATCAGCAATAGTAGAAGGGGAATGAACTGAAATCATAGCAAGCGCACTCTTAGGTCCAATGCCTGAGACATCACGTAATTTTTCGAAGAGTTCTAATTCTACTTCTGTTTCGAATCCATAGAGAGCGAAGATATCCTCACGCACATGTGTATGAATAAAGAGTGAGCATTCTGCGTCTACGCTCTTTGCAAGGAGAGTAGAAAGTGGGCAATTAACTTTATACCCGACGCCACCCACATCCAAAAGCATGGTCTTTTCATTAATACCTATAATTGTTCCGCGTAGATAACCTATCATGTGAATCAGTATAGCAAAGATTAGAAACTTGCATTTATTAGCGAGGCTGGTAGTATTGACACAAACGACAAGAAGTTTTGTTGTGTTTATCCGTATTTAACCATTTCGTTCATTCACAAGAGGAGAATCACTATGATGCCACCAAGGCTGAGTCAGCTGGGAAGAACCAGCGAAGAAATACAGGCTGCACTCAATATGTCGATGTTTTTGCTCATCGCGGCACCTTCTGGAGCTGGCAAGGGAGCAATCGTCGCACAAATGGTCGAACGTTGGGACCATCTCTTTTATTCGACCATTTCGGTAACTACGCGCGAGCGTCGCCCACACGAAGTCGAGGGCAAGCATTACTACTTCGTCACGCAGGAGGAGTTCTCAGAGCTTGCTGAGGCGGGTGAGTTCATTGAGGACGCGGAAGTGCATATTCCGGGGAATCGCTACGGCACACTGAAAACCGAAGTGCTCAAAGCAACACTGACCGGGAAAATCGCCATTGTCGAGCTCGATGTGCAAGGGGTTGAGAGGATTCAGTCACTGTACAAGGAGCGTTCAATGGCGATATTCATCACTGTTCCGGACGCGGAGGAGCAAGAGCGTCGTCTACGTGAGCGTGGCACCGAGTCTGAAGAGCAGATGAAGCGCCGTCTTGCAAATGCACCAAATGAGATTGCCGTAGCGGAACGTCTGGGTATCCCGATGCTATGCAACGAAACAGGCAAGCTGAGAGAAACTGCGTTCAAGGTCGTTCACAATGCTTGGGAGTTTTTCGCTGAGATGGACCTTTATGTGCACACCATCGCCAAGCGGACCAGGCCAGTGTTTAGCAGCTAGTGCGCAATTGGATCAAGGGGCGAGTCGGAAAATCTTTCCGGCTCGCTTTTTTGTTTGTTTTATTGTAGTATAGACCTTGTCTCAGTCTGTTAGTTTTACTGATTTGTAAAACAAAAACATTAACTAAATATAATTTAAATTTTATTATGGCAATCACAAGAAATGCTAAAAAAGCAAACAGAGTAAGTGCACGTAAGCGCGAAGTAAATGATCGCCGCCGTCGCACTATGAAGGAAGCTGTTAAGACTGTTCGCGCAAGTATCGCAAAAAAAGATACTAAAGCTGTAAAGACAGAATTAAGCGCAGCGTTCAAGGCTCTCGATAAGGCTGCAAAGCGTGGTGTTATCAAGAAAGGAACTGCTAATCGCAAGAAGTCACGTCTCGCAAAAGCTTTAGCGAAGACAGAGAAGAAGTAAAAATTAAAACTACCCACACAAGGGTAGTTTTAATTTTAAGGGTATACTTTAGGGATGGAAGAAGAGAAAAAAAGACCAAAGTATTTTTGGGAAAAGAAAGGGTTCTATATAGCCATTACTACTATTGTTGGACTATATTTAATAACTAAATTAATTAATGTTGTGATGGCCGGTCGTGAGAATATGGGACTTTATTTACAGCTCATGTTTGTTTTTTATTTTTTTCTCGCTGGTGTTATTTTTTTAATTTTCTTTAAAAAGTAAGCAAAAGTTAAAAACCGTCCAGAAGGACGGTTTTTGATTTACGGCTATAAATATATTAGAGTGGCTATGAACATCTTACAACCCTAACCATGAAGGAGGAAATATGAGGAATAGTGTCGTTGTCCCCATTATCTCCGAATTGGAGAAACAAGGACTAGAAGTGACAAGATGCTTGAGAAAAGTTCGCATGTCAGTAAAAGAGAGGTACAGCACCATGCGGTTGGATGTGAATGGCGAACTCTGCTCACTTCACCATGTTACCAGCTGTCAGAAAGAAAAGCCCAACGGATTCCACAGCACCATCAATCCAAGAGGATGGGCGAGGGTTAAGCTAAGTCCAAAAACTCGTCGAGCGGTAAGCTTTATTATCGTACGACTTGATATTAAAGATGTTGTTGATCGAACTCTTGTTGTTCCAGTAATTGAATGTGCTGTAGGCGGTAGCCTTAATTTTACTATGCAGAATCTTTACCGGGCATTATCGATGAACAGGAACGGGGTTCCAGCAGAGTGGAATCTAAAGAATTGTCGGTCACTGTTCGAAGCGCGCTAATTATTTATAATAATAAAGGCGCGCTTTTTGTTTATTTTCTCGGCAGGAAATCTTCCTGCGTAACTAGTTTGTCGCCACAAACTAGTTCTTGGACGGACTCGTGGTTTGTTTTGCTAAACAAACATCACTCCGTCATTCGATTCCCGCATTGAAGCCAAGTAGTTGGCTTCAACTCGAGCACAGAATAAGAAAGTCCCCACATATGTGGGGACTTTCTTATTCTGTGCTCTCGGCAGGAATCGAACCTACATCGCGAGTACCGCAAACTCGAATTCTATCCATTGAACTACGAGAGCATTTATTCCGAACTCGTGTTCGGGCGATTAGAAGATACTACAACATTTTTATCATTTTGACCAGCCCTTACAGACATATAAACACTAAAGCCTCCAGAAGTGGAGGCTTTAGTGTTTATATGTCCCGTACAAAGGCGTTTATATTATTGTGTTGTAGTTTTTATTGTGTCCTTAAGTGTTTTTAGAAAGCCGTTACCTTTCTTATTTCCATGTTTATTAGAGATACCCTCATGTTCACCTCGGTGTTCTCCAAAGGCTTTCATAACGGTAGCTTTATCTAATCCTTTTTGGGTGATTATAGTATCTATCGAAGTACCAGATGCTTTATATGCATCAAGCTCGGCCACTGTGATTCCAAGAGCTTTGGCCATAGTAGCTTTCATTGTAGCTTCGTGAGTAGCGCGGTCCGCAACCATTTTGTCCATTTCTGCTTGGGTGATTTTGCCAGATGTAACTAGAGATGCAAGCTTTGTTTTCATCTCAGTTTCGTGGAGGGTTTTCATTTTTTCATCGAAGGCAACTTTCGTTAATCCTTTTTCTAAAATGATAGCATCGAGTGTTTTACCAGTAGATAACTGTGCTGTAAGGTCTGCTTCTGTCATCCCTAAGATACTCGCAGCATCTCCCGTGTTGTGCATACCTTTATGCATCCCCATTCTTCCAGGACCTCTATTCTTCATTGAGCCAAATTGATGAGTGGAAGTACCGGCAGTCGGGGTAGGTGTTACGGTTTGTGCGAAGGCTCCTGTGCTGAAAGCAAGAGCACTAAGCACTGGCACTGCACTAAGCAGTATGTAGTTTCGTTTTTTCATTCGAGTAAGTATTAAGTATATGAATTATTAATATGTGAGTTTCCTCACATATGCTAGTACGACCATTACGTGCTAGTTATTACCGAGTGTAAGAAAATTAACTATTTGTTGTAGTATAGATAGTAATGAACGATATTACCGACGAAATCATAGCCCGTAAGGTGAAAGCAGGGGAGCAAGATATGTATGGATTGCTCATTGAAAGATACGAAACAAGACTTACTCGGTATGTGTCTAAATTCGTCGCGCAAAAGGACGATGTTACTGATTTGGTGCAAGACGTCTTCACTAAAGCATTCGTTAATATACAGAGTTACGACGACGCACTACCATTTTCTCCTTGGATATATCGCATAGCACACAACGAATGTTTGAACCACATTAAGAAAAGAAAGTTTAAACCATTTTCCTATTTTGATTTTGAAGTAGATGAAATATTTCCACAGTTTCAAGCCAAAGAATCAGCAGACGAAGCAACTAATCATTTCTTTGATAAAAAGATTTTAGACGAAGTACTTGCAGAATTAGATCCCAAGTATCGAGAAATAATAATTTTGTATCATTATGAAGAATTAAGTTACAAAACAATTGGAAGTATATTACACATACCAACAACCCTTGTAGGGGTTCGCTTGAAACGAGCGAAAGAATCTATACAAAAGATTTTAAAAGCAAAAGGCATTACCTATGACAACTATTAAACACTCAGTTAAAAATATAATCTTGGAAAAGATACATAAGGGTGACCTTATACAAAAACCTCGCTGGCAATTCATTTTGAAAGTGGTGTTCTATTATTGTGTCTTCGCAGTAGTAGCACTCTCGTCATTTTATATTCTTTCCTTTATCGGCCTTATCGCTCGTGAAAGAGAACTCTTCGACATGCTATCCCTTGGTCCTAAGAGAATGCACGCACTTATGAGTGCGCTCCCATGGATGATATTACTTTCTTTTATTTTCTTAAGTGCAGTGTTTTATTTACTTGTTCGTAGATATTCTTTTGTATACAGTAAATCTATTGCATACGTATTCGGAGTATTATTCCTTGTCGTACTTATCACTGCTGGAGCGCTGTACTCTTTCGACCCTAAGGGGAGAATTCCTTGTATGGCTATTGAAGCTGGGTTTCCTGGGGTTGAACGTTTGCACATGCAGATGAGACCAGGCACCAATCCACGACCGTGTCACCACCATCCGATAGAAGAGGGAATGCACAGAGATGCGAGCACCACAGAGATGATGCAAGGAGGCAGTAGAGTTATTAGTAATTAGCAATAATCTAACTAAAAAGAGGGGTTGATTTTGGTCATGTCTTTATGTTTAATATTTTCTAAATATGTGGTATAGTATTTCAACAAATCCTTAAGTAAGGATTGTAAATAAACGGAGGAGTGGCAGAGTTGGTCTATTGCACTTGTCTTGAAAACAAGAGTCTGAGTAATCGGACCGTGAGTTCGAATCTCACCTCCTCCGCAAATTAAGGAATGTAATCATGACTATAATTTGCGAGATGCAGAATAATGACTGAAAGGAATATATTATGCCCGCAAAGTTAGTGTTAACGACTATATTCTAAACCGCAAACCGGTGTAACTATATTCTAAGCCGCAAAAATCTAACCATGACTATATAATGCCCGCAACTAGTGCGACTATATTCTAATCCGTGAATGTAAAAACCCGCCAATTCCTTAGCGGGTTTTTTGCTCATCTTTCTTTGAGCGTTTACTTAAGCAGTGTTCGAAATGCTTTGTGGTAAAGAGAATGAACCGAGTAACCAAATTCATCGTTGTCCATCTCGTTCAGCTGTTCGAGTGTAATCCATTCCACAGGATCACACCCAGTGCTGTGTGATGGAGTACCATGCTTAATGGTGACGAGGTATACAGGGGCGACAACATGCTTCTTGCCGGGATCTTGCAACCATTCACCTTCAGCATCCGGTGCTTCCTTACGGTACTGGCTCGCTGTAAAAGGGTCATCAGCGATGTCTATGGCGACCCCGAAGTCATCTCTGAAGTGTCGACTGAGTGCCTCTCGAAGACTTTCACCCAAGAGAATGGTACCACCGATTAAAACGAGCTTTCCGGGGTATGGACCAGTACTACGGCGTAACGCCATCAGCTCAATTTTTTTGGATTCATTGACGCGCCACGGTATACCATCTACGCAAGTAGCGACCCCAAGAGTCTTGCGCAGTTCAAATGCATCCGGAGTCAGTCTGTTGTTTGCGTCGAAGAGCTCTGCTTCCCTGCCCAGCAAGGTCGCGATTAGCTGTGCTGTCGATACATGTGCTAAATCATCAGATGTCGGCATGACAATTTCCTCTAGTCAATTGGTTGGAGTGCAAAAAGGGTTCTGTGTGATTATACAACCACAGTAGCTTTTGTAAAGGTTTGTATATTTATACGGTGGCTTTTGTTTCCACTAGTAACTACCAACCATTCGCTATAAACTGTTCATATGAAATATTTAGGAATTGATTATGGATCCAAAAAGGTGGGCTATGCGCAATCAGATGATGATGGACGCTTAGCGTTCCCACTTATGATATCTAAAAATGACAGCAGTCTTTTAAAGGATACTCTAGAGCTTATTCGCGAAATGAAGTTCACTACAGTTGTGATAGGGGAAAGTGTGAATGGAGATGGTAAGCCAAACGATATTGCTAAAGAAGCTCGTAAGTTCGGTATGCAAATTGAAAATAATATTGATGTCGCTGTGGTCTTCGAAAAGGAGTGGTATTCAACTATAGAAGCACGTGCATCGCAACCAGGGAAGGGTGGGAATCATGAAGTTGACGACCAAGCAGCAGCAATAGTACTTCAAAGATACCTTGATAAAATTAATGGTCCAGGAGAATCTTCTGAAGAATATGTAGAGGTGGACGACGATGCGGATACAGACGGAGGATTCGAATAATTTTTTAAACAGTTTAACTGTGGTATTGTAGTTATATATGGAAGAAACAAAACAAGAAGCTGTTATTGAAAAAGTGTACGCAACTATAGATGATTTCTCAAAATTAGAAATTCGCTTGGGTACTGTGCTTTCCGCAGAGATAGTAGAAGGAGCAGATAAATTATACAAGTTATCAGTTGATTTAGGAGAAGCTGAACCTCGTCAGATTCTTTCTGGAATTCGTGAATATGTAACTACGGAGGACCTTATCGGAAAGCAATTTCCATTCGTAGCAAATCTTGCACCACGCACTATTCGTGGACTTGTATCTAATGGAATGATTCTCGCAGGGAATGATAGTGAGAGTTTCGCATTGCTTAACCCAACTAAAAAATTAACTAATGGAACACGTCTCCGCTAATAAAAAAGCAAAAAGAATAGATAGGTGGGTGGCATACGTAGTCCATCACACATATGTGAAGACGGCAATTTTCATTATTGCTGTTTTCGAAGCGACGATATCACCTTTCTTACCAGAAATAGTTGTAGCTGCTGTACTTACCTATCGCAAAGATATTTCTTGGAAACTTCTTAGTTTAGTATCAGCGCTCGGTTCTATTACAGGGGTTACTATTTTACATATTTTAGGAAAGTTTTTATACAAGACACACGAAGGATATTTCGATCATCTTTTGGATACAGGACATTTCGCACAGTACACACAAGAAATCCTTACCCAAAATACCTTCGTAGTGATGTTCCTCGCATCTTTTACACCGCTACCGGATAGAGTATTCGCTTTTCTTTCGGGGGTACTATCACTACCGTATGGTCTTGTGATTATTGCCTTTTTCTTGGCTAGACTTTTGCGTGTAGGTATCATTGCATATTTTTCTTATAAATTTGGAGACAATGCCAGAGCTTATATTTTAAAACATACGAAACGTGCAGGAATAGTCATTGCGGTTGTCGTCGTTATATATATTCTCTTTAGAATAAAAGGTATACTTTAAAATATGAAACATCATTTGTGTATTCATGATGAATATTCGACCTTTGATGAGGAAACACTTCCATACGGTGCGAAGTTGATTGAAGAAAAGATTACTGAAGCAATTAACCCACTGCTTGATGATATTGTTTCCAAAATCACCGATAAAGAGGTTATCGTATGTGGTGATGCCACAGTAAAGAGAATGGTTGCCCGCAAACTAGAAGACAGACTAAAAAGAGAAGTGAAGTACGAGTAGTTTTGACAAATACACTTGCTTAGGTGTAGGCTTCTATATAATTCATAAGCAAGGAGTAAGGCAATGAAACATGTTCTTATCTATACGCAACCCGTCCAAAACGGGAACACTGTCTTTCAAAGACAGGAACAGCACACTTTCAGTGCTGTAGACGACGTCGCCATGAACGAAGAGCTTCACAGGTTTTTTCACGAAGGGACCGTCACTTTCAACGGTACTGTTTACCGGCGCGAACCACTTCGTCTGATACGCGAAGTGTATATCGCACCGTGGGTTTATGCGACGACACGCAAATAGGTTTGGCCGCTCAGGCTTTTTTGAAAAGACTCGCTATTAAGAATATGCGGGTCTTTCTCTTTATATATAATGTGCCTCGGAGTGGAATCCCTCTTCCTTTGGGTCGAGACGCACCATTTTTATTTTCGCTTCTCTCATTAAAAATGGGCGACCACAGTTCGATTCTTCCTCGGCCTAGTAAAAACATAAACACCCCAAGTAGAAAGGGGTGTATATGTTTTCATGTGCCTCGGAGTGGAATCGAACCACTATTAACGGCTTAGAAG
>CAYVUY010000005.1:0-30980 GCA_964455195.1 uncultured Candidatus Saccharibacteria bacterium
GGGTCGTGGGTTCAAATCCCATCGACTGCGCATAAAGTAAAAATCCTAAGTTTTCTAACTTAGGATTTTTACTTTACCGCACAGGCTAGAGTAGCAAGTGACCTGTGTCACTTGCGTTGGGATTTGAATAGGGGTCGCGAAAGCTTCTCGAGCAAAGCGAGTGCTTTTGTGACCAAATCCCATCGACTGCCTACCATGATATACTTTTATTTAGCATGGAAAATAATTTAAATAAACAAAATAAATTTAGTTTAGGTATATTTAGCTACGTAATAGTTTTTGGTTTACTAAGCTTTATTTCAGGAATTGTCTCCGAAAGGATAGTTTTTCACGGTGACACGATTGGAACACAAGATGTTCAATGGTTAGTTGCATGTGTTTTGTTTTCAATTATTTTTGGAATTTTACTTGCCTATCAAAATATAAAAATAGCTTCTTATATCTTATTAATTATAATAGTACTTGCTGCAATACCGGCATTAATAATAGGGTGGGGTGGTCTCATGATTACACTAAACGTTTGGGCAATAGCAGTTCCAGTTTTTGTAGGTTTATTAGTAGCATCTAAATTAATTATCTATTTTAAAAATACTGAAAATAAAGTTATTAAAATACTCATTTTTATAATGCCTCTTTTTATTGCTTGCCCAGTTATTGGATATTTTTTCGGTTCTTAAATAGTTGTAAATTAAACCTCTGCAACACAGAAAAAGAAAATATTAGCACGAACTAAATTTTCCTTCTTTTGCTATACTTTCTTTATGTCAAAAAACTATATTCAACACAAAGGGAAAGTAATTAATACTGATGATAAATTTTCTCACGTGATGGCCATTACCCTTGATCCAACGAGTAATTACAGGAGAGGGGTTCTTAGGTGTATTACAAGTAGAGAAGGGGACGTCACAGTTAAGGGATATGTAGATAGAAGCAAATTGTATCTTGTAGAAGGTAATGACCTTGAATCTTTTGAAATTAAAAATCCTTTAGTGATAAAAGGAGAAGAGGAGCTTATAAAAAACATAACTCCCGAAGGATGGGAATGTATAGGTTTTGAAGACCCAGATATTTGGATAGATGATGTGTCAGGATTGATCAATTTATACTTCACAATTCCGGTAATTCATATAAGTCAAATAAATGGCGTTAAAGAAAAAACAAAAATTCATCTAGGTCATGCAGTCGGAAAAGATTTAGATTCTCTAGAAATAAAAGAGCCCGTACTAAAAGACGAGCTTGTTAATTCTGCAAAGGAAGTTAGCATCGTACCACTTAATAGTAAGGGTTTCAGATTAAACTTAATTGAATCAAGAGATAGACAACCAAAAATAACTTACTCTACGGTTATGGCTGTCATAGCAAAAGATATGAATGGACCTTGGGAATATCATAAGACTGTTTTTAACCCAAAAGATCATTCTATACCTTGGGTGGGAGGGCACGCATCGCCAGGCCCATTATTCCCAAGATCTTTTATAAATATGGGAGAGAACAAGGTGCTTGGGATTTTAAATGGTCGCGAAGCTAATACAGAAGTGGATGGAATAACTAAATATAATATGTTCTCTGCAGGACTTTTTGTATATAACTATGAAGATGGAAAGGTTGAGTGGGTTTCACCGGAGTCATTTATAGAAGACACTGAGGCAATCACTATAACTTTCGCAAGTCAATTTGTAGAAACCGGAAAAGGAGAAGGTATTTTGTATGCCCATGTCGATGACTCCTTCGTACGAGCTTACACACTTACCGAAGAAGGGTTACGAAAGCAGTTGGCTTTTTGGAATTATAAGTAGTATATTTACAATCACACATTATTCATGAGTAAAACTTTTAAAACTATTTTAGTAACTATCTTATTTTTAATTTGTCTGATTATTTTAGGATTGTCCTCATTAGATTTTTTCCTTCGTGGTTGGAACATGGGAGGACCGTCTTCAACAGAAAAAATACTAGCTTGGGCATTCCTTTTACTTATTCCAGTACTATTAATTGTATATATTCTTTATTTAAAAAAGTGTTTAAAAAATAATTTTAGACAATAAACGTCTTCGGTTTTAGTTTGATACAGCCATTCCTTTACGGTATAATCTCCCCATATGACTCACCAAGTGCTTCTCTATTATAAATATGTAACCATCGATAACCCTGAAGCTCTTAAGGCTTCCTATCGCGCTTTGTGTGAAAAATTTAATTTAAAAGGGCGCACTATTATCGCAGAAGAGGGAATCAATTCCACGCTTGAAGGTACTCTAGAAGATACAGAGAATTTCCTGAAAGAGTTTCTTACTGATAGTCGTTTCCAAGATATGCAAATTAAGAGAAGTAAAGGTGATGGTAAGTCATTCCCGAAACTTTCTGTGAAAGTTCGTGACGAAATAGTCTCTACTCGTTACCCAAAAGAAGTAGACCCACGTATAAAAACTGCCCCGCACCTCTCTCCAGAAGAACTACGTTCATGGTATGAAAATAATAAAGATTTCGTTGTCGTTGATATGCGTAATTCATATGAGTTCGAGTCTGGACATTTCAAAAACTCTATCGACCCAGGAATGGTGGCATCACGTGAACTCCCAGATAAGTTAGATAAAATTAAACTTCACCAAGACAAAACACTGCTTACTGTTTGTACCGGAGGGGTACGTTGTGAAAAGATGTCGGCATATTTACTTCATCAAGGATTCAAAGATGTGTATCAGCTAGATGGAGGGATGCATAGTTACATGGAAAAGTATCCAGGGAAAGATTTTCTAGGAACGCTTTTTACATTCGACGATCGTCTCGTAATGGACTGGGGCGGTGAACGTGAAATAATCGGTAAGTGTAAGCGTTGCGAGAGTAAAACTGAGCGATATCAAAATTGTACCAATGCAGAATGCAACATGCTTTTCCTTATTTGTCCTTCATGTGTTCAATCTGAAGGGGTAGGGTTCTGTAGTGCGAAGTGTGAGGCTTCACCTGCGCGCGTAGTTCAAAGACTAAGGGGGTAAATGTGGTACTACCACAGCAGAGCTGGATAAGGAAAATATAGTCGTAGCGTTTACACTTCTCCTTATTTTCTAATAACTGTATAGATTTCGTATACACTAAGCTCTATACTTAGTATATGAATTTAATAAAAACATATTTCCCACATATTTTACTCGTAGGTTACTTAGTGTTATTTGTTTGTTTAGGTCTTAATCCATACGCACGTGATGTATTGTACGTAGAGAATGGTCCTATATTTGGTATTGTAGTTCTATTGGTTATCGGTTGGATTAAAGGACTTCGTTTTTCTAATACCTCATATGTTTTTATGAGCTTCCTTCTTTATATGCACACTATAGGAGGACACTATACCTTCGAAAGAGTGCCATTTGATTGGTTTAATTATTTCTTTGGATTCGAACGTAATATGTACGATAGAGTGGCGCACTTTACAGTAGGATTCTATGCGTACCCATTCGCTGAATATCTTTTTAAAAATAAATTAGTACATGCTAGATGGCTTGGATATTTCACTCCGCTATTCTTTATCATAGGACTTGCAGCATGTTATGAGATGTTCGAGTGGTGGTACGCAGTTACATATGGTGGTGATGCGGGAGTTGCGTTCTTAGGCTCACAGGGGGATATTTGGGATGCACAAAAGGATATGTTAATGGACACACTGGGGGCGGTATTTTCACTCGCAGTCTTTAAATTACAAGACATAATCAAAAGGTTTTAGTTGACAATAGAAGTAAAGTAAGCTATAATAAGAGCCTTATTTAAATACTCTTTATGTATGTCATTGTGCACTAGCTTGCTAATTCATTGATACGCATACGGAAGTGAATTAACAAAATAGTTACACAATTATGACACGATACAATACTTCGTTTCGCCCACGTTCTTCATCTGGATCTTCAAATTTCAGATCACGTAGACCAGCTAATAACAAAAAACGTTTCCAAGGAGATAGAATTGATGAAAATCTTTTTATCAATAAAGCTACAGCAGTAAAAGAAGTTGAATACACATCAAAAAACACTTTTGCTGATTTTGGTATTGATCCAATACTCGCATCAAATCTTGCACTTAAAAAGTTCGTAAAGACTTCTCCTATTCAGGACCAAGCTATCCCAGTAGCTTTACAAGGTAAAGATGTTATCGGTATTGCAAGTACAGGAACTGGTAAAACAGCAGCTTTCCTTATTCCTCTTATCAATAAATTACTTAAAGATCGTGAGCATAAGGTGATGATACTTACTCCTACCCGTGAGCTCGCTATGCAAGTAGAAAATGAATTCTTAGCATTCACTCGTGGCCTTAGACTCTTTTCTGTTTCTTGTGTTGGAGGATCACCTATCATGCGTCAAATAAAAGAACTTGAACGCGGTGTGCACGTAGTTATCGGAACACCAGGGCGTGTGAAGGATCTTATCGAACGTGGGAAGATTAATATGAAATATTTCGAGAGTATTGTACTTGACGAAGCAGATAGAATGCTTGATATGGGATTCATCGATGACATGAAAGAAATTCTCTATGCTATGCCGGATAATAAACAAGGTCTTTTCTTCTCTGCGACATTCTCAGCTCCTATTAAAGCTCTCTGCTCTAACTTCCTTCGTGACCCAGTTACTGTTTCTGTAAAAACTCGCGACACTGCAAGTTCTGTTGATCAAGACGTTGTGCGTGTAAGAGGGGATGAAGAAAAGATTGAAGCTCTCGTTTCTATTCTTTCACAACCAGATGCTCAGAAGGTACTTATTTTTCGTGAGATGAAGCGTCACGTGGATGGTCTTGCAGAAGCATTACAATCTCGTGGTCTTAAAGTACTCGCACTTCATGGTGATATGCGCAACCGCGAACGTGAGAATGCAGTATCTTCTCTTGCGTCAGGTCGTGTACAAGCTATTATCGCAACCGACGTTGCTGCACGAGGAATCGATATTCCAAGTATCACTCACGTGATTAACTATGATGTTCCTCAGACATACGATACATATATTCACCGTATCGGCCGTACTGGACGTGCGGATAAGAAAGGTAAAGCACTTACTTTCATCCCTAGATAAACAAAATGAAAAGGCCCCCGTAAGGGCCTTTTTGTTTGATAGTACGGAATCCAGAACTAAGCTGGACAGTTTACGTGGAAGCCGTTTTTATCAAACATCGGAAATTTTTCACTGAACGGCTTGCTGCATTTTGTGCAGGTCAGCCGGTTGTTTTTTCCGGGCGCTTTCGCACCGCGGCATTGCCCACACTTCCCGCCCACAATCGCTTCCTTGTCAAAGACGCGATTGCAAGGGTGACAGATTGCTTCCGTTTGGGGATTGAACTTCGGTGTTGCTATCCCTGCGTCTTCCTTCACGTGCTCCACTGTCATTACAGTTACTCCTCTTTTTTTAGCTACGTTGATGAAAAGGGTTCTCTATTACTCTAATACTTTTATATATATGTAGTCAAGATATCTTTGCTATACTTTACAATACAATAATGTCTTCTACTCCTTGCATCGGAATATTTGATTCAGGTATAGGAGGTTTTTCTGTGCTTGATAAAGTAAGAAAAGTAACGAGCGCAAACATACTCTATTTCGGAGATTGTGCTCGAGCACCGTACGGTAATCGCGATCAAGAAGAAATTCGTACTTTCATTAAAGAAATACTTCTTACTTTGAAGAGAGATGGGGCCACTCACTTCATAAGTGCATGTAATAGTATGTCTGTACTTACGACGGATGTGTTACTCGAAGAGTGTGGTATTTCTCGAGAAGTATATATTGATATGTCACGAGCTATCGCGAAATTTATTGGATTACCATACTCTTCAGATGTGCTTGTTATAGGTACTCATGCAACGATAGCAAGTGGAGTATACAGAGATGTTCTTGAAAGTAGGTCTCATAGAGTTATCGATTATCCGCTTACTGATCTTGCATCTCTTATAGAAAATTCTGCTTCACCTATGGAGTTACGTAATGTTATTACGAAAGTTTTATTATATGCCAAAGAAGTAGAGGCTACACACATTTTGTATGCTTGTACTCATTACCCGCTTGTAGATGCTCTTTTCCAAAAGGTACAAAATGAGGTAGAGTGGAGAGGCACTTTCATTGACCCGAGTATATATGTGGCAACACATGCACAGTTATGGGGTCTAGTGGGGGATAATAAAACCCTTTGTACTACAAGTAAGGATACCAAAGCTTTTTTACTACAAGCAAAACAATATACATAATTATGCGTTTCGAAGATAAGGTAGAAATTTTAAGAAAAAAGAAACACGGAGGTCGCGAGACTCCGGAGTTTTTGGCTGATGTGAAAGCACTCACTGATGGTGAGGCGTATGAATATCTTATGGGTGAGGTAGTTTTTGCAGGTGCGAAAATAGACTTATCATTACGTCCAATGATTCCACGCCCTGAGACAGAATTTTGGGTAAATAGAATGTTAGAAGATATTAAGAGTAAAAAGGCAGAATATATTCTACGTTGCTTAGATCTTTTTGCTGGCTCTGGGAATGTGGGTCTCGCGATACTTAAGAATATTCCAGAAGCAATCGTGGATATGATAGAACTTGATCCGAAACTAAATGAGCAAATCAATATTTCAATTCTAAAAAATAATATAAAGAAAACTCGCACGAGAGTTATTACAGGAGATGCTTTAGAAGGGGCACAAGGAACCTATGACATTATTACTGCAGTGCCACCTTATGTTCCTCCGCACATGAAAGAAGAAGTTATGAAAGAACTCTCTGCTGAAGACCCACTTTCGTTTTTTGATAAAGAAGATGGATTTTATTTTCACACCAAAGTATTAAAGGAAGCAAAAAAGTTTTTGAAGGCAGGAGGTATTTTATATCTTGAAACAGATAATGAACAAGTTGAAAAAGTAAAAGAAATCGCGAAAGAACATGGTTGGACACAGTTCGAAATCTGGGATGATCAGTACGGAAATCCATATCTGTTTTCACTAAAACAAGAAGCATAGCGACTATGTTTTTGTAGACTCAGATGTAATCATCTGAGTAGAGTGGTTAAATATCCATATTTCTCTCGCGATGTGGTACAGTATAGTTAAATTCATTTCCCTTGGGGGTTCACATGAAGCTAGTCGTTCTTTGTATACTGGCACTCATCCCTTCATTTGGAATGAGCGCTACCACCAAAACAGTTCCCGACACGAAATTTTTCGAGGACAGAATTACAGAAGAAAAGAATGCTGTGTCGCTTGTCTGTAACGGCCTCACAGCACGGTCACTTTCTTTGTGTCTACGCATGAAAAAGGCTCGTGAGCTTTTACGTCCTGTAGAGCTTACATTCTTTCGTGATGGAGTGCTTAGCGATAAGGGTAAGTTTCATTCAGGAGCAATTCGTCGCGAAATGGCTCTTGCCCTTTATCACGAAGCCACCTCAGAATGGAAAGTGTTGTTGCTCGATATCTCGGTTGATGGTAGTGAACCACTATTACACGTAAGGACAGAAACCGACCCACCCTTTATTGTGGAGCGCCTCACAGGCACTTCATTTAATAAGATGACCTTCAGGGTCACACAAGGGGAAAGAAGATTCTATCCATACGCTGCGAAATGGTTACACATTCCTGAAGGTGTTTCGCGTACGGATATGGTAGCGCTTACCGAAGCTGGAACACCATTTATCTTCATGCGTACACATCCTCACATGGATGATATCCATCTAGCGAAAGCTGGTCTTGCCTTCCTTGAACGTGAAGTGGGAGAGAGATTGAAAGATTTTTCTTCACACAAAATCCTTTCGAGGATTAGGGAAGGATTTTCCGTTACTGATTTTATAAAAAAAGAAGATTTGATTAACCTCATCTTAATTGAACAGGTTGATCCAGATCATCTATACGGAAAGTCATGGCAAGGGTTCTTCGTGGACCGGAAGCCTCCGCTTTCGTACGAGGCCAACCGTACAGTCCTCATTGATTTCTTTGCTAATGGGCTGGATGCTTTTAGATATACCTGCTCCAAGCAAAAAGCGTGTGGACACTTCCAATTCACCAATACCACGTATGTCACTCGTGACGGGAAGTTAGTTACGGGTACGTACGATATGGTGCGTAAGCACTATCCCGAGGTGAAGCTCGATCCGATATTTCGAAGAGGGGTTGAAAGTTTCACTAATGGGTTACACGCGGCAATTTTACTTTTCGACCTTGAACGGTCTTCGGCGCAGTTGCCTTCGTGGGTCAAAAGTATTTCGTCTTCCTGCCGAGGGGAGAGACCAGCACTTGTGGTAATGGTCGCAGCATATAATGCAGGTGGCGGGCAAGCATCCAAGCTCGCGACTGCGCTTTCCAAGAATAAGAAGTATGAAACACTGCTCACCGGACTCGGAACCATCCCTTGGAAAGAAATTCTCGTAGCACCGAACGAAACTCGAGGGTACATTCTTAAGTTTCTGCACAATAGCGAAGAATTATTTTCGCACTCTTGCTAGGTGCTATTCAAAAGGGCGCGACACATTGTGTCGCGCCCTTTTTTTATTAATGTTTTTTGGCTGATTTTTTCACCTTTTCAATGAATGCTTCGAAGCACCCAACTGGAGGACATGAATTTACAGTGTTCATTTTATCTACTACTTTAAAATCAATCATTTCTATGCCACAAAATCCAAGCGTCATATATTTCCATTGTAAATAAAGTGGAGTGAATTCATGAACAATCGGTAGCCAATAGTAAGGTGCCACTGATCCAGCTGTAGCAAACACCTTAGCGATTTTACCTTTCAACAACCCCTTAGGTTTACCTTCAATATATTTAAATGCGAATCCAGGAGTAATAAAAGTATCCAACCAATTTTTTAAGACTGCAGGAACATTACCCCACCACACAGGATGAACGAAGACTATTTCTTCTGCCCAAAGGATATCAGCGCGCATCTTCTCTTCTAGAGGGCTTAGCTCACGAGTTACTCTATAATATGGAAGTAGATTTTCAGGAGCATACAAATCTACTACTTTTACAGTATGCTTGTCAGCCTCCACTATTTCTTTATAGGTATTAGCAATAATCTTAGTGTGATTCTCAGGCTTTGGGTTCGCAGTAATAATTAATATATTCATGTCTTTAAGTATATAGTACTCCTCTTAGCTTACTAGTGGAGAAAGCGGGTGAAAAGTGGTAATTTCTTTTTAAATCAATCTTGCTAAGGATTTTTCGCTATCCACCATGGTGGTCTTGCTAAAAGGTTATTTTGTGATATAATCACTAAGCTATTTACCTACTTGATTGAGTCACGATTTGGGGTGTTTGAGATAGCGATCGTTTAGAAGAGCTTACTAAATTAATCGTTAATCGTAATATAAAAATTCCACGAGAGTAAACTCTCTTTGGGGTTTGGATGCTTTTTATGCCAAAAACAAATTCACGTCCGCAGAAGGTATTCGCGAAGCACCGCGAACCGCTTACTAAATTACCAAACCTAGTCGAAAACCAACTCCTTTCATATAAAGAACTTATAGAAAAAGGTATTGCTCACATTTTTAAAGAATTCTCCCCAATTCACGACTACTCTGAAAAGAAGTTTGATCTTGAATTCCTTTCTTTCGAACTCTCAGCTGCAAAGCATGATGAGGTTTACGCAAAAGAAAACAAGCTTTCATATGAAGCCCCACTTCGTGCTCGTGTAAAACTCACAAATAAAATAATGAATACCGTGAAGGAACAAGAAATCTTCATGGCGGATTTCCCACTTATGACTGTTCACGGAACATTCATCGTTAACGGTGTTGAGCGTGTAGTTGTTCCACAGCTAGTACGTTCTTTCGGTGTGTTCTTCGACTCAGAAGAATCAAAGGGTAAGCGTTACTTCGGTGCGAAAATCATTCCTTCTCGTGGTGTATGGATAGAAATCGGCTCAGAAACAGAAAATGGTATTTTCGTTCGTATTGATAAGAAGCGTAAGTTTTCTATCATCGCACTTCTTCGTGTTCTTGGTCTTACTACTGATGAACAAATTAAAGATATCTTCAAAACAGAAGAATCAAAGGCTATCATTACAGCAATGCTTGAACGTGATGAAATCAAGACCGTTCATGATGCATACATCGAAATCTACAAGCGTCTTCGTGACGGAGATCTTGCTACTCCAGAAAATGCTAAGGAATACATCGATTCTCTCCTAGGAACAGATCGTTATGACCTTTCTCCAGTGGGACGTTTCCGTTTCAATAAGCGCTTCGGTCGCCCAACAGATGGAAAGGAAGCTCAGCGCCGTATCCTTTCAAAGGAAGATATTGTTGATATCGTAAATCACGTTATTGAACTTAACGCTAATCCAAATGCGGAAGAAGATGATATCGATCACTTAGGTTCACGTCGTGTTCGTTATGTGGGTGAAATGATGGAACAAAAGATTCGTATGGGTATGATGCAAATGAAGCGTAATATTCAAGACAAGATGTCAGTTATCGATACTGATACTACACTTCCTATTTCAATTATTAACCAACGCCCACTTCAAGCTCGTATTAAAGAGTTCTTCACCACTAACCAGCTTTCACAGTTCATGATTCAAGAGAACTTGCTTGCTGAAGTAGAACATCTACGTACACTTTCTGCCCTCGGTCCTGGAGGTCTTACTCGTGAAAGAGCAGGTTTCGAAGTTCGTGACGTGCACACATCACACTATGGTCGTGTATGTCCGATTCACACTCCAGAAGGTCCGAACATCGGTCTTATTCTTCGTCTTTCAGTGTATGCTCGTATCAATGATTTCGGTATCATCGAAACTCCATACGTAAAGGTAGTAAAAGGAAAAATTACAAAAGAAATCGTCTACATGAACGCTCTTGAAGAAGAGAAGCATATTATTGCTCATGCTGGAGCTCGTTATGATAAAGAAGGTAATCTTCTTGATGCTCAAATCGAATCTCGCCGTAAGGCTCAACCAGCACTTGTTGATCGTGATGAAGTAGAATTCATCGATGTAGCAACTAACCAAGCTTTCTCAGTTGCGACTTCTATGATTCCTTTCCTAGAAAACGACGACGGTACTCGCGCACTGATGGGATCAAACATGCAGAAACAAGCTGTGCCTCTCATGGTTCCTGAAGCTCCACTTGTAGCTACTGGTATGGAAGCTGATGCAGCAAAGCATATTGGACGTCTTGTTCTTGCAGAAGAGGATGGAGATGTTAAGTATGTAGATGCGAAGAAGATTGTGATTAGTCATGATAAGAAAGAACACGAATACTCACTTATTAATTTCGCTCGTACTAACGCTTTTAACGTATTCCACCACCGCCCTACAGTAAATATCGGAGATAAAGTAAAGAAGGGACAAGTTCTCGCTGACGTAGCAACATCAGATAATGGTCAAATTGCTCTCGGTCAAAACGTAACTGTTGGATTCATGTCTTGGAACGGTGCTAACTATGAAGACGCTATTATTCTTTCAGAACGCCTCGTTAAGGATAGTCGTTTCTCTTCTATCCACATCGAAGAATTCGTATGTAACGTTCGTGATACTAAGCTTGGTGCTGAAGTAACAACTCATGATATTCCAAACGTTGGTGAAGGTAAGCTAAAGAATCTCGACGAAGACGGTATCATCCGTATTGGAGCAGAAGTAGTTCCAGGAGATATTCTCGTAGGTAAGATTACTCCAAAGGGAGAAACAGAACTTACTCCAGAAGAAAGACTACTTCGTTCTATTTTCGGTGAAAAAGTGCGCGATGTGAAAGACTCTTCACTTCGTCTTGATCACGGTAAGCGTGGTCGTATCATCGGAGTAAAAGTATTCTCTCGTGATAGAGGGGACAATCTCGAAAGTGGAATCATTAAGCGTATTCACATTGAAGTTGCACAAATTCGTAACATATCAGTAGGTGATAAGTTAGCGGGTCGTCACGGTAACAAGGGTGTTATCTCAACAATTCTTCCAGAAGAAGAAATGCCATACATGGCAGACGGTACTCCGGTAGACGTACTTCTTACTCCACTTGGTGTGCCATCACGTATGAACCTTGGACAGATTCTTGAAATGCACTTAGGTCTTGCTGCACAAACACTTGGTTACCAAGCTATTGTTCCAGCATTCCAAGGAGCATCAGATATAGAAATTAAAGAAGAACTTGTAAAGGCAGGTTTCAAGGATTCAGGTCTAGTACAACTCTATGACGGAAGAACAGGTGAAGCTTTCGAACAAGAAACTGCTGTTGGTGTTATGTACATTATGAAACTTCACCACATGGTTGAAGATAAGATTCACATGCGTTCAATCGGTCCTTACTCTCTTATTACTCAACAACCTCTTGGTGGTAAAGCTCAAGGAGGAGGTCAGAGATTCGGAGAAATGGAAGTATGGGCTCTTGAAGGATACGGTGCATCACATACGCTACGCGAAATGCTTACTGTTAAGTCTGACGATATCGAAGGACGTTCACAAGCATTCGACAGTATCATTAAGGGTGAAGATACTAAGGAGCCACATACTCCAGCATCATTTACTGTGATGTTAAACACTCTTCGTGGACTATCACTCGATGTTACCCCTCGTAAGATTGAAGGATCTGAAGAGACATTATTAGGCGAAACTAATCAGTAATCTCATCACAATAAAGCTATGAAAACAATTGATACAAATAATTTCGATGCATTGACCCTTAAGATTGCTTCTCCAGAAGCGATTCGTAGTTGGTCATACGGTGAGGTTACAAAGCCAGAAACGATTAACTACCGTACAGGACGTTCAGAACGTTATGGACTTTTCGATGAAAGAATCTTCGGTCCAGAAAAAGATTACGAATGTTACTGTGGTAAATATCGTCGTATTCGTTATAAAGGGATTGTCTGTGAGAAGTGTGGAGTAGAAGTTACTAAGTCTATCGTTCGTCGCGAACGCATGGGTCATATTGAACTTGCGTCACCTGTAGCTCACATTTGGTTCCTTCGTACTGTGCCATCTCGTATCGCTATGATACTTGCTCAACCAGTATCTGATGTAGAAAAAGTTGTGTACTTCGCTGGATACATCGTTCGTTCTGTTAATGAAGTTGCAAAGGAAGAAATTCTTAAGAATCTTGATTCTGAATTTAAAGCTAAAATCAAATCATCATCTGATGAAAAAACTCAAGATAAACTTCGTGAACTTCTTACTGCAACTAAGAAAGAAATCGACGAGATTAAGCCATGGAAAATCTTCGATGAAATTACATACCATCGTTTTGCAATGAAGTATGGAACTTGTTTCGAAGCGGGAATTGGAGCAGAAGCAATTTATGAAATCTTCAAGTCAATTAACCTTAAAGAATTAGAAGCTGTCATCGTCGCTCGTATCGAAAAGGCAGGAGCATTAGAACGCGAAAAAGCAGAAAAGAGACTTTCTCTTATTCGTGCATTCATGAGTTCAGATATTCGTCCAGAATGGATGTTCATCAGTGTTATTCCAGTTATTCCACCAGGTATTCGTCCGATGGTTGCTCTTGAAGGAGGACGCTATGCTGCGTCTGATGTAAACGATCTTTATCGTCGCGTTATTAATCGTAACAATCGTCTTAAGAAACTAAAAGAAATTGGAGCACCAGATGTAATTCTACGTAACGAAAAGCGTATTCTACAAGAAGCGGTAGATGCTCTTATCGATAACTCTGCTCGTCACGGACAAGATGCGGTAATGAGTCAATCTCAGAAGCGTCAGCTTAAGTCACTTTCTGATAACCTTAAGGGTAAGCAAGGTCTTCTTCGTGGAAACCTACTTGGTAAGCGTGTAGACTATTCAGCTCGTTCTGTAATCGTGGTTGGACCATCACTTCACCTAAATGAATGTGGTCTTCCGAAGCATATGGCTCTTGAACTTTTCAAGCCATTCGTTATTTCTAAGCTATTAGAACGTGAACTTGCTTTCAACATTCGTGGAGCTAATAAGCTTATCGAAGATGGTATTCCAGAAGTGTGGGCAATTCTTGAAGAATGTATTGCTGGAAAGTATGTACTTCTTAACCGTGCTCCAACACTTCACCGTCTTGGTATTCAGGCATTCAACCCTAAGCTTATCGAAGGTAATGCTATTCAACTTCACCCACTTGTGTGTCAGGCGTTTAACGCTGACTTCGACGGTGACCAAATGGCGGTTCACTTACCACTTTCTGTTGCGGCACAGCACGAAGCTAAAACTTTGATGGCTGCTAATCGTAACTTACTTAAGCCAGGATCTGGAGAATCAATTGTTAACCCTAGAATGGACATGGTGCTCGGTGTATATTGGATGACTAAACAAATCGAAGGTGAAAAAGGTGAAGGTAAATACTTCTCATCTCCTAACGACGCTATCAATGCATATGACTTCGAACTTGTTTCATTCCGCGCGAAGATTAAGGTAATGCCATCTGATAAAGAGAAGTATGGAGTGTTCGAGGGTAAGCCATTCGAAACTACTGTTGGACGCTTACTCTTTAACTCTGTGTTCCCATCAGACTTCCCATACATTAATGAAGAAGTAAACAACAAGAAGATGAACAATATCATCGATGAAGTTGTTATGAAGTATGGTCTCGAAACAGCGCCATCTGTAATTGATAAAATAAAATCTTTCGGTTACAAGTATGCAACTGTTTCTGGTACTACATGGAATATTGATGCAGTAACTGTACCTAAGGGTAAGGGAGCTCTTATCGAAGAAGGATGGGGTACTATCGCTAAGATTCAAGGAGACTTCGAAGAAGGTTTCTTAACAGATGAAGAGCGTTACGAAAAGACTATCTCTACATGGCAAGAAATTCGTTCAAGAATTGAAAAGCTTATTCCTGAAACACTTACTAAGCACGGATCAGTATATGACTTGATTACTTCCGGTGCCCGTGGATCTATGGCTCAGGTAATTCAAATGTCAGGTATGAAGGGTATTATCGTTAACAACTCAGGACGTAACATCGACTTCCCAATCGTCGCTTCATATAAGGAAGGTCTTACTCCTATTGAGTACTTCATTACTACCTACGGTGCTCGTAAGGGTAACTCTGATACCGCGCTTAAGACTGCTCAAGCGGGATATCTTACTCGACGTCTAGTGGACGTGGCTCAGGATGCTATTGTTTCAGAAATTGATTGTGGTACAAAAGAACACAAGACTATTCGTACAGAAAACGCTCTCGGAATCGAGGTGCCAATTTCAAAGAATGTTCGTGGACGTGTACTCGCTGATGATATAGAAGTAGATGGTAAGGTACTCTTCAAGAAGAATCATCTTGTATCTAAGGAAGATGCAATGATTATAGAAACTGCAGGTGTTAAGGAAGTTAAGGTGTTCTCACCACTTACCTGTACTACACTTCATGGTATTTGTCAGAAGTGTTACGGACTTGATATGGGTCGTAACCAGAAAGTTGCGATGGGTGAAGCAGTTGGTATCGTTGCTGCTCAAGCTATCGGTGAACCAGGTACACAGCTTACTATGCGTACATTCCACTCTGGTGGAGTTGCGGGTACAGACATCACACAAGGTCTTCCACGTATTGAAGAAATCTTCGAACGTCGTATGCCTAAGAGTCCTGCAATCATAGCTCATGATTCAGGCGAAGTTCTCGGTATTCGTGATGAAGGAAAAGAAAAAGTAATTATTCTTCTTTTGGATGACCCACAGAATGCAAAGGGCAACAAGAAGGGTAAGCAAGGTGAATATGTTGTACCATTCCGTCGCCAAACTATTGTTAAGATAGGGGACAAAGTAAAGAAGGGTCAAATTCTTACTGACGGTTCTGTAGATATCGAAGAACTCTTCGAATATGCAGGTAAAGAAGCTGCAGAAGAATACATCGTTGCAGAAATTAACAAAGTGTACGAATTACAAGGTGCTTCTATTTCACGTAAGCACGTTGAAGTTATCATTAAGCAAATGTTTGATCGCGTTAAGATTACTTCAACTGGAGACACTATGTTTACACAAGGTGAACAAGTAGAAATGTCTACATTCCGCGCAGAAAATAATCGTGTGAAGGCAGAAGGTAAGACTGAAGCTAAGGGTAAGAATAGAGTGTTAGGTATTACAGACGTGGCACTCTCTACTGACTCATGGTTATCATCAGCATCATTCCAAAACACTACACGTGTGCTCATCACAGCTGCATCTCGTGGCCAAACTGATGAACTTCGTGGGCTTAAGGAAAATGTTATCCTCGGACGTCTTATTCCAGCCGGAACTGGTATTCGTGGACAATCAGAAGACACTAAGTAGTCGATGTAGATAAACAATACAAAAGCGCCCCCAAGGGGGGGCGCTTTTGTATTGTTTATGATGAAAATTTTCCTGCGTAACTTTATATTTTAGGCAAAAAAAGGCCGCTGCGGAAAAGGGGTAACCGCGGCGGCTGTGATCCTCAAAGCTTTCGCCAGAGGTTACGTGTTACTGATGGACAGGGAGGAAATCCACACGTAACATCCATTATAACTCTTATTTATTGCAATGTCAACCCTTCAATATAATGATTGACAATTAAAGTATTTTATGTTATTATTCAATCTAATTGCTATCGTCCTTTGATAGTTTTCTTAACAGATGTACTTCGGGAGGCACCATGCCAAAGTTTTTACAGTATCTAGTAGTATTGCCAGTGGCGTCATTTCTTTTCGGTTCGTATCTCATCAGTGCGAACCTCGAAGATGTGGTGTTGGTAAGCTTCGGGATATTCATGATGTTACCAATGCTCTTCTTTGTGTTTGGTAATGATACACAAGGACGACTCGCTGTTGTTTCCATGCTTGTGATTTTCCCCGTGATTGCTAGTGTACTGATTGTTACTCTCGGTGCACTCACTGACGGGGCGGTTTATCGCGAGCCGGGAAGGATTACGGCTTGGTCGGTGTCATTTCTGTCGTTGTTTCTGGCGGGAGCTTTTACCAAGCATTTTTTCTCGCCATCGACAATGGAAAAAAAGAAAGAACAACCAAAGAACAGAAATGGTCTTCGTGTTGTAAAGTGACCAACCCTCGGTGCGCAAGCACCGAGGCCAGAGAACCCGCCCAAAAGGCGGGTTTTTTCATTGTGCTAAACTATGTATATCTATGAATCCTAAAGACGAAATCAAAGACAAACTTTCTATAATCGATGTCGTCTCAACTTATGTCAGGCTTGAAAAAGCCGGAGGCCAATTCCGTGCACGGTGTCCATTTCACAATGAGCGATCACCATCATTTTATGTTTCACTCGAACGCAAATCATTTCACTGTTTCGGGTGTGGTGAACACGGAGATATATTTACTTTCGTAGAAAAAACAGAGAACATTCCTTTTTATGAAGCACTTAAACTTTTGGCAGATAGAGCTGGAATTAAATTAGTTCCAAACAAAGATTCTCAAAAGGAATCACGATTACTTTCTATTCTTAAGGACGCTACAGAACATTTCGAAAGTAATTTTCTTCAAAGTGCTCAAGCACAAGATTACATTGGTGGTCGTGGTGTGTTACCAGAAACTCGAGCATTGTTTCATATTGGATTTGCAAAAGATGAATGGCGTGATTGTTTCATTGCATTATCACAAAAGGGGTACAGCCCAGAAGAAATAGAGTTAGCTGGTCTTGCAATCAAAACTGATAAAGGATTTTATGATAGATTCAGAGGCCGTGTAATGTTCCCTATACGAAATATCGCCGGAGCTACAGTTGGATTCTCAGGTCGCATATTACCAAGCCTCCTTGATGCTACGAAAGAACAAGCCAAGTATGTAAACACACCTGAAACTCCCATGTATCATAAATCTAAAATTCTTTTCGGATACGACACTGCGAAGAAAATGATGAATGAAAAAAAGAATGTGGTAGTGGTGGAGGGTCAGATGGACTTGGTAATGAGTTATCAAGCAGGAGTGCATAACACGATAGCTGTATCGGGTACTGCATTTACTGATGAGCACATTAATTTAATTAAACGTTTTGGAGATAAAGTCATATTATCTTTCGATACTGATAATGCAGGACAGAATGCACTTAAAAAGTCAGCACTTATGTGTTTGTACGGAGGATTAGACGTGTATGTTACTAAGGGTGTTGGGACTAAAGACCCTGCAGATCTTATTAAAGAAGATGCATCGCTTTGGATGGAAGCGGTAGCACACCCACAGCACGTTATTGAATATATGTTAAGTAATATTATGGCTACATCGGTAGACGCAAGAGAGCAAGGCAAGCGTGTTGTTACAGAATTACTTCCATATGTTCGTGCGATTCCATCGAGTGTCGACAGAGTTTTCTTTTTAAAGAAAATAGCAACGAGTACCGGTATTACTGAAGAAGCATTACATGATGAAATAAAACGTGGTGCTCAAGTGGTTCGTGAGGATGAAAAAGGAGAAGAGAAAAGTACTGCTCCACGACAGACATTACGTCAGATGCTTGAACGAGAGTTAATAGCGCTTGCTACATGGCAGAAGCTAACGAAAGAGAAACATATCATAGAACTTAATCTACCTTTTGATGAATATCCAGATGCGATTATTGAAGAAACTATTTTTGATTTAGAAAAGAAATTAACAACAGACAAAGAAAAACATCTAATGGAGTTAATCGCACGTTATAAAAAAGAATTAAAAGAAGACAAATTAAAAGTTCTTCGCGAAAGAATTAGACAAGAGCCAGAACAAGAAGCAGAGCTTCTAAAAGAAATACACGAAATTCACAAGAGTAGTTAAAAGAGAAATATAAGCATATTTATCACTCTTTGACGACGAAGGTTTTTTGATTCATACTAATAAGTATCAATACTATGAAAAAAATATTAACGTTGTTTTCGTTTTTTGTGTTTTCACTCCCATTTAGTGTTCAAGCGGCAGTACTTTTTAGCCAAGATATAACGCTTAAACCAGGATGGAATATTATTTCCACACCAAGACTTCTTGAATCTCATAGTTTTTCTCTTCCTGAAACGACAGATAATTTCGATATTTTCGTACTTAACACTTCAAGTACCGCATCATGGTCAACACTTGCAGATATAGGACAGACAGAATTCATGCCACTCTATGGTTATTTTGTTAATAATAAAAGTTCTAGCACCCAAACGCTTACTTTTAATTACAAAGCAGATATCGCTCCTAATGACAGACTTTTCGAAAGAACTTTTTCTAAGGCTGGTTGGTACTCTATAGGTGTTGCTAATCCTACCTATGCAAAAGGTAACACTGATGCTGTGACTGACACTAATAATCCAAGCAAGGTGTTAAGTTCTCTTTCGGGTGGATATGATTCTGTGCTTGATTTAACTGACGATAGTTTCGTTGCAACACCAAGTAGTGTTGCGGTCGGGTCAGCTTGGAAGCAAGGAGTTTCGGGAGATGTAGATAGTTTAAATGATTTACGTGAGACTAAGGGATATGTTGTTTATATTAAACAAGCAGGAGCTTTTTATTCAGGGTTCCAAAATAATACTCAACCAGCTACTTCTACAACACCTACTCCAACTGTAACAACACCAACATTTATTGTTAAGGCTGATTTTACTGCTACCACATCACCTAAAAATTCTCTACACGTAAAGATAGCATCATTTACCTTTAAGGCAGGGGCAGAAGCTGTTACCATCAATAGTCTTGGTTTTAATCCAGTTCTATCTAATCCACTATCAAGTAATTTCAGTAATGTTTTCTTAGAGATAGATGGAGTAGCTTCGCCAGCACTTCTTTTCTCTGCTGGAACAACTACAGTTACTTCACTTGCTATTCCAGTGGATGCTAATGGAACAAAGACGTTTGATCTTTATACGGATTTCGGAGGGGATATTGGTGAAGTAATTACAACAGCAATGGAAGCAACGTATACTAGTGGGTCACCAGCTTCTACTAATAAAATCTCTTCAGCAGGAGTTTCTGTTACTTCAATAGATACACCTCTTCCAGCATTACCATAATCAAGGAGCATGAATCTTTTAAAAGTCTTAGCAATTAGTCTAGTATTTCTACCATTACACTCATTTGCGTTACCTCTATACCCAATGAGTTTCTGGGGTAATGTAAAAATAGATGGAGTTTCTGCGCCCAAAGGAACTATTATTTCTGTATATGATAGTAGTTCTAAATTAGTTGCAAGTGTTAAAACATCAGAGGTTGGAGTATATGGATATAACAATCCTTTGAAGCAAAGATTACTTCTTTCTGAAGGAATGGGTAATCTTACATTTAAATTTCAAGCACCTACAGTAAATGGCGGTGTTGAGACAGGCGGAGTAGATACAATAGCATACAATGCATTCTCTTCAGGTGTTACGCTTAATAAAGATTTAAACTTCAGAACTGTTCTTACAGTTACTCAAGTCACACCTGATGCAGGTGGCGCAGTAACTGTTACTGCAACTACTACACAAGCAGTGATTACTAGTCCTACACAACCAATTACTTTAACTATTGCGACAGGAACACTTAATCCGACCATTGATGTAAGTTCTCTTGTTACTAATGGAGTAGGTACCCTTCCTGCAATTACTATCACCTCGTCAGATACAAACAATACAACAATTTCTATTCCAGCATCTACTGTAGTAACAAGTGCTAGTTCTACATGGGATGGCGTAATCGCAGCTCCAACACTTACTACAGTCACCATACCAACAACTGTAAATGAGGTTACTACACTAAGTACCGCTGTGGAAGTTGGTTTTAGTGGGGCAGAACTTACTTTTAGTAAAGCAGTCCGACTTCTTATGGAAGGACAAGCTGGAAAAAGAGCTGGGTATGTTCGAGATGGAGTTCCATTCACCGAAATTACAGATATCTGTAGTGATGATACACAAGTAGCCGCCAACTTATTACCTGCCGGAGGTGAATGTAAAATGGATGTTGGGCCTGATCTTGTAATTTGGACTAAACATTTCACAACGTTTGCTACATATACTCAAGTTAAAAAACCGACTGTAACAACTTCATCTGTATATAGTGGTGGTGGCATACGAGAAGCATCTCTTGGTGTTATCGCTTCAACACTTTCCACTTTTAGTCCGAAGGGTCAAGTTCTCGGAGCAAGTACATTTAATTTCTTGAAAAATCTAAGCCTAGGTTCTAAAGGAGTAGACGTCGTAGAATTACAAAAATTACTCATTAAAGAAAAGTTACTTTCAACAAGTGCTACAGGATACTTCGGTCCTCTGACTAAAGTCGCACTTCTTAAGTGGCAGGCTAAAAACAAGCTTCCATCCACCGGATATTTCGGTCCTATAACACGTACATTTTTAAATGGAGCTAAAAGTTAAGTAGGGTAGATGTCACAGAATTAGAAAAGTAAAAGAAAGTAGTTCTGATGACTAAAAATAAATAAAAGTATGCTATTCACATAATTAGCTATACAACCGCGTTTTCTTATGATATAATCGCAGGTACCATTTTATGGCGAAATCAAGCGTTCAGTCAAAAACAAAAAAGGGGAAAACAACTACAGCTAAAACTGTATCAAAATCAAAAACAAAAAAGTCTACATCTACTGTAGCTAAAAAATCGAAGGTAGCACCTTCAAAGAAAAAGACAATCGCGAAGAAGCCAGTATCTAAAAAAGTTACTAAAAAAGTAGTAACAAGTGCTAAGAAAACAGTTACAAAAAAGGCAAAGGTTGATGATAAGAAGCCAGCGTATAAGCCAAAGGCTTTTACCATTAAAACTGGTCCTACTAAAACACGTATAGAACCAAAAACAAAAAAGGTTCTTACTCGTGATCAAAACGAAGCGGAACTTCTTGCGAAAGGTAAGGAGCGTGGTTTCATTACCTATGATGAAATCATTCGTTACTTCCCAACAATTGAATCAGATATTTTATATCTTGAAGAATTATATGAGAAGATTGCTGGAGCTAACATTGATATTCTAGAAGGAGGTAATCTTCTTGATCTTGATGAGTTAGAAGGTAAAGGTAAGGAAGAAAGTGCGTACGACAGTATTCAAATGTACCTACGTGAAATTGGACAGTACCCTCTTATCTCAGGAGATAATGAGCGTGAGCTTGCTATTAGAATTGAAAAGGGAGATGAAGAAGCGAAGAACTTACTTGCAAAGGCGAACCTACGTCTCGTGGTATCTATTGCTAAGAAATATGTTGGGCGATCATCTGATCTTACATTACTTGACCTTATTCAGGAAGGTAACTTAGGTCTCTTTAAGGCTGTGGAGAAATTCGATTGGAACAAAGGGTTTAAGTTTTCAACCTATGCAACATGGTGGATTAGACAAGCTATTACTCGCGCACTCGCGGATCAGTCTCGCACTATTCGTATTCCTGTGCACATGGTAGAAACTATCGCCAAGTACAAGCAAGTCGTACGTCGCCTTTCACAAGACTTGGGACGTGATCCACTCGCAGAAGAAATAGCAATGGAAATGGGAGTTGATGTAGAAAAGATTCACGTCATCGAAAATATTAACCAAGATACAGTGTCACTCGAAAAGCCAATCGGAGATGATGAAGATAAATCTACTCTTGGTGAATTCATTGCAGATGACAAAATACTTTCTCCAGATCAAGAAGCAGCACATAGAATTCTAGCTGATCAGATTAATGAAATATTAGATGACCTTTCTCCGAAGGAACGTAAGATTGTGGAGATGCGTAATGGATTAGGGGAGTATGATGGTGTGATGCATACGCTTGAAGAAGTGGGAACTGAGTTTGGTGTTACTCGTGAACGTATTCGTCAGATTGAAGCAAAGGTTCATGAAAAGATAAGAAGTCACGACAAAGCGGAGCGTTTGAGGAATTATTAAATCTGGTGGTTGTTAGGTTTTCTTGTCAAAACTTTGCTAAGTTTTGCCTCTGCGTCGCCTACGCTCCTTGAAAAGAAAAGCCCCCAATTGGAGGCCAGTGTGTTCTTGTTTTTTGTTTTTCAGTCCGGCACGCCGTCGTCATCGTCGTCATCAGACGAACCTGATTGTGCCAATGTTACTGCGACTGCGCTATCGAGCTCCCCGGAGCGGATATAAGGACAACCTTCTTTTTTGCATCGGTCGACCGTATCCTCGGTCGCTTTCTTCCCGCATATTTTGCATGCCATTCCCGTACCCCTTTTTGGTGTTAAGAACAGATATATACTACGATACTAGTAAATAGTTGTCAATAGAAATGCTTCGTGGTAGGATTACTGGCGTATGAATTTAGAACTTATAGTACTTAACGGCCTATTACTTTTTGTTGGGCTTATTCCATTTGGATGGATTGCGGACACATTCGGCCCATGGCTCTTAGGGTTCACCCATAAAATACTCACCATTCTACTCATGACCGTGACTATTGTTTCTATATGGTTAGTTATGTGGTACAGAATGATACCGTTTAAAAAAATCTATTATTTCCTTTTTAGGTTTATTGATAGAAGCGCTATGCTTCTTGTGGTTAAGTAAAATAAAAACCCACACCATACGGTGTGGGTTTTTATTTTAGTGTTACTTTAGTGACACACTTGCATGTTTCCTACGTAGTAACATCCAGTGTTGTAATTGTTGTACCCGTAGTTATTGTATGAAGATGAATTCCAATTAATGACAGGAGCCTGTACATTTTGGATTGATGTCGGGTATCCATTATTGTAATTGTACCAGTATTGGTATGTAGGAGAAGAAGAGTATGATCCGTAGTTGTAAGGGTAAGAGTAGGTATTGTTGTAATAGCTAGTATCGTAATAAGAAGAGTTGTAATTGTAACCATAGTTATTATATCCATAGTTGTAGTTATCGTATGGAGAATAATTACTTACACCACCTGTGTACCCGTAGGTATTGTAAGTACTTGGTGTACTGTAATAGGTGTAATTAGTTGTTGGGTAGGTATATGTGTATGTGCTAGCAGGATAGGTATAACCATAATTGTATGAGTTATAGGTTGATACTGCACATGTTGAGCCAATCAAGGTGCTTGTCTTAAAGTACGGATCGTAGCGATAGGTATTACAGCCTGTTGTATAGGTGTATGAGCTGTAGGTAGGAATGACATAGTAAGAGCTCGTTAAATGGCTTGCAAAGGCCAAATTTGCCCCTATAAATAGGGTTGTAGCCAAACTTAGGGTTGTTATAATCTTTTTCATATATCCCAGTTATACGCCTTTTTTGTGGATTCGTCAAATAACCCTCTTTACCTTAATGTGGTATCGTTATAGGTAAGTTTGTACCTGTGCTCGCACCTATTTTTGAATAAGGATTTTCACCATGGTGACTTCAAAGAAGACTGAAATTTCTGTTGAGGTTTCGCCGAATCAAATATGGAAACGGAAGAAGTATTTTTCTTACCGTAGCGAAACTCTCTGGCTGTATGTTCTTGTTCTTGCTGTTATCGAAAAGGGACTTCCGAACAATCGTTGGAAACAAGCCAAGCTCCACTCATGGGACCCTATTGCCAACGAAGCGGTCGGAGGTATCACGTGTGCTGGAGTAAAAGAGTTCTCGAAACATTATGAGTACATCGGCACACTTCCACTCTCCGAAGAAATCCGTAAGAAAATAGCCCCCGACCTCTAAAAGAACTTCGGAGCAGACCGCACCCAATGGGTGCGGTGTTGTTTATTGGCACTCATGAATACATTCGTAAGCTTAGAAAAATATAGTCGTAGAGCTTTGTGGATTATTGGCATCGATGATTACATCGATAAGCCTAATAAAATATATTCGCAGAGCTCATTATTTTATTGGCACTCATGAGTACATTCGTAAGCTTAGAAAAATATAGTCGTTAGACTTCTTATTTTTCTAGACAAACAGCAAAAAATATTGTAGAATAGGACTCTTATGTTAATCGATAAAGTAACTCTCCACATTAAAGCAGGTAAAGGCGGTGACGGCGTTGTTCGTTGGCGACGTGAAAAGGGCATACCATTCGGAGGTCCAGCAGGAGGAGATGGTGGTCGCGGAGGAGACGTATATCTAAAAGTTGTACGTGATATTGGAGCGCTCGCTGCATATATGCACAAGAAAGAGTTCGAAGCAGAAACTGGTGAAATGGGAATGAAGCGCAGTATGCATGGAGCCGATGGAAAGGATCTCTATCTTAATGTTCCGCTTGGTGCAGTAATACATAATCGTGAATACGATATTCATTACGAGTGCATGACTGATGGTGAGATTATAAAAATTCTTAAAGGTGGTAAAGGTGGTCTTGGAAATGAAAATTTTAAAACAAGTACTAATCGTACACCAATGGAATTTACTAAAGGTGACCTTGGAGAGTTCGCAACATTTGATATCGAACTTCGACTCATTGCTGATACTGGATTCATCGGACTACCTAACGCAGGTAAGAGTTCACTTTTAAATGCTCTTACACGAGCTGGTGCGAAAGTAGCAGATTATGCTTTCACTACACTTGAACCTAACTTAGGAGCGTATTTTAATTATGTTCTTGCTGACATCCCAGGGCTTATCGAAGGAGCATCTGACGGTAAAGGTCTCGGACACAAATTCCTACGTCATATTACTCGTACTCATACTATCGTTCATCTTATATCAGCAGATAATGAAGATGTAGTGAAAACATACGAACTCATTCGCAAAGAACTTGGTGCTTATGATAAAGATTTACTTGCTAAGGATGAAATCGTAGTACTTTCAAAAGTAGATATGGTTGATGCGAAGGAAGTGACAAAGAAAAAGAAGGAATTAGAAAAAGCTACCAAGAAAGATGTGGTAACATTATCACTCTTTGATGATGAAAGTGTAAAAGCTTTCGGTGATGTTCTCGTTGCTCACCTAAAGAAGAATTCATAATACAGAGCGATTCTTGACTTTATTATTTAATAAGTGCAGTATTTCTTTTGAACACTAACTTTCGGGAGTGCACATGAAGAAGACAGTGATGCTTTTGTTGATTTTCATTTCAACTACTGTAAGTGCCGGAAACAAGTTTCTGGGGGATGATACGCTTTTTGAGCGTATGCAAGGAGTGGTAGAGATTTACAACCTCACCTACGATACCCACATAACCATGGAGTCAGATCCGGGCGCGACACTTGCGAGGTATGCAAGTGCCATTCTGAAGAATGAATATGCCACCAATGGCGGATGTTTCGACATGCTGGTTGGTTGTCAGCGTTGGAAAATCGCATTACGAGTTCTTGTAACCGAAAACAAAGTAGCAATGAGAGATTACTATCTCGGTTGCAAACTCGCATATCACGCGGTGACGCAAACAAGTGTCGTGAAGGAAGTTCCCGACGATGTTCTCGTTGCGTGCTATGGAGATGCTCCCATTACACCAAAAACCAAACTTCATTTCGCGCGGTGGTTATTCATAGATTGACACCGCTTGTGCTTGAAAATCCCGCGTCACGTGCGGGATTTTTTATTTTAATAAATCAGTTTGTTCGCCGGGAACGATGATACCTACATGCTTGCTTTCAGCCCCGATACACTTAGTAAGTGTATATGCTACTGCATTAGAGTTTTCTGTTTCATAGAAGGCTATTCCAAGAGGAGGATATGGAATGCGTTTTTCATTTATTTTATTTTTACATAGTAGAGCTTTTGACCATAGTTCTCGCATAGTATTCTCATCTCCAGAACGAAGTACAATTCCAGGGAATGTGGTCTTAGTCGTACCATATATAGAAGCATCGAATTCCCATACTTGCAGTAATTCATTTCTACCAGTACCGACATATTTCCATGTATTAGTATTCTCGTCAGTTGCAAGGCCATGAAGCTCAGAGACGATTTCACCTTTATCATTTCGTAGTGCTAGGAAATTATGCCCAGCCAGACGCATGACTATTGGGTGTTGTAATTTTTCTATAGACCAAACTCCTTTATAAAGAGGGGGTGTTGGATATGCGATAGAATTATGTGTTAAGACATAATAAAAAACAAAAAAGAAAAGGCTCCAGAAAAGATCTTTTGTGAATCGCCAAGTGAATAGTTTCATTTATTATGCTAACTCTTCCTTCAATAATTCTTGGAAGAGCGATGGATTACCTGCACCTTTACTTTTCTTCATGCATTGTCCTACGAAGTACATGAACATACTTTCTTTTCCAGCTTTATATTCCGCTATCTGTGTTGGTGATTCAGCAAGCACTTCTTTCACTATACTCTTTAGTAATTCAGGATCATTTTTTTGGATAAGACCTTTCTCTGTAGCGAGTGCTTTCACATCGATAACCTTTGCTCCCATAATAAGTGGAAGTAAGTCTTTCGCTCCACGAGATGAGAGTTCTCCTTTTTGAATCATTACTATTAGTTCACGAAATGCACTTGCTGTAGGGAGTGTTTCAAGAGATACAGGGAGAGATTCTTTTTTAAGAAGACCAAGTACGTCACTTACAAGATAGTTAGAAGCAAGACCAGCAAAAGTAGCATCTTGGCTCTTGGTAACAGTAGCAAAGAAGTATGAAAGCTCTACTTCATTTAAAAGTGCATCTGCTACATCGTCTTTAAGTCCAAAATTTTTATATAACATTCTGTAATCAGATGGGAGACGACCTTTAAGTTCATTTTTCATTTCTTTCAAATCAAACACCTCATGAAGATAGAATTTCGGAAGATCTGGATCAGGGAAGTAACGATAGTCATGAGCATTTTCTTTCTTACGCTGAGAAACTGTTTCTTGCTTTACTTCATCCCAACCACGAGTTTCCTGAACGATAGTGCCACCATTTTCAAGTACTTCTATATGGCGTGCAATTTCGTAATCGATAGCACCTTCAACCGCTGCGAATGAGTTGATGTTCTTCACTTCTACTTTAGTTCCGAATTTCTTCGCATCTTTTGAAACTGAGATATTCACTTCAATACGCATCTGTCCCATATCCATATTCGCTTCACTTGCTCCAACGTAACGTAGTATTCGCTGTAGTTCACGAGCAAATGCCGATGCTTCTTCACGAGTATGAATCACTGGCTCTGTAACAAGCTCCATAAGTGGCACTCCTGCGCGATTGTAGTCGATAAGTGTTACACCACCCTTATCATGACTTGATTTAGCGGTATCTTCTTCAAGGTGAACACGAGTGATGGCGACACCATTAATCATTCCACCAGAAACGATTGGATATTTGTATTGTGAAAGCTGGTAGCCCTTAGGAATATCTGGATAAAAATAATTCTTACGGTCAAATTCTGTAAAATCAGCGATAGTACCATCGATAGCAAGACCGACTTCTATTACTTTTCTAATTGCCTCCTTGTTAGGTACAGGAAGTGTTCCAGGGTGTGCCATACACACTTCGCAGATATTTGAGTTAGGAGTAGGGGCTAAGGGTTCATTTTTGCAACCACACCACATTTTACTTTTGGTGTGTAGTTCTGCGTGAACTTCAAGTCCGATTGTTGTAATGTATTCTGACATCGCACTATTATATCAAAAATTCGCTTTTAATTAAAGAAAGAGTACTACAAGTAATAAAGTCACATTGTATCAATCACCTAGATAACTTCTACGAGTTTCGCGAAGCTCATATATTTTTTATTCCATGTTCTCTGCCTTTTAGCATACTGCCATGTAGCGATGCGTAGATGTTCCACAAGTTCATCGTAGGTATATATTCCTTCTAGATATTTTGCTATGTGTTTATATTCGATTCCTTTACTTGCAATCACACCAAGGTCATACCCTTGTGCTACTAAACTTTCCACTTCTTGTATCATTCCCATATCGAACCGTTTCAGTAATCTTTTGTGTACTCTTTTCTCTAATACTTCTTTGGTTGGATTCATTAAATAAAATTCTACATCATATCTCCACGTTAAATCTGTTTCCTCAGGCACTTTACCAAGAGCGTCTATGATTTCAAGAGCACGTATGAGACGCACACGATTATACTTATCTATTTTACTAGCGCGGCGTGGGTCTTTTGTTTCTAGTTCTCCGTAGAGTTCTTCCGTTGGTTTCGCTTCTAAGGTTGCACGAAGTTTTTTGTTGGGGCCCACCTTTGGAGGGGTGTTCTTGTACATGAGTGCGTCGATATATTGTCCTGTGCCACCACAGATGATAGGGGTTTTACCACGAGCGATTATATCTTCTATGATAGGGATTGCTCTATCTCTAAAGTCAGCCACTGAGAAAGATTCATTGATATCACATATATCAAGCATATAGTGTCTCACACCTTTCATTTCTTCTTCGGTTATTTTGCCGGTACCGATATCTAATCCTCGATATATCTGACAACTATCAGCACTAATCACTTCTCCATTATGTTTCAGTGCTATCTCAACCCCAAAGTCACTCTTACCTGATGCGGTAGGGCCTGCAACTACTATTATTTTGGGTAGCTTTGTTGCCATATGTTCTTATGAAAAGACTAGCATGTAGGAAGTGTAAGAACAACAATAATACAAAAAGAAAAGAGAAACCCGTAAGTTCCTCTTTTCTTTTATATAATTTCTTTTATATAAAGTAATTATTTACTTTGATTCTTTCTTTAGGTAAGCAAGCATAGTACCTGCATCAGAGACTTCGAAAGGATCAGTCTTCATATTATCTTTCATTCCTTTTTCGATGAACATCTTCTTAATAACACCATTAACTACGTGCATAGAGTATCTCCAAGAACGAGAACCGAATCCAAGGTTCTCTTTCTTCACGAGCATTCCCATCTTAGATGTGAATTCAGCATTTCCATCTGGAAGCATGAATACATTTTTAATTTTCAAATCTTTGCCCCACTTGAACATAGTGAACGCATCATTAACAGAAAGGCAGATTACTTCGTCGACACCGAGTTTCTTGAAATCTTTGTAATGCTTCTCATACCCTGGTGCATGTGTAGAAGAACATGTTGGGGTGAATGCTCCAGGAAGTGCGAAAAGAACAATGTTCTTTCCTTTGAAAATGTCGTCAGTTTTTAGGTCTTGCCAACGGAATGGATTAGGTCCTCCAACTGACTCATCACGAACACGAGTTTTAAAGGTAACTTTCGGCACACGACTTTTTTCTTGTAGTGGTTTCATAAAATTCTAAATAGTTCATTAATTAATCAAAAGACACATTTCATATTCTGCATAGAACGCGTTTGTGTCGCTTCGTAGTATAAACCATACAGTACTCTTTCCTAAAATTTTTAAAATAAAAAAGCGTGTATGTTATTATAGATTTATAAATTAATAATCTAGCCAACTCATTTTATGTTAATTCTCTATACAAAAAACAATTGCTCGTATTGCGATAAGGTGAAGGATGCATTCGCAAAACACAAAATAGTTTATGAGGATAGAAATATTTCTAACCCAGAATATTTAAAAGAAGTACAAGCGCATAGTGCTCGTTCTATGCCGTTTCTTGTAGATACAAGTGCTAATGTTGCTTTCGGAGAATCAGATGAGATTATTGCTTACGCACTTGAAGGTTCATTCTGAGACTGACTTATTTACATACTATAGAGGAATAAGAAAACGCCGTCCCTTCGGGGCGGCGTTTCGCAGTTTCCTGCGATTGATTGTCAGGCCATTTGGGCCTGCGGCAACGTTTTCGAGCTCATCGCTTTGCGTTCAGCGATGACTGCGTCCGCAGCCTTGATTTCTTCGGGGGTTGCTACCCTGAAGTGGCGGGCACAGACCGACACACTTTCGCTCGTGAGGTTTCCGTTTGGGCTGAAAACTTTCGCAATGCGGAGTTTCGAACCGTCGCCGGAAACTTCCAGAACTGTCGGCAGGTCATTGAGCACTTGCAGATGTTTCTTGGTGTCACCGAGAATGGTGATGATCTTGTTACGGCGACCATTACCTTCGATTGCTTTGATGCGGTCGCCTTTTTTGAAACTGGTGTCTTTTTTCGACATCGCTTCCTCGCTTTGTTATGGGTGGAAAGTACTGAATCTGGATATTTCAAATAATTCCAGGGTGTATGAATACTATCATAGTATATTTTTTCGTAAAGTGCATATTTTGTGATAGTATTTTGCTATTGCCGGAGTGGCTCAAGTAGCTTGGCTACGTAGACATTTGAAACCAGCAGGCGGAAATGTGAAATGGTTCCATTCCGCGTAGAGTAGATACATGTTTCAGGTTTTGTTTAGAGAGTAATGTGATATAAATAAATAATGCCGGAGTGGCGGAATGGTAGACGCGCACGACTCAAAATCGTGTATCCTCGGGTG
>CAYVUY010000006.1:0-30284 GCA_964455195.1 uncultured Candidatus Saccharibacteria bacterium
CCGTCAATAAACTTCTTCCCTCATAAAAGATCTTTACATACCGAAGCACTTCATCAATCACGCGGCGTCGCTCCGTCAGACTTTCGTCCATTGCGGAAGATTCTCGACTGCAGCCACCCGTAGGTGTATGGGCCGTGTCTCAGTCCCATCGGTGGAGGTCAGGCTCTCACCTCTCCTAAGCGTCATAGCCTTGGTAGGCCATTACCCTACCAACTAGCTGATACTGTACAGGCTTCTCCCGAAGCGATAAATCTTTACTCTTGCGAGACCATCGCGTATTACTCCACCTTTCGGTGGGCTATTCGCGACTCCGGGGAAAATTCCTATATATTACTACCTCGTCTGCCACTAAACTGTCCGTCTTCCATATTTTGCTTATTCTTGTATTGCTACTCAAACTTACTCAATACTTCCGTCGGATTAGTTCCGTTCGACTTGCATGCCTTATCCACGCCGCCAGCGTTCATCCTGAGCTAGGATCAAACTCTTTTTAAAAAGAGCGTGACAAAAGAAAATTAGTTGTTGCACAACTTTGTGTATATGTTTCCAATATTTAGTTTTCAAGCAACATCAAGGGCTATTAATAGCCACCCTCTTAAGTTGTAAGAGAAGTAGGGATATTGTATAGGAAATTCAAAGCAAAGTCAAGGAATTATTAAACTTGATGGGTTCTAGATTTCAACTTCTAGGAAACCATAACCAAATAATTGCCGAATACTCCAAAAAGACTGGTATTTAAAAGGTTTTTAGACAGTATTTAAAGTTACTCACCATGTGTTCCTTACTTAGAGCCATAACCTTAATTAACAAGTAAAAAGAGATGATATATACTGACACGTATATGAATAGTAATCCCATCACAATTATAGCTATCGATGGGACCTCCTCTTCCGGTAAAGGAACACTCGCTTCTGCACTTGCTAAACATTTTGGATATAACTATTTAAACTCTGGTGCACTCTATCGTCTGTCGGCGCATTTAGCCATCATAAATGGAATCGACATACAAGATCACAGTGAAGAAAATTTAAATAAAATTGTCGACCTCATCATTAAAGAAAGTGATTACATCGACTTCGTTGGTAAACAAGTTTTATACAAAGGCCAGGACATCTGGCCTTTACTTTCGTCTCAAGAAGCTGGGAATAATGCTGCACTTATTTCTTTCTACCCGCCACTTAGATATGCGATAAAAGATTTTCAACGTGGAAGAATTAAATCCCCTGGCCTTGTTGCTGAAGGGCGTGATATGGGTACCGCAGTATTTACTGATGCAAAAATCAAAATCTACCTTGATGCATCTGTGGAAGCCCGCGCGAAAAGAAGACTAAAAGATGAAGAAGCAAGAGGATCTGGAAAAACCTATGAAATGATTTATGAAGAACTTGCTAAGCGTGATGAAACCGATAAGAATCATGCGGTTGGAGCACTCAAGCTAGCAGAAGATGCACTCTATATAGATACTAGTGGTTTAACCATTGATGAAACCCTTGCGAAATGTATAGCGTGGTGTGAGACGTTTGACGTAAAGTAGAGATACGTAAATACTAATTATTATTTCTATACATCTTTGCGGTAATAGCAATAAGAATAAGTGCTCCGAATGACACTGCCCCCATGAATGGGAATGATACGAATCCGTACTCGATGAATGATGGTTTAGCACATGATACTGCGAAAAGTGCCTTGGAACATGGTTTGTAAAGATCATATCCTAATTGAAGCATATGATGATACAGAGCGATGAACTCCCCTACCAATGATAATCCTAAAATATACGGGAAGATTTTTGTATCTTTTTTCAAAAGTGCAATAGCAAAGAGTATTACTTGAGGGTATAAGAAAATTCTTTGGAACCAGCAAAGTTCACATGGTTCATAGCCAATCACTTGAGAGTAGAAAAGTGATAGTGCTGTTCCTATTAAAGAAACCAGAAATCCGAACCACAACCCATAGCGAGAAACCGTAGATAGGAAGTTGAATTTTTTATGTGTGAAATATGAATAAATAATAACCAAAAGCCAAAGCACTAGCACCACCGCTCCTATAAGAGCAAGTAGTGATAAGTAATGATTAAGTATTCCCGCTAATGGATTAGTAACTGTCTCTCCAAAATTTGCTACTGTTGTTTCTATTGGCATAATGAAATAAGTATATCAAAATACCTATCTTCATGCTTATACAATGACGCTTAGTATGACTGTTTTAAACAGAGAGAGCTTTTGCTTTATTGCGACGAATAATGAATCCTCCGATTGCTGCAAGTACTATGATGATACCGGCAACTCCAGCATATAGAGGGCTCATTCCAGAGAAAAGATTGCTTTTAGATTTACCGTCACTCACGACAGTTGAAGTGTAAGTATCTAAGATAGTGCCTGATTTATCAGTTACTGTTACGGTGACTGAAGGTAAAGAACACTTCATAGTCATTGGAATGTCTAGCGTGAATGCAGTGATAAACTTAACGCTTTGTGCTCGTACTTCACCACAAAGTTCCTTGTTTTGATTCTCAAGTTTCGCTCCGATAACTACATCTGGAGCAGTAAGATTAAACGCCTTAAGCATCACAGAAATTTTGGCAATTTCGTCTTTTTTATATACTCCTTTGTCGGTTCTAATAGTTATAATCTTCGCTGATTGACCAGTAACAACAAACGGTGTGAAAACAGGGCTACTCATCGGGATTCCAGCATCATAAAGTTGAGATACTATTTGATACATTCCAGGATTAGTTCGTGGAGGAATTTCAAATGTTGCCTTCCCATTAACAATAGCTGACTTTACTTGAAATACCGGAGCTGCAGCATTACCACTGTAAACATTCGAATAAAGAAATGTATTTTTTGTTAATGTGCCTGTCACAGGACAGCTACCATTAATTGAATCTCTCATTGTTTTTTGAGTACCGCCTTCAAGAGAGCAACTTTTAATTCCTGTCGTTGATTTACCGCCAGTAAGTGTTATCTCTCCGAAATTGGTAGTAGCAAGTGGTAAGCCTTCTCCAGTTGTAACCTGTACAGAAACTAAGAAAGTTCCCTTGAAATCTTGTGGAACAATCAATAAATCACTCACAGGAAGTGCTGCTCCCGCTTGTACAACAAGCTTTCTTGGGTAACTTTGGAGGAATACTACTTTACCGGAGGCATCTTTCAAAGAAACTCTATAGTATGCTTCCTGATCTATTAAATCATTAGATTGTAGTGTGAAAGAAAAAGCATAGTTAACTAAACCTAACTTTTTTATTTTTGCGTCGAAAAGACTTACTTGTGCGAGTATGATAAGTTGTGTCTTATTTGTTCCAGTTGCATTACTTGTTACCGCTCCAGGTGATGTGGTTGTCGTTGCTTTGGTTGGAGCCTTAGAATCATAAAGAGTGGGCACTGGTGCTGTTGTGCTTTGAGCAAAAACTACAATAGCTGAACTAATAATAAAAGGCAAAGTAAGTAAAATGTGTTTATTCATATTATGAGCTTAAGTGTATCACTTGCCACCTTCCCCTTGTGTATGGTTATTCACAAAGCAAAACCCGCGCGAAGCGCGGGTTTTGCTCTCTATAAATAAAAGTACTCCTCTTATTTATTTTTGTTCCACACTACAAGTAGTGGAGACGCTACACAAATAGATGAATATGTTCCCACAATAAGACCTACGATAAGTGTAAGAGCAAAGAACTGTGTTGACTCTGGACCATAGAAGTAAAGTGCTACGAGAGCAAGTACAGTACAGAGAGATGTGTTAATAGAACGACCTAGTGTTTGGGTAAGACTCATTCCAACAACTTCAGCAAATGATGTCTTCTTGTGATTTTTAAGATTCTCACGGATTCTATCGAATACTACGATTTTATCTGAAATAGTAACAGCCATGATAGTAAGAAGGGCAATCACGAAGAGTGTGTTAATTTCTGCACCGTAAAAATGAGAAAGGAGTACATACACCCCTGCTGGAACAATAATGTCGTGTACGAGTGTTATCATCGCAGAAACTCCATACTTCCAAGAAGATACTGGAAGTGATACTTCACGGAATGCAAAAGCGATGAAGAGAAGAATTACGATAACAACGATAACAATAGCGATAGATGCTTTCTTGGTCATTTCAGCTCCGAGTGTTGGTCCTACTGTAGAGAGTGTCGCTGTGGTGTACGGATACGTATTATTCTGACTTAAAAGAGAGGTCATCACTGGTAGGATAGTATCGTACTGTTCTGTAGTTACTACACGTACAGTAGAAGTTCCTATTACATAAGCCTTAATCTTAGCTGCTTCTAAAGCATTCATATCAAGTACTGGAACACCATTCTGGTACACGATTTCTGCAACTGTTCCCCCTGTGAAATCAATTCCCTTCTTCACCCCATACTTATTCATCAAGAATAGAGATGCAAGAACGAGTAGCACTGAGAATCCGATGAAGAATAGTTTGTGTCTTATAATAAACATATTTTTGTAATTAGTTGTTGGTAATTAGTAATTGATGAATTATTTAGTACTCCATCCAGATGAGAAGAAGAACTTCGCGACCTTGCCATTCCCTTTACCTGCTAGAGCTCGTATGAATACACGAGTAATAAGCTGTGCTGAAATAAGAGATAATACTGCTCCTAAGAAGAAAGTAAATGCGAAACCTTTTACGATAGAGGTTCCGAACCAGAACAATATAATAGATACGATAATCGCAGCAATGTGAGAATCTCGAATAGAAGTCCATGCGCGAGCGAATCCTGCTTCCACTGCATCACGAAGAGATTTACCTCCGCGAACTTCTTCTTTCATACGTTCGAACACGAGAACGTTCGCATCCACTGCGAGACCAACAGAGATAATGAATCCTGCGATACCTGCTGCTGTAAGTGTAACTGGGATGAACTTAAAGAGCGCGAGCATCATAATACTGTACGCAACAAGTGCAAGCGCTGCAGCTATTCCTGGTACTCGGTACCAAAGAATCATAAAGAGTGCAACAAGAGCAAATCCAATTACTGATGATTTCACTCCAGCTGCTACTGCTGATGAACCAAGTGTAGCGTCTACTACGTTGGTTCCAGAAAGTGAAATTGGTACTGGGAGAGCACCACTGTTTAGTCTTCCTACAAGAGTTCTTCCCTCTTCTATAGAGAAGTTACCAGAAATCACAGCCTTACCACCATCAATTTCTTGTTGAACTACTGGGGATGATATAGGAGCTCCATCAAGGAATATAGCTACTTGTTCTCCTATATGAGCTTTGGTTAGGTCTGCAAAAAGTTTAGAACCTGTATCATCAAACTGTAGCTCTACGAGCGGTTTACGAGTAGTTGGATCGAAGTTAAGAGATGCTTTCTTAAGATAACGACCAGTGAGTTCCGTCTCTACGAAATCAGATAATGAAAGTGTAGTAGATGAAAACATCTTACTCTTATCTTTAAGTACACGGAAATCAAGTACTGGAGTTTCTCCAATCATCTTAGCTGCCTTATCTACATCAGTTACTCCAGGAAGTTCGATAACGAGACGATACTCCTTAGAAAGACGACTGTACTCTGTAGTAACAGTAGGTTCACGAACACCGAATAAGTTAACACGGCGTTCAACAACATCACGAAGTGCTGAAACCGAATCCTCGATACTTGCTCCCGTAGGGAGTGACTCTGTTTGAATCTTATACGTAAGTGCTGATCCACCATTTAAATCAAGGCCAAGTACGAAACTCTGACTTGCTTTATATGTGAACCACCCTATCGCGCTAATAAAAATTATAACGAATAATGCTCTCGAAATACGTTTTCCTTGGCTGTCCATAATGGGAAGTATTCTACCATAAAAATAAGAAGTAAAGCGACTATATTTTTATTCTCTCAGGATGTGCCCATCGTCGAAGCATAAACCTCCAAAAATAAAGGGATGTACCTATAGGTACATCCCTTTATTTTAAAGACCCAAAATAACTTTTTATGGACAAGGAGACCCTCCGAAACACACTTTCACAGTAGCAGCTGGAGCAACTGTAAATGATAATGTATCTAACACCCAATCCTCTTTCACCTGGTTAACAGTCGCATCTTCCGTGTTGTCATAAAAAGCATAAGAAATATAGTGCGAACCATTCGAAAGACTAGGAACTGTTAGTGTTTTATCACCTGTCATTCTTCTTTGGCCAACTTTAAACCCTGGACTGATAGTTGAAGCAGCAGAGGAATATTGAATAGGTAGTGTTAGCAAATCTGGATATGGTCCTACATAATCATAGGTAAAATCTTCTGTAGCCCCACTATTACTTACTGCTGTTGCGTCACAGGTAACTGTTCCTGTTACAGGAACACTGGAAGCAATCTTAGCTAGAATGTCGTATGACAAAGTCATTGTATCTCCTACAGCATAAGAAGACTTATCGGTAACCACAGTACCATCACAAGTGCCTGTTATGGTTGTGACAGCAGCGCTTTGTGCCCACGTAATAGCTGATGCGGGGACTGCAGAAAGAAGTGCTAGTGTTGATGCGAAAATAATTGTGCGTAAGTATTTCATGGTATGTGTAATTATTAATTAGTAACAGTCGGTGACATTCTCTTTCTAATGTATACACCTACTCCGGCAAGGACTCCGAGAGCTACTAATGTAGCAACTGCTGTGGCGACAGGTATCTTAGGAGTAGTGTTATTTTCTTTGTTTGCGGTAACTGGTTTTTCTTCTTCAACAGCAAGCACAGCGAATGGTTGTGATGTAGTATCTAACTCTTTTCCATCAGAGTTAAGAAGTGTTGCAGTGAATGTTCCTTTCGTACATGTCGTGTCGAAATTAGTTTGAATAATTGTCATAGTAACAGGAAGTGTTTTCTCTGCACACAAAGTTCCTTGCTGATCAACAAGACGAATAAGGAAAGAAAGTCCATCACTTACTTCTGTACTTAGATTGGCGGTAATAAGTACTGTTGTTTCTACTGTTCCTTTCTTCTTTTGAAAGACTATTACGTTTTTAATAGTTCCATATTCTCCCTCAACTTTAAATTGAAGAACTTGATTCTCACCTTTTGCATTAGAAATAATTGCATTGTAATCTCCGGCAGGAAGCGATGTAAGTGGGTATGATTCTGAGAGGGATGTTGGGTCGAATGTCACCTTACCTCCACTCTTAGCATTTTTGATATCTGTAAGTGGTGCAGTAGTGAAAAGTGATGTAGCAGAGTAATCAGTTGTAAGTTTCTGGTCGATGATAGAAGAACATTGAATTACTTTCGAGGTTGCTATATAAGAACAATTAAAACTTCGCGTACCCTTAAGAGCTCCTGACCATATTTCTTTGGAGCCGAGTCGTAATCCAGATTCAGTAGTTGCTTCGAGAAGTATTTTAACTTTACCAGTTATAAAAGTTGGTAGTGTATATGAAAAATTCTTTCTCACAATAATACCTTTAGGCAGTTCTGCTACAGACCCCTCTTTCGTTACCGCAAGGATATTGAAGTTATCATCATAGACAACAACACCATAAACAATATTATTCTGTTGACCGCGGAAGCTTTGTAATGAGAGTCCGACTTGTAGTGCTCCATTACTTTCTGTGACTTTTATATCTGTAAGATTCACATCCGCTACAACTGCAAGAGTGCTTGTCGATCTGGTTACAGTTTTGGGTGTCTTAGAGAGAGTGGTTGTGCTCTGTGGTGTTTGAGCAAATGCGGTAGCACTTAAAACGCTCACCAAGCTAATAAAAAATAATGTACGATATGTGCTTTTCATGATTTTAAGTATAAGTTAAATAAAGAGAGATGGTATGTTGATAGGAATACTACATGCCCATACTACTTATTAAGTGTGAGCATATTTATAAAAAGATATATAATATATGTATGTATTTTGAGTTAAGTAAAAATGATAATAGTCCACTGGTGTGTAATGTCCCCCACTCGAGCATTGTTATACCAGATGAATTTAAAAAGGATTTTGCTATTTCCGAAGAGGAATTAACTAACGAATCACAATACATGGCAGATAATTACACTGAGAGTCTTTACAGTGAGTTATTATTTATTTCTAATTTTATTAAATCGAACATAAGCAGAATTGTTCTAGATATAGAGCGATTTAAAAATGAAAATGAAGAAGAAATGTCAAAAGTTGGCATGTCTGCTCTCTATACCAAAACAAGTTCTGGGAAGTTACTAAGAGTTATTTCTGATTCTAATAAGAATAAACTAGAAAAAATATATGAAGACTATCATTCTTCTTTTACTGATTTAGTTAGTGCTTCACTTTCTAAAAACAATGTAGCGATTATTGTTGATTGCCACTCTTTTCCTTCGGTTCCAAGAAGTTACGAGCCAGAACAGGAAATTCCTCGACCAGATATCTGTATTGGTGCAGATGAATTTCATACTCCAAAAGAACTTGTTGCTATTTTGAAAGATAGTTTTGAAAAATTAGGCTATAACACTAAAATTAATACTCCATTTGCGGGGAGTATTGTACCTACTACATATTATAAAAAAGATAAAAGAGTGACTTCCGTAATGATAGAAGTTAATAGGAAATTATACATGAATGAAGAAACCTTCCAGAAATTAAAAACTTTTTCAAAAGTTGGACAATCCATATCTCGATGTGTAATATCAAGCCTTAATCAATACTACGAACACGATAAATCTATAGGTAAGTACCCTCGGTTAACTGCTTCTTTTCAATTCAAAATCTCTCCTAAAAATGCAGGTTAACAGTAGCAGGATTAGAAGTACTAAAATCTATATTCTGATCAGAAAAGTAAAAGTGTGGAGTAGAGCCACTAGGAACTCCGGAGTTATCAAGTACCATTACAAAACCTAATCTAACTGTATGAGCACCCACTCCAGCAGGTCCAGTCATTGTAGGTGATGCATACGTGGTAATAGTAGAACCACCATCACTTACCACAGATGATGCTCCGTTGTTATAAATGGATGGTGTTCCTACATATGTACCAGATATTGTTCCATATGGGTCATACTGACCTGCAAAATCATATGCAGGATTTCCTCCACCGTCAGCTATGACATATGCAGTGCAGGTTGATTGCCCACTTGGATTAGCTGGATTTCCAGAAACTCGTGCACTTGTTTCGTGACTCAAAGTGATGGTTTCTCCAGGTGAATACGTAGCTTTGTTTGCAGTAACTGTACCGAAACATTCTCCAGAGATGGGGTCACACGGATCAATCCCATTACAATATGTACTATCATCCCCTGATAGATAATAGGTAATTGCAGACACTGGAGCTGTCGTTACAAAAAACAGCATGGCTATAAGAGAAAATAAATTGAATGTATTTTTCATATACAGATGTACAGCATTTTAGTTTTTATATCTAAAAGCTTGTAACTATAGTAAGTATACGTAGATTCTTAGTATCATTCTGTTGATAACTTATATGTATAGACTCCGGAACAGCGTCTACGCTGTATCAATAGTTTCAATCAGGATTACATTACTATATAAACAAGACCTTTGTAAAAAGGCTTAAACTATAAGGATTTTTACATTAAACATACTCTTTTTTACCTTGACAAATCTCCTAAATTGTGTATACTATATGGTAAGTTTGTAAGGAGTGTATTTCATTCCTTACATCGCAATTCTTTGACTTATTCTTCAATTACTTCCGACTTCGGTCGGAGAAAGGTTCATCATGAACATCGCAATCAAACTCGCAGTTGCAATACTGTGTGCCGTCATTTCGACGGTGGCACATGCGCAGAAGTTCGACCAGGGTGTTAATCTCTCCTGGGGTGGACAGAACGTCAACGGACAGGGTGTTTTTGCTTCCGAGCAAAAGTACACTGATGTCGATGGGTCCCAAAAACTCATCGTCTTCTTGGCGTGGTTCACCTACAATCCGAACGGTACACCGACCTGGCGTGTTATCACGTGTAGCCCCTTCAACAAGGACTCACAAGGTCGTGGTACTTGCACAACGGATTTGTTGAAAGCCACCGGCTCCAAGCCGATGAACTACAACCCGAACGCTTTCGCAGCTGCAATCTCGGGAACGGTGAGTATCACCTACACCTCAGCAACAACGGCGACGTTTAATTACAACTTTGAAGGGCAAGTGGGTACCATTAACTTGGTTCCTCAAGTATTCGGCCCGACGAATGCGAACCTGCAGTACGGGAAGTTGTGGTGGGGTGGTCTCCCCTTTAACGGGGAAGGTGTCTTCTTGTCCCAACAAGGCAACATCATTTTCGGTGCATGGTTCGGATACAATCCGGATAGCACACCGATGTGGTGGGTATTCACCTGTAACCCGATGTCGAAAGACGTCTTGGGTCGCGATACCTGTACTACAGATCTCTTGAAGGCAACTTCATCTGGTCCGGTCGGCTACAATCCGAACCTGTTCACACCAGCTCTTGCTGGTCAGGTAACGATCACCTTCAACAGTGATCGGGAGATGACGATGAATTACAATTTCGAAGGTCAAGTCGGTACCCTTAACCTGGTGCCACAGATTTTCGGAGCTGATCGTCAGCATCCGCCGAAGTTGCTCGCCCTCATTCAGGGTGATAGCAATAACGGCTACGTCGATATCAACTTGGACACCTTCACCGGTGTTCAGAAAAACCCCGGCGGAAGTTTCTACGGGGCAGATTACGACGAAGTGTCTGGTAACATTGTCCTCTCAAGCGCTCTTCCAGGTTCGACACAGACGTACACCTTCGTTAACTTCAACTCCGGCGCAGTAAGTGCAGGGCTTAATCTCTCAGCACAGTCAGCACCACGTACCCCTGTAAAGTGTGAGGTGAAATCTTCGCCTCGGGCAGGACTCTGCTACTACGGCTTCGGATTAAACAACGATGGCCGTGTAGTAGTGGCGAATGGTCGTAACGTCGTCGAGACAGTTACATTGCCGGATGCTGTATCTTCAAATCGGGTACCGCGCCAATTTGCGCTTGTGGGTAGCACACTTGTGGTGAGCACGATCAGCAACTTCGGAGTGCTTGACGTCGTACATCGCTTGGATGTTTCCAAAACTCCTCGCGTGTGGTTGGCGCCGATTACACTTCCGGTAAAGGTGACAGGAATTGCTGTGAAAGGTAATAACCTGTATGTTTCGGGTTTGACCTCAACAGGAATATTCAAAATGCTAATAGTTGAGACCATTTCTGGAAACGTGCAAGACAGCAACCTTTCTTTTGATTACGCTGGGGGAATTGCTTTGTCCGAAGATACATTGTTTTTTTCTGCATTGGGCAAAGTGAGAGCCTACAAACTAAGCGACCTTTCACTTCTGGGAGAAATCACCCTTCCGGGAAACGAGAAAATTGTCTACTACGGCGGATATCTCTACGTGAGTAACACGAATGGGACTCTGTACAAAGTGGACGCTGTCACCCGTACGAAAGTCGCCGAACTCGCAGTTCCTCGTATGGGAACAGGTGAGCTTGTCGTCGTCGCTCCGTAATTGATGGAAGAAGTAATCTGTTTTATTTGGGCCGTGTTACGCACTTCGTGTGTATAACACGGCCTTTTTTATATCATAACGAAGTATACTTAAGACTATAAATTTGTATGCTAAAAGCTCAATCACCCATTAATTATTTATTAGTCCTTATGGTTTTCGTGTCTATGTTCTCTTCTGTGTCAGCTGGCACAGGTACTACGATTACTCGTGGTGACCCGGCTACCATATCTTGGGATGTCAGTTCTGGTTCCTGTATAGCTGACTGGCAAACTGGAGACGCGGCTTCTATGGGTGCTGTACCTTTTACTAATTGGAATGGGAGTTTTAGGTCTGGTACCGCTTCATATACATTTCAAACAACACCCACAGGAGATGCCTTCAATATTCCTGGAACTTTCGTAGCTCGCTGTACTGCGGGAGCAGCAAATGATACTGCTCAAATCATAGTGAATGACTGTCCTGTTGGGCATCCTGGTACAACTTGGAATGGGGGATCAAACTCTTGTACCTGTGATAACTACCCTGCTGGTGGTAACTCCCCTACATGTAATGTTTGCCCTGGAGGATACACATGGACCAATGATGGCTCAAATGGTGGTACTGGAAGTTGCCAACCAAGCTCTTGTGGTAATGGTGCTATAGACCCACCTACATGTACTCCACCTCCTACTGTTACATTAAATGCTGACTCCACATATATTTCATACAATAATAATGCTAACCTCACATGGACTCCAGGTAGTTCACCAACTTCATGTACTGCCACTGGTGGAACATTCGCCGGATCTAAATCAACAGCCGGTGGAACTCAAAGTACTGGTAATCTAACCGCCACAACTACCTATACTATATATTGTTCAAACGCTGGCGGTAATAGTTCTACCCAAACCGTAACAGTACAAGTATGTCCTTCATCAGCTCCTACTCGCTCTGGTGGAGCATGTATCGTGGGTCCTTCAGCCCCTACTGTAAATTTAACAGCTAATAATTACAATCTTTCTTATAATACTGCTACGGTACTTAACTGGAACACATCAAATTCTCCAACATCATGTACTGCTACAGGTGATTGGGTGACAACTGGTGCGAAAAACATAGCTGGAGGAAGTGAGAGTACAGGTAATCTAACTTCATCTGTAAATAATTACACTATCGTCTGTACGAATGCTCAGGGTTCCGCGACAAGTTCTATAGTTATCAATGTCTGTACAGGTGGAACACCTAACTGGAATAGTGGCTCTAATGCATGTGAACCTGTACCATCAGGAACAGCAACAACAACTGGTAGTGGTACTGGTGGAATATGTACTATTCCGCTCGGCGGATCTAAGTGCGGTAGTGATATCACATGGAGTGTAACTTACCCTGTTGTATCTACTTCTAGTCTTACTAGCACAGCATCTGGATTACTCTCTACGCTTAACTCTGGAACATTAACTAATGTTCTTAACGCGACAGGTACGAATGTAAATACCTACACACTTAAACACAACAGTGTGACACTTACTACGATGACTGTAACTTCTGTCTGTGCACTGAACACTCACTGGGATAACCCTACAGAGAAATGTGTGCTTGACCCTTCATCAGGTAACATTACAGCTTCTCCTAATCCATGTATCATCCTTGTAGGAGATTCTAGTTGCCAAACAAATATTCAGTGGACCACTACGAATGCTGCTAATGTCTCTGTAATTCAAGATTCAACACCTTTTAGTTCTGCTCTTAATAATTCTTCACCGACACTTAATGCAACAATAAATTACGACGCGATAAACCCGACAACGTTTTATCTAAAGGATGCAGACACTCTCGTAACGCTTAGCCAAGTAGATGTTACTGCAGTGTGTGAGAATGGATCATCTTGGGATGTTGCAACAGGTAAATGTAAAGCCTCCCCTTCTGCTGGAGTATGTAACATCAGTGCTGTAGGTAATTGTGTGATTCCATTTAATGGCTCTACATGTACTACTAATATCGCGTGGGACCAAACTGGAGCTAATGACCCTAACATAAAAAGAAATGGTAGTAACGTTCGCCTAGATAGTGGACCAGCTGGAGTTTCTAGTGGTCAATTCTCAACCGTGCCTCTTACATGGGGAGATGTTGCCTCATATACATGTTATGACAATCTCACCACTATCGGAGGCCCTGTAACCGTGAATATTATTTGTTCTCCAGGTTCTAGTTGGGATGCTGGAAGTAACAAGTGTGTCCCTATCCCACCTATACTTACTGCAAGTACTACAGGTAACACTACCATTAACAACACTTGGGATTGTATTTCCCCTGCTGCTCAGAGTGTAAGTCTCTACCGTGAAATAAGTGGAGTACCTGCAAGTGGTCTTACTGTGGTGATTCCAAGTAATACTTCATCTGGAAGAATAGACTCGTCTCTTACCCCTAATACACAATATGACTACACACTTACTTGTTACGACGGTGTTAACGGTACCGGTTCTGTAACTGGTGTTGCTACAGCTCAAGCAACTACCTTTAATGACACAATTACCATTACCACCTGTCCAAATGGTGCCCTTGTCTCATCTGCTCCTGCATGTGATCAGTGTCCGGCTGGTCAGATATTTGATGGCATTAGATGTAGCCTGATGGGCCCAGGATTATACTGTGGTCAAACAGCAACTGGTCTTACTTGTGGTAATGCTCGGGTGGATTCCGGTGAAGCCTGTGATGGAGTTGTAGGTCTAGTAGATACTGGAGTACAAAAATGTTCTGCGGATTGTCTCTCTATACTATGTAAAGATAGTACTTCAACTTCTACTACGTGCGGATTGATTTCTAATCCTGGTGGAGTAGATAATCAAGTCTGTACCAATGGTGCAGTACAAACTTCTTCTGGTGATTCCCCTACTCAATGTGCGGTGTGTCCTTACGGTGAAAGTTATGCTACTTCTACTAACTCATGTATCAAACCAGTCTGTGGTAATGGTGTTAAGGAATCACCTGAAAGTTGTGATGACTTAGACGCTTCTGGGGTTAGTCTTAGTGGAACTTGTACTAATGGATGTTGTACAACTGTTGCTGCGACAAGCACATCATGTTTCCCAACATATGATCTTGGTGCTTCATGTTCTGCGGGAACACCATTCTCACTTACTAAGGGTGGTACTGTGATTATCGCGACGACAACTGCTGCAACACTTTCTTGGACAGCTGCAACAAGTGGAACCTACTCATTTAACTGTATACACCCTGCTGGAGTTAACACAGTGCTCATTCCTCTTAGTGGAGTATGTACATTCAGTTCGAACCCTATTAAGCTCTACTCAAGTTCTAAGAGTATTATTCCTGGAGGAACTACAGTACTCAGTTGGATTATCGATACTCCAATTTCTACTTGTAGAATAACTGCCTCCCCTACTATCACTGCTCCGACTGCAACATGTGATTCATTATGTGTCCTTGCTCGTAAACGAGAAGCTGATAATCTCACCTTCCAACAACTAGCAAATGGAGTAACGAGTGCTGGAGACCCATACGGTGCAGGAAGAAATATGACTGCCGCTCTTACAACCGCAGCTTCTAGTGGAAAGGCTCAGGGTCAGAAATCACTTAAGCTAAAGTACTCAACTATATTCGAAGCTTCGTGTGCTCTTAATACGAAACTAGATCCAAATAAAGTAAAAGTCTACGTTGATGTAGGAAAGACTAACGATAGATAGTGCTACGAATAAATACGCGACCACGAAGTGGTCGCGTATTTATTTTCCCCTATTCTTAATTCTGGATATCATCTTATGTACTTATTCTTATCTGTTATACTAAGAACATATGTATACAATATGGCCTTGGCTACTTAGATTCTCTGTAGCAATATATTTTATTTATCCTCATGTGATGGCACTCATCGGTGGGGTGAAAAAAGTTAAAATGGAAATTTTGGGATGTATTAATGAATATCTCCCTGTTACTGTTGGGTTCAATCTCTGGCATGGATTCTTCGTTATTCTAGGATTCCTTATTCTTCTATGGCCTCGACCGATATTCCCTCTTGTTCTTGGACTACTCATTCTTTCGAGTGAACTCTATATTAATTTCAGTACTTCTTCATACTCAGCAACATCGATGCTTCTCTTCATCCTTGTACTTGTAACACTCGCTCTTGTTATCTACCACTCACGACCGCAGTTCCGCTAATCCTCTCGTCATGTATACGCTAACGACAGCCCTTTCCGAAGTATCCAGACTTTCTAAAGAACATACAGCAGGTCTCAAACATTTAAACCTTCTTACTGTAGGTGATTTACTTTTCTACTTCCCTACTCGCTATGCAGATGCGCGCGAAATAGTCCCCATCGATACTCTCGCAGTAGGTAGTCCGGTCACACTCTATGGTGTGATGGAGAAGGTTACTGTGCGTAGAAGTTTCAAAGGCCATATCCCTATGACAGAAGCACGTGTTGCTGATAATAGCGGGCAACTACGCTGTGTGTGGTTCAATCAAGCATACATTGGAAAAATGTATCCAGAAGGAGCACGGGTAAAGGTCTCAGGTATTGTGCATGAAGATAAACGAGGACTTTTCCTTACTAATCCAACTATTGATCATGCCCCACTTATTGCTCCTGAAGGAGAGCAATCACTCTTTGGAAAAGACGTTACTGGGGAATTCATGATTCCTGTTTACAAAGAAACCAAAGGGGTCTCATCACTTTTTCTTTATACACTCATTAAAAAAATAGTAGCAAGTGGCACACTTGAATCTATAGAAGACCCTGTACCTAATCACATTACGAGTAAGCTTCATTTACCAGAATTAAAAGATGCACTTTTATATATTCACTTCCCGAAGAATGAGAAGCTCACTGTAGCCGCTCGCAAACGCTTCGCTTTTGAAGAAATATTCTACCTTCAAATTAAACAACAACTAGAACGTGCAGAAGCTAAAGGTTCTCATGCGTACCCGATAGTTGTTACTGATACTCTCATAAAGAACTTTATTGAGAGATTTTCATTTACACCTACTCATAGCCAACTAGATGCTATTAAAGGAATCCTTGGTGACATGAAGATTAATAACCCTATGGGAAGACTACTTGAAGGTGATGTGGGGAGCGGGAAAACATTCGTAGCTTCTGTTGCAGCCTACGCGACTATTAATAATAGAGTTGGGAAATCTGGCACAGCGTATCAAGTCGCATATATGGCCCCTACTGAGATATTAGCGAAACAACACTTCGAGAGTTTCATAAAATTTTTCGAGGGAACAAATATTGAAATTGGACTACTCACCGGAAGTGGTTGTAAGAAGTTCCCAAGTAAAACAAATCCTGATGGTTACACTGATATTTCTCGTGCACAATTACTTAAGTGGATTGCTGATGGTCGCATGAGTGTCGTCGTAGGTACACATGCCCTCATTCAAAAGTCAGTCATATTCAAAGACCTGGCTCTTGTTATCATCGATGAACAACACCGCTTCGGAGTAAAGCAAAGAAAGGCTCTCGCACACAAAAAAGGAGAGGAAAATACAAAAACCAAAAAAGAACTTCCTCACTTACTCTCCATGACTGCAACCCCTATTCCAAGAACTCTTGCACTATCAATGTTCGGTGATTTAGATCTTACTGTTATCGATGAAATGCCACTTGAAAGAAAAAGAATTATTACAGAAATAGTAAAACCAAGCGGTCGCAAAAAGGTTGAAGACGCTATCGCGAAAGAATTAGAGTCTGGAAGACAAGCGTATGTAATATGTCCACGTATTGATGAACAAGATGAAGAAGAGCGTCAGAAGCGTCAACTTAAAAGTGTTAAGGAAGAAGCGAAAAGATTAAAAGAAAAAGTGTTCCCTACTGCGCGCATCGAAATACTTCACAGTAAAATGAAAATTGCTGAGAAAGAAGATGTGATGGCAAGAATGCTCGCACACGAAATAGATATTTTGGTGGCAACATCTGTAGTCGAGGTGGGAGTAAACATTCAGAATGCAACTGCGATTATCATAGAGGGTGCAGAACGTTTCGGTCTCGCTCAACTTCATCAACTTCGTGGCCGTGTAGGTAGAAGTTCCCACCAATCGTATTGTTATTTGTTTACTGAAAGTACAGCAGATACGACACTAGCACGATTAAAAGCACTCGTGGATGCGAAGAATGGATTTGAATTAGCTGAGCTTGATATGATGCAACGCGGTATAGGAACGCTCATGGATGGTAAGCAGTGGGGAGTAAGTGACTTAGCGATGGAAGCAATTCGTAATCCGAAGCTTGTTGAAATTGCTCGTGAGGAAGCGAAAGAATTAGTACAAGAAGACCCTAAACTAGAAAACTTCCCAGAACTTGCGAAGATTATAAAGCACCGCTCCAAGGTCCATATGGAATGAGTTTACATTTTTAAATTATTAGAAAACTGTATACTTATAAATATGTCGATTCAAATAAATCCAAATAATAATGAAATTATTATTTATTCAAGTAGAACTCTTCTTGTGTCTACTGGAATTTTATCTTTTTTAATCATATTAATTGGTATAGCTTCAATATTTGCGTACCTCAATGATACTAATGGTTTTTTTATTTCTATCTTAGTAACATTATTTTCTTTTTGTATTTTTGTTCTCTGCATTAAAAAATATCGTAAACCCGAAGCATTAATAACAATAAATAATATTGGAATACAATCAAGCAAAACAGGTAAGCTGCTCTGGGATGAAATAGCGGGATTTAAAATTTCTTTACCGATTATTAATGATATGGATGTCGTCGATGTAGTACTTAAAAATGGTACCATTTTAAAACTTTTTTACTTCACTTTACCTATAGGAGATTTTCAACTATTGGAAATTTTAAATTCGTATCATAAAAATCCGTCTGAAATCCCTTCTGTGATAAAAACTCAGAAACAAAGCAACAGTAGAGTCTTTATAGCAACAATCATTGCTTTATTTTTGTTACCATTAGGAGTTTTTATTTTAGTTAAGTTTAATTTATTATCACTACTTAATTAGACTTTTATCTTAAAATAAAAATCATCATAAAGCACCGCTCCAAGGTCCATATGGAATAAGTTTGATTCTAGGTAAAACAAAAAGCCCCCGGTATGAACCGGAGGCTTTGACTGTGGCTAACGCCACAGTTTACTTCTTGAGGTAGAGCTCTTTGAGCCCCTTGTAACGTTCGTCCGTCGGGTAGACGGTGAACTGAGTGGCGTTATATCCTCGCCAGTACTGCGACCGCAAGAAGCCTTCAACATCGAAGGTTTCCACTGTCCCTTTCGGAGACTTGAGGTAGACGTTATCCCCTGTCACTTCGACGAGGTAAACGTCGCCTTGCTTGCCGATGGTGATGCACTGGTTCATCCGAGTTTCACAATGCTTGCGAAACTCAGTCATGTCAGTGTCACCCCCTGCTGACTCGTAGAGAGCCCGTGCGAACGGGCCTCCAACAACAGCGACAAGTAACAGCAGAGCTGCCCAGAGAAATTTTTTCACGAGTTACTCCCACTATGCGTTCCTACTGCGCATAGTACTATATTCAAAAAGGTGGCAGGACACCAAAATACAATCAATAAATATTGTAACATAATAAATCATATTTGTCAATTAATGTATTTCTATGTGTATATGACATTATTAGCATTGGAATTAAGTTGATATTTTTGATATAGTTTGTAAACAATATCAAGAATATTCTCAGTAAAGTGCATCCATAGCTCAGTTGGTAGAGCCGTCGTCTTATACACGACTGGTCCCTGGTTCGAGTCCAGGTGGATGCACTTTGGGGAGAATACCTATCGTTTATGTTTATATTTTTATAGAGAATTACTTCGTGTGATACACTTTATATATCATGAATTTTAAAGAAAAAATTGGAGAAGTGTATGACAAAACAAAAGAGCTTAGTAAGAAAGCTTTTGAATCGACAGCTACCTTCACTCAAGAATCGATTGAAAAAACTAGAGAGTTTACCCGTGAACAATTAGAAGCGCGAAGACTACGACTAGAAGATCCGGTACTACAGAATAAAATTTTAGAAACAAAGAATTCTCTTAAAGAAGATTTAAAGAACGTATGCTCTAACGGGATAGAGGCGATGTTTAGATTCGTCATCATGGCTCCATTAAAAGCTCTCTGGGAAGGTGGACAAGAAGCAGCTCTTATCGCAGCTCATAACATGGATCCAAAAAATAAAAAGAAACAGAAAAGTTACGCAGATATTCCAGCGGCCATGATAGTTGCACTTCTTGGTGAGTGGAGTAAGGGTACTAAAAGCACAGTTGACCTTGCGGTAAATGGTCTGAAGACCACAGGAGGAGGTCTTAAGTTGGGCTACCACAGAGGATTAGCTTTATAACTATCATGACAGAACTAACACAAGAAGAAATACGAGATACCGTCCTTACTATACTCGATAACAATGACGAAACATTACAATCAATTATTTCGAAGGTAGAAAAAATCGAAGAAGAAGCAATTATTACTTTCGAAAGAAAAGTGATTGCACTTAAAAATAAACTTATTAGTGATACTACGATTAATGATGAAGACCTAGAGCGACTCTATCTAGAGCATATTGAAGAAACTCGCCACCTCATTTTCAAAGAGACAGAAAATAAAATAAAAGAACTAATAGAAAAGCAATCGGCGGAGACTGTGTAAATATTCCTTGCGAAATACTGAGGGTTTATATAGTATGGTAGTACTGTCAGAATGGACAGGAAACCAGTGAGGATAGTTCTTTATGCCATACAAAGGGAAGCATCCGAAACCTTCAACCCGTGCTCGCGGAATCAGGAAAGTAACAAGTGACAAGACCGGCGAACAGCCTGATCAGCCGGTACCCATTCGCGCCAAGCAACCGAAATGCGAGCGGGATTTGCACCGTAGAAGCAGGAAGGTTTTGCGTCCGAAGAAGCCCGCCGAAAAGGTCTGCGCAACCCGCAACCTGCGTCGCCAATACGAAACCGGCGAACTCGGGCAATACGTACCTCGGCCAAGTTGAATGATGATTGGCCATTAAAGCAAGCCGCCCCCTAGGGGGCGGCTCTACTCTTTTCTATTTTAAACTATCTCTATACTTTTCTTTGGAGTTATTCCGTGAAGTACAAGTAGTCGATCGAATTCATCTCGTTCAATGTTTTCTACTTTGATTAATTCTTCTGCGATAGCATCAAGTACTACACGTTTAGAAGTGACTATTTCTTTCGCACGATTCCATGCATTATCCATGATCATTTTCACTTCTTCATCAATCTTCGTTCCCATTGATTCACTGTATTCCTTTCCATATATTCCACGACCATAGAGTGCTCCCCCTTCTCCTTCTAAAGCGATAGGGCCGAGTGTACTCATGCCGTACTTGGTGACCATATCACGCGCCATACCTGTAGCTACTTGAAGGTCATTTGATGGACCAGTAGTTAGATCTCCGAATACTTCTTTCTCTGCAACATAACCACCTAAAGACATAGCGATATCATCTAAGAAAGCTCGTTTACTCATAAGGCGTCTCTCATCAAGTGGAAGCTTAAGTGTATAACCCCCCGCTCTACCACGAGCGATAATAGAAACTTTGTGAACAGGATCAGCATCCGGTAAGCATGATGCAACGAGTGCATGCCCTGCTTCATGGTATGCAGTTATTCTCTTTTCTTCTTGTGAGAGAATATGACTTTTTCGTTCAGGACCAAGCATTACCTTTTCTATAGAACGAATAAGGTCAAACTGCGCCACCTTCTTCCTCCCTTCGCGTGCAGCAAGTATCGCTCCTTCATTCATAAGACTATAAAGGTCAGCACCTGAGAATCCTGGTGTACGTTCTGCGATTATTTTCAAATTAACATCTTCAGCAAGTGGTTTATCCTTTATATGAACAGAAAGTATGCTTTCACGGTCAGCTCTATCTGGAAGATCTAATGTTACTCGTCTATCGAATCGCCCTGGGCGAAGTAGTGCATGATCAAGTACATCAGGACGGTTAGTTGCTGCCATAACAATGAGATTCATCGTTGGTTCGAAACCGTCCATTTCAACTAGAATCTGATTAAGTGTTTGCTCGCGTCCCTCACCTTGTCCTCCCATATTTACAGAGCGAGCTCGCCCGACCGCATCTATTTCATCAATAAAAATAATTGCTGGACTGTTCTTCTTCGCCATATCGAAGAGGTCACGCACACGTGATGCTCCCACACCTACGAACATTTCTTCAAACTCACTTCCTGAAAGATGGAAGAACGGTACCCCAGCTTCACCAGCTACTGCTCGTGCAAGCATGGTCTTACCAGTTCCTGGTGCTCCCATCAAAAGTACTCCTTTTGGAATCTGTGCTCCGATGTCAGTGAACTTCTTAGGTGTCTTTAGGAACTCGACTATTTCTGCGAGTTCTTCTTTTGCTTCTTTACATCCAGCTACATCTTTGAAAGTAACTTTTTGATTAGTATCATCTGGCATGATAACTTTCGCACGAGATTGCCCGAAGGATAGTGCTTGGACATTCGCACCTTTAATTCCACGAGCAAGCCACCAAATCATTAACCCTAAGAAAAGTACTGGGAGAAGAATTGGTAATAGTGAAAACCAAAATGAAGCAGACCTATCTGCTGCAACGGTCACCTTTACTTTTGCTAGAGTCTCCGGAGTGACACCATAATTCTTAAGTGTCTCTACAATACCTGATTCTATTTCCTTTTTACTCTCAAATTTCTTTCCATCTAGGTTGATAGCTTGTAATGTGTCACCTGAGACGGTGATTTCTTTTATCTTCCCTGCTTGAACATCAGAGGCGAGTGCAGATAATGCTACGGTCTCTACGTTTGATTTTGTATGAAATACATTGTATCCATATCCAATAAGAGCGAACATAAATACAAGCCACATAAATTGCTGTGCCAATAGTAGTATCTTGTTTTGTTTGTTTGATTTCATGTCTTTCTTTTTCTTCATGTAGTTGGTCTATTATAACAGTAGTGAAGGACATTCGCGAGCGTGCTAGAATAGTCATATGTCTTTGGTTTTAAACAAGAAATTAACCCTCTCGCACGAAATAAAAGAACGTATCGAGGCTGGTATAGAGTTACACGGTTTCGAAGTGAAAGCCCTTCGTGAGAAGCTCGGCGCTCTTGATGGTGCACGAATACTTATTCGTGGTGGTGAAGCATATGCTGTGGGAATATATATTCCACCCTACCAAGCGAATAACACTCCGAAAGACTATGACCCTTCTCGCACAAGACGACTACTCCTTAATAAGAAAGATATGGGACACATTCTTCGAGAAGAAGAAATACATAACTTGACAACAGTTCCTATTTCATTGTATCTTAAAAAGAATCTCATCAAGTGTGAGATTGGACTCTGTAAGAAATTACAAAAGCACGATAAGCGAGAATCTATCAAAAAAGATATCGCGATTCGTGAAGCAAGAGTCCGTGAATAAATGGGGATGATCTTTGGCTTCGATATTATGAATTATATGTGTGTTGCTGTGCCGAGAATGCAAGGCGACTCGAAAAACACCCTTGCAATCACGTTGCAAAAAACAACACTACAGCAATCCGCTCACCATATATGGTAGGTGGACTTGTTCCAGCATTCGCTTAATTAAGCCAATCTGGTGTCCTTCACTTTTATACTCTTCGAGAGTGTGTGGGCAATATATAGATGAGTGTAGGAGATTTTCTCGCATCAGCTAGTCTCCGAAACAATGATGCTAAGCATATCTGGCTTTCGTTTGTTTCTGATCAGATATGCCTAACTACGAAGCAAACTAAGCACCGTAGGTTCACACATACTTTCATGATACACGGCGGTTCGATTCCGCCCATCTCCACCAAAATAATAAAAACTCGCGCCTTAAAGCGCTATTTTTATATATTTTGTGCGATGCAGAATAGGAAGCGTAATCGCGACCATATTCTGCCCACAAAAAAGAACTACGAAAAGAATCAATATTAAATATCCCCTTAAAAAAGAGATTTCGCCTGCTATACTATATTGATATGTTGAATATCTACTTTGTTTCTTTGGTTATCATTCTTATTTTCACCACCTTGGTGTTCTTCGTAGCACTCCTTAAAAAGGATAATAGTATTATCGACACCGTATATGGAACAGGTTTCATACTTACAGCATGGTTACTCACATGGCTTAAGCTACAAGTTGCTCCTATATCACTTTTCACAACATTACTCCTTATGCTTATCTCTATATGGGGAATAAGACTTTCTTATAGAATCTGGAGGAAAAACAGAAATAAAGATGAAGACTTTCGTTATAAAGCATGGCGCGAAGAATGGATGAAAGAAGGAAAAATATATTTCCTCATTAGATCTCATCTACAAATTTTCGTATTGCAAGGTATTGTTATAAGTCTTGTACTGCTTCCTTTCACCATGAGCCTTCTCGGGCGGGGGGAATTCCCAGCACTCTTATCTATAGGCTTTACTGTGTGGGTTATTGGTTTCTTCTTTGAGGTTATTGGCGACTATCAACTTGATAGATTCATTAGAACCAAAAATGTACATGGTGGAACTATAATGAAAAAGGGTTTGTGGAAATATACCCGTCATCCTAATTACTTCGGAGAATCTGTTATGTGGTGGGGACTAGCTCTTGTCGGTTACGGAGCAACATCATCACTATGGGTATTTGTTTCCCCTCTTCTTATTACTTACCTACTACTTTATGTTTCTGGTATTCCTATGCTTGAAGCAAAATGGAGTGGACAAGAATGGGAAGAGTATAAAGCTCGTACCAGCGCATTCATCCCAATGCCTCCAAAGAAATAAGTTTAATTACTTAGTTGATAGATATTACATAAGATAAGCCCGCGCGTCGCGCGGGCTTATCTTATTTTTCCCATACTCAACACCCTACTTCCTACTAAGCTCGTAGAGTGCTATTCCGAAAGCGATAGTCACATTAAATGACTCCTTCTCACCCATCATAGGAATAGTGAGTACTTCGTCTGCTTGCTTCATCCAAAAGTCACTCACTCCATCGACCTCACTCCCAACAATAAGTAAAATAGTCTCTTGTATATTTTTTTTATCTTCTAAAGTTTTCCAAAGTGGTTGTTTAGATTCATTTCTTTCTAAACACCATACCAACGCACTGGGATACTTAGCTCGAAGTTCTTCGTTTGTGGCAACATACTGCCAATTAATTCTATCTTCAGCGCCGAGTGCCGTCTTTACGAAATCACTTCGCTTTAATCCCCTCTTATCAAGAGGTGTGGGGGTAATACCAAGAAGTACTACATCGTTAAATCCAAACCCTTCCATCGTACGAAATATACTTCCAACATTATAGACACTGCGAATATTTTCTAGGACCACGATTAATTTCATTACTATACTCTAGCATATAAGCATCATCTTGACGTTATTTAAAAATACTGTAGTGTGATATTTAATAGATCATTATATACCCTTCCAATTGAAACGCCACTTCGAGGAGTTCCAAAATGAATACCCCGTACACAGTAGAAACCTCGCGGTTGACGCTTGCCAGCTACGTAAAAGAAAAGGATGAGCTTTGCAAAAAGTTGTGTGCAGAGCCGTTCTCTTCCCTTCTTCACAACAAGTTCAAAATCTGGATAAATGACGATGCTGAGGCTCCACTTGTTTTAATCTGTGGTGGTGTGGCTCTCATCACCCCCTCGGCAGCAGAAGACCGCGAAATATCCAAGTTGCTCAGCATCTTTGGTAACATCGCCGAAATATGCCGAAGTGAAACCGAAGGAGCGTCTGTTCAAAGCGCTGTAGCGTCACTTTCCAAAAACATCGATGGCCTCTTTATCATCATGAAGGGTAACGACGAACGGCTTGGGCAGATTTTCGACAAGATGAAAAGTGTCATTGATACAACCGTTGTCTTCCTGAAGAAGCACTGCGATGACGCGCATGCAAAGAAAGTCTTCGATGCTCTTCAGAAGAAAATGGAAGAAGTGCTTCCATATCCCCGTACCACTACATTTCACTAACAATGAAATGCTAAGGGTCCCGCGCACGCGCGGGACCCTTTTTGCTTGTATTAGAAGCTTATTTCTGATAGTATTAGCGTACAATCAATCCCTTGGCAGAAAAAATAAACATCAACAATAATATTCGTGCTCCTAAGCTTCGTGTCATCGGCCCTACCGGTGAAAATTACGGTGTCCTTACCAAAGAAGAAGCTATCTCTAAGGCAAAAGAACTTCGCCTTGATCTCATAGAAGTTTCTCCTAATGCTGACACCCCTGTTGCTCGTATTACCGATTACGGAAAGTATGTGTTCGAACTTTCTAAGAAGCAGAAAGAGGTAAAAGCTAAGGCTCATAGTACTGAAACCAAAAACATCCAAGTATCTGTTGGTATCAGTGAACACGATATTATGATTAAAGCTAAACAAGCTGCGGAATGGATAAAAGAAGGCCATCGTGTAAAAATCGACCTCGTTCTTAAGGGGCGTATGAAATATATGGAAGAAGCGTTCCTTCGTGAAAGAATGGACAGAATACTTGCCGTAATACCTGCAGAATACAAAATAGCAGAACCTTTAAAGAAGATTCCAAAGTCTATGATGATAGTTCTTGAAAAGGCAAAATAAGCTATACGGGCTTGATATTATTAAAAAACAGTGATATAATACCCTAACTATACATTTCCGGTATGAAAACAAACAAATCGTTCTTGAAACGACTCAGAATTACAAAAAACGGCAAAATCCTTTCACGTAAGCCAGGACTTAACCACTTCAACGCGAAGAAATCTCGTGGAAGTCAGCTTGCCGCGAAGAGAGCACAAGAATTCCCTATGACAGGAAAGGAAAAGTCACGTTTTCTACCAGGACTTCTTAAGTAATTTTAATAGAATAACACTACCACTATGTCACGCGTAAAAAGAGGAACCATATCAATGAAGCACCGTCGTAATGTCCTTAAAATGGCTAAGGGCTTCCGTTTCGGACGCAGTAAGAAGGAGATTGAAGCTAAAGTAGCGCTACGCCACGCTGGAGCTCACGCTTTCGCTCACCGTAAGGATAAGAAGACTGACGCTCGTCGCCTCTTCACTGTTCGTATCAACGCTGCACTTCGCCCACTTGGAATCACATACAGTGTTTTCATCGATAAGATGACCAAGAAAGGAATACTCGTTGATCGTAAAATCCTTTCTCAACTCGCAGTTTCAAATCCTGAAACATTCACTCGTATCGTAGAACAAGTTAAGGCGTAACTAATAAAAAGACCTCCGGAAGGAGGTCTTTTTAGTTTTTAATTAATTATCAAGCTATTCTATAACTTACTTTCTGCTCTTCTATCTTGTCCTTCTTTATTCACCATAGCAATTAATTTTTCTACCATCTTCTTTGGGTCTGATTCAAAAATTACGTTTGGATTCGTGCGATTACTATTATCAATAATATTCTTAATCACTTCATCTGTTGCCCATGGACCAACTAAGATACCCATAGGAAGATTGGCTTCCCATCCGATAGTGAACTCATGTATAGTTCCTATTCTTCCGCATCCGATAATAATCGCGTCCGATGAACGCACAAGCATGAGGTCTCGCCCTGGAAATCCGAATCCAGTGTAAACCACAGTATCCATCGCTTTAAGTGGTAAGCGATACACTTCTAAGTGTTCTTTCTTACTTGCAGCAGGTGAAAGTCCAAAAGAAAATCCCCCTGCCTCTTTCGCACCTTCTGCAGCATACATAGGAAATCCTGAAGTAGCACCAGTAATAATCTGTGCCCCCTGACGAGCAATCTCACGACCAAGTTCTTTTGCTGTTGCGATGACTGAGGGTCCACAGTGAGCAACTTCTGCTGCGCCTGAGACACTAATCGTGATGCGTTCTTGTTTCATGGGAATAGTATACAGTGTGTAGTGGTTAGTGAGTAGTGGGCAATATGTATATTTTACACAACCATCTCATCAAATACTTCCAACACTTTCTCCTTATAATTATAGTGCGTCCCTCTATATTCGTTTTTACAATCTTTATTCCTAGCTAGGAATTTATTTTGATGAATATATATCTCTGATTTTAGTGCTTTACCAGGATAACATATGATTCTCCAGTCATCACTACGGGCCAATGTTGAAGGTAAATCAACGAATTGCTCTCTGATTAAATGCGCTACGACTATCTCCTCGAGAATAAAGTTTATATTCGCTTCTGTATACTCTCTTTCTTTAATGTCTTCCTTAATTAAGGACCTTAAAGTACTATCTTCGGTTTCAATTTTTTTAAGAGTAGCAAACATAGTAACATACTCTTCGGAGTTTAAAATTATATAGTCTATTGGCATCAAGTGAATTGCCTTTGGAATAAATTTTCTATCCCTACTAATCAAGCTTCTCATATGAACCGAGTGGTTCAGAATCTGTGCATTCATTTTTACACGTTTTTCAAAAGCAACATCTTCTGTATTAAAGTAAAGTCCATTTGTATAAAGTAAAATTGCATCATTATCAAAACTCTCTAATTTGTCCTCAAAGTAAGTGAGCATTTCATAACAATCTTCTGCAGTTTGACCGGCTGAAATTCGTGACATTGATATAGGTAACACTAAATAACCACTACCACTTATTTTGTTTATATTAAAACCTGATTTAAATGTCATACATTAGTTTAGAATAATAAATAGAAAACTAATCGAGTTCTACTTTTTGGTCTGGTTCTGGAACAGTAACATCATATCCATATTCTTCATACAATCGTTGCGCTAAGAAGTACGCGCTCTTTGGTTCACCTAAAATCACAAATGCTTTCTTTATCTTTTCATGCGATGCGCCAGCGAATTCTACGAGGTGATCAGAGTCCTTGTGCGCTGAGAATCCATGAATATTTACAATGCGAGCCTTTACTGGTATCGGCATTCCGTGAATGATCACTTCACGAGCACCGTCTACAAGCTTACGCCCAAGTGTGCCTGACGCTTGATACCCTACGATAAGCAATGTATTCTTGGAATCACCTAAATAGCGAGCTTCGTGGTGAAGAATTCTTCCTCCGTTACTCATACCACTTCCTGCCATAATAACCTTAGGCCCTACTACATTATTAATACTCTTACTCTCTTCAGGAGATTTCGTCATGACAAGACCTTTGAAATTGAAAATATCATCTCCACTTTTGATAATGCTATTTGCGGTCACATTAAAGAGTGCTTCATACTTCTTGTAGACCGCAGTAACATTAATAGCTAGAGGTGAATCGAGATATACAGGTACAGGTGGGATATCACCCTTTTCGATAAGTTGATTAAAGTAATAAAGTAACTCCTGAGTTCGCTCTACAGAAAATGCTGGAATCATGAGTGTCCCTCCTGCCTTAATAGTAGAAGTAATGGCATCTTTCAAAAGATCTATACGTGTATCATAATCTTCGTGATTTCTGTCACCGTAGACACTTTCTATAGCAAGGTAATCAAGATCATCTATCATTTCGGTATCACGCATAAGTGGTGATGGAGTATTACCCAAATCTCCTGTGAAAGCTATCTTCTTGCCTTGATAACTAAAAGTGATAATTCCGCTTCCAAGTATGTGTCCAGAATCGTAGTATTCGGCGATAATTGGCCCACTAGTGCCCTCTAACTCGAATTTTTGATGGTAGGTAAGATCCTTCCATAAACGCATAGCTTCGAAGACATCTTTCTCTTGGTACAGCACTGGTTTATTCTCACGAGCTGCTTCTTTTCCAAGCACTCCCATAGAATCAAGAAGGACGAGCTCTGCTATTTCACGAGTAGCAGCAGTACTATAGATTGGACCACTATAGCCATCACGAACAAGTTTAGGAATACGTCCAACATGGTCTAGATGAGAGTGTGTTATGAAAAGCACATCAATACTTTTAACATCATAATTAAAAGGTGCCATGTTATTATCAAGACTTATCTTTTCGCCTTGAAATAAACCACAGTCAATCATAATTCTTTTACCTCCAACATCTAATATAAAATTAGACCCTGTAGGGGTTTGTGCACCACCAGCGAATGTTACAGAAAAAGTACTCATGAGTTATTTAGAAAAAATTTTATAAGCGATCAATGCTCCAATCATACCATCAATTAAATCTTTTATTGTATCTACCCACCCATTCCATGCTCGAATAGCGAAAATATCTAATATTCTTTCGAAGATTTCCCACGATACTGCAATGAGTAAGGTACAGAACAGAATAACCCTAAGTGCGTGAGATTTTTTAAGAACAGTAAAAAGTGAAATGAAGAACCATGCAACTCCGAACCCTCCGAAAATATGCATTGGAATATCCAACCACCAGATTTCATAATACAGATGTAGTGGTTCGAAAACGAACCAAGAGATGAGAAACTCTGCGAGTAGATATAGCGTTGATGAGGCTAAAGATACGTACATAATCAAAGTATATCACGTAAAAACCACCCTTTAGAGGTGGTTTTTACGTGAACACTCGTCCGCATCTACCTGACTCATTTAGACAGGTGGGTAGGTAAGGAATAACGCCACAGCGTTATTCTCAAGATTCCATAACCCATGATGCGCGTATCCAGATAAATGAGCGAGTGTTCTGATTTGATTATAATCCTCCTAATAATAAAAATCAAATTTAGTCATGAGATTTTAGAAAATATAAAAACACTACCTCTCGGTAGTGTTTTTATATTAACTATTCCTTAATTCCGTCCAAGTTCACATCGTAAAGCATCGCTTCTGTAACGAGACGATAATTCATGATTTCTTCTTTTGTAAACCATAAATCAACTTCGCGCTTATACGCCCCTTCACCATCTGCGGGATCAGTACAATGAATTAAGTTTCTCATTCCGCGTGAGCCATCAACATCACAGAGATAGTAAGTATCTAGTGCGTAATCTCCACGAATAGTTCCAGTATCAGCAGTAGCAGGTTCAGTGCCCCCGACGAGACGCTTTACTAC
>CAYVUY010000007.1:0-29520 GCA_964455195.1 uncultured Candidatus Saccharibacteria bacterium
CAAGCGAAGCTCCATAAATAATTGGAAGTAAGGGTGTGTTAATAATTCCATCACCATAACTATATACAGATGCTCCACGATACCATTTAACAATACGTGCTAACTCAGAAAGTACAGCGCTAAAAATTTCTGAAGTGTCAGTTCTCGAGGTATCAAATAATGTTTCTATACGAAGCACTCCAGTACCTGCATGAATAGTTGTTGAGTAGAGTAACCCCGCATCATCACAGAGTGATTGCACTTCTTTGATTGCTAGGTTAAGTACGGAAGTTGGAAATACTAAATCATTACAAAGTGGTACTGTACGTAATGCTCCACCAGCATATTCCTCCAAATCTTTTCTTTGTCTAAAGAGTACGTTTCTATATTCTTCCACCTCCTCCTCTTTGCAAATGGTTATATTTTCTTTTGGGAGATTAATTGTTCGTTTAGCTTGCTCCAATGTTCTTTCAACGAGGTCTTTGTTTCCGGAGTAGATTGCAATGAGGGTAAAAGGGGAGTTAGCATGACGGGATTCGAGAAGTGAGCTCCTCGATGTTGAGAGTGAAAGTGTCTTAGCATCGAAACCATCAAATGACGTTGGGTACGTGGGAAGCACAGCATCGATAATGAAAGGGATATCATCAACCGAAGTAAGTGAAAGAGCTAAGCCTTTGGTTATTTCTTTTTTATTTTCTAAACGTAAAGTTATTTCTGTAATGATTCCAAACGTACCTTCACTCCCTACAATAAAGTTCATAAGCATCTTAGGTGAAATATGTGAGGTGAATACGTCGTACCCCATACCTTGATGTTGTACACCAAGATGGCCAGAAAAAATAATTTCAGATTCTTCTTTAAGACAAGTCAGTATTCCACCATAGATTTCAAGTAATCTCCCACTTGGTGAGACATTTTGATCAACAAGATACTCATTTCCATCGTCAAGAATAATTCTTAGAGATTCTACCCAGTCAATAATTCCACCAGAAGATAAAGCATTACTACTTTTGTACCCCGTCGCAAGCATAGCTCCGAGTGTCATCTCTTCAGTGTGGTCTACTGCAGGTATGGTATACCCCCAATCTGAAATACGTTTAGCGCAATCACGATAGAGTGCCCCACCTTGAAGGGTAACAGTTGACTCACCAAGAGTTAATTTACCAATCTTGTCGAAGTAACGATGCATGTCAACTACAATACCTTCTGATAATGCTCCACCTTTACAACCTTTTCCAAGTCCGCGAACAGTAATTGGAATGTGATACGTTCTTCCGAAGGAGACAATTCTTTTAATGTCTTTCGTTGTTTTTGGATAAATGACTACTTGTGGACGTACCAAAAACGGAGAAAAATCATTACTATACTTTTCTATAGTTTTTTGATCAGCTACTATTTCACCTTCAATATCCTTTGCAAGTTCTTGAAAGAGGGGAGGCATGTGGTTGGCTGGGTAATAGAAAGAAAGCTTTTATTTAAAGGCCATTCTCGTAAACAACTTTACCGTTATAGTAAAGTACCCCAAGGATACCAATAAGTAAAAGTATAATAACGAGAAATATAATAATGCGTCTTCCGTGTACGTAAAGTATTGATTCGACAACTACTGGGTGACTAGTTTCTGTATTTGAATTTGGAGTAGTATTTTCCATAATTTAAGTATAAACAATATACCCAGTTTTTGTGTGTATATTCTACACAGAAACACAAAATTCAAGTATACTTTCTACATACAGTGTACTATAAGAAGTACATATTATTATTGATTAACCCCTATTTATTATGCGCGCATTAGCAAGATTTTTTAGTTTACTTTATAAATATGTAACGGCTTTCGTTATTATAGCTTCCCCGCTATTTTTTATACCAGGGACAGCATTTACTCCAGAAGCTACGTATTACCTAGTAATAATTACTGCGATAACTACTGCTCTTATTGCGTATATTCTTTCTGCGGTACTTACTCGTTCTTGGCATCAAGTAACTCGCTTTGAAGTTGTAGGGTACGGACTCTTTTCTCTTGCTTTGATTCTTTCTGCGCTTTTTGCTCGTGATCCAAGAACTATTCTTTTTGGCAATGAAGTAAACTCCTTTTCAGCATTGTCGCTTCTAGCGCTTCCTGCTGTTATCTACCTCGTACGCTCTCTTCCAGATGAGTTTCGTAAGAAGGTAAAAAGAATTCTTGCAGGTGTACTATTCGTCGCCACATTCCTCTTCTTGTTTACTTTCATGTTCCAGGGTCAGATGAGTACTGCATTCGCGCAAACATTCAGTGGTTTTACCTCTCCACTATCACTTGTGCTTTTCATTGGTATTTTCGTTATTCTTGTTCTTGGATATATTCGTAAGCTCAAAATTTCAAAGAAATCTAAAGCAATAGTACTTACAGCAACACTGGTTCTTGTTGGAGTTCTTGCTTCACTTTCAACACGCGGAGATATCCGCCCTAATTTCTCAGGGTCTATGGTTGTTGCTAAGCAAGTTCTTCTTTCTCAGGGTGTAGGAGGGCTCTTCGGTATCGGGGCAGGAGATTTCACGCGAGCATGGCAACTTTATCGTCCACAGGCGGTAATCGATTCTCCTTACTTTGATTTAGAGTTTGCACAAGGTTCAGGGACTTTTACAACATTCTTCACAACAATTGGATTTTTCGGAGGAGTGATATTCATCTTATTCATGTTGGGAGCTCTTTACTTAACCTTCTTAACATATCGTAAAGAAGAACCAGGAGATGATAAGCATATCGCAGGAGTTCTCGCTCTCGTACAGGTGTACTTCTTCATTTCTGCATGGGTAGTTCCGCTATCATTTGCTGTGCTTATTTTGTGGATGGTAATTGTTGGATTCGGTCTTGCAAAAGCACGCCTCAATGAACTTCATCCAAGCAAGGTTATGCTTTTCATTGCAACACCTATAGCTGTTCTACTCGCAATTAATCTTGTTTCAACAATACAAAAGACTCGAGCTATCCTTGTGTACGCTAAGGTGCAAACATCTACTACTGCAACGACAGATACTATCGATACAGTTCTTGATCAAGCAATCGCTATTAAAGATCTAGATGTTTTCTATCGTGCTAAATTAGAGAATGCTATTAATGCATCACGCGCTCTTATTACTACACCTCAAGACGATCAGGAAGCTCTTAAGCAGAAGTACATGGTGCTTGCAAATAAGGCTATCGATGCTGGAAAGAAAGCTGTAGAAAAAAATCCATATAATTATCAAAACTATGTTTCACTTGGTCGCGCATACGAACTATCACTTCCATTTGATAAGGAAGGAGCATTTGATCGTGCTAAGAAGTCATATGAAGAGGCGATTAAACTATATCCAGATAATCCATATCTTTATGTGATGATGGCACGCCTCGAAGCACTTAATGGTTCAAAAGACGTTGTACGTGCATCTCTTACGGATGCTCTTAAGAAGAAGCAAAACTTCGCAGATGCACTCTACCTTATGAGTCAACTTGAAGCGTCAGAGCAAAATATCGATGAAGCTATTAATTATGCAATCAAAGCTACACAGAGTGCTCCAAATGACCCAGCAACATTCCTACAAGCCGGACTTCTTTTCTACGGAAAGAAAGACTATCAAAATGCAGTGAATGGTTTACAACGTGCACTAGAACTTGATCCTAATAACAGTAATATCGCTTACTTCCTAGCTCTTACTCTTCGTGATGGAGGACGAGCTGATATAGCAAAGAACATTGGTGATGAATTAATGAAACGTAATCCAGGAAACGCAGATTTGGAAGCATTTCTTAAATCTCTCGAACCAGTAGCAACGTCTACTCCTAAGACAACAAAAGCAACAACCACGAAAGCTAAGTAGGTTATAGAATGAAACTCTACGACATAAGAATCGCACTTAAGAATCTTGTACGCATAAATAAAGACCTTACAAAAGATCGTCTTACTACATTATTAGAAGCTGCCGGGTGGGACGAACAAGATATCAAAGATGCGATTTTGATGTGGGAAACAAATGCTTATGTTGATGCCGAAACGACTAGTACAGGTGTAGAAATAGTAGAAAAGGAAGATATAACACCAAGCACCAATATCGCCGAATCAGCAACAGAAATTTTTGCAGAAACAGCATTGGTAAAGGAGGTTATTGTTCCAAAAGAAGAGAAACACATAGAAGAGCACATTGAAACACCAGTAAAAGAGGTTTCAGCTGAAGAAAGTAAAAGTGTCATAGTTCCACTACCTATACAAGATAACGTTCTAGTTGAGAAGCAGGTGAAAGTAGAGGAAAAGGAATTACCGCCATCAACATTTGAACATGTTTCCAAAATGTCTTCGCACGATGAACTACCCCACAATCTTCCTCTTCGTCCGTATGAGTCATCTTTCACCACAGTTGCACTAAATGAATACGAAAAACGTTTTGCTTCACATGTAAATCATCATGTAGAGACAATGCAATCTCATCCTAATGCTCCAAGCGTAGTTCCTGAGAGTATTGTAGTTCCTAAACCAATAGCGCCAGTAAGAGAGATACCTGTATTTCAACCAGTAATGCCTATTATTGTAGATAAAGTAGTAGAAGCACCGCTTGAGACAGAAGATAAGTATTTGGTATTTATTGCTATTATTTTATTTATTTTTATTATGTTTATTTTGGGATATATGCACATTGCTGGAAGAATTTAAGGGGTGTAATAAAGACAAGAACGAAAGTTTTTTATTTGTTATACTAAGAATCTATGAACGAAAATAATATTAAAATCAATGCATGGCGTACAGCGTCTATGCTCGGAATTTGTTTATCAATTTTAGCTCTTGTTTCTGCTTATGGTGAAATGAAGTCATGGAGTCATCCAGCTTCACAAGGAGCAACCATCACAGTATCAGGTACAGGTGAGGCAACTGCAGTACCTGATATCGCGAATATTTCTTTTACTATTCGTGAATCAGCTAAGAGTGTTCCTGAAGCTCAGAAATTAGCTGAAGCAAAGGCTAAGCCAGCTCTTGATGCTCTAGCTAAATTAGGTGTAGCAACAAAGGATATCAAAACACTTTCATACTCTGTAAATCCAAAGTATGAATATTCAACATGTGCACCTACTGTTCCTTATTGCCAACAAAAGCAAATGATTGTTGGATATGAGGTCGCTCAAACTACCCAAGTAAAAATACGTAAGGTAGATACTGCAGGGGAGGCTCTCGCTGTTATCGGAGAAAATAAAATCTCTGAAATGAACGGACCTTCTTTTGAAGTAGATGACATTGAGAAAATTAAAGCAGACGCTAAATCAAATGCTATTAAGGATGCTCGTACAAAAGCAGATGCTACCGCAAAAGCACTCGGAGTGAGTATCGGACGTATCGTAGGGTTTAGTGAAGATAATGGTGGTTATGTAGCAACACCAATGCTTATGAGAGCTGAAGCGTTTGGAAAAGCATCTATGGATTCACTCCAAAGTGTGTCACTTCCACAAGGTGAGTCTCTTATTAAGAGTAATGTTTCTATTACATACGAGTTAGAATAATTTAATTTATTCAATATTTTATCAAAAACACCCCATGGTAGGGGTGTTTTTGGTGCTATACTTATTTTTAGTGTTACACGTGCCTTTTATTAAGTAGCCGTCACCATTATGGAATATTTATTCCCATATTTATTTTCTTCTATGTTTTCTTTTATAATTCCAATTATTTTTTTGTTCGCATATTTATCTCTTCGAGGAAGAGTTTCCACTCTCGAGAAAAGAGTCGAAGAATTAGCTCAAGGTAATAGAATTACTGTTACTGAAAAAAATTCTGAAGCTACAGTAAGGAACATCTCGGATTATAACGAAGACACGGAAGATATAAATGAGGATGAGTCTGTAGATTCTGATATGAGCGAACCTAATCCATTTTTAGAATGGTTGAAGGAAGATTGGTTACTTAAGTTAGGTGCGTTTCTTATGATTATTGGTTTCGGATGGCTTGCTTCATATGCGTTACCACTTATCGGTCCAGTTGGAAGAATTGTGTCCGGTCTTATCTTAGGAATAATCATTATGGTGATTGGTTTCGCAAGAATTAAGTCATATGTTAATCAAGGTGGAATTTTCATCGTCTTGGGGTCTGTAGCTATACTTCTTACCCTTTTTGCGGATCAGAAATTAGCATATGGAGTCTTTAATAAAGAGATGGCGGTGTTTACTATGTTTCTAAGTACGGTATTCGTGGCTCTTGCGGGTGTTATTTATAAATCTAAACCTCTTGCGGTGCTTAGTCTTGTGATGGCATCAGTTGTTCCACTTCTAGTTGCTAGTGCTAATCCTGATTATATAGGTTTATTCTTCTACTTACTTCTTGTTATTGTCTCTACACTTTGGGTTGTAGCTATAACCGGATGGAGAATACTCACATTCCTCTCTGTATTGTGTATGATTTTTTACTCAATACCACTTTGGACCGGAGCGCTTGTTGCTAACTCAGATAAATTAGTTCTTCTTTTCTTAGTATTTTGTTTCTCTACTGTGTTCTTTATAGCAAACGTAGTTGGAGCACTTCGTCTTACTGATGAAAAAGAAGAATTAAGTATTAATGTGTGGTCATCTATTTTAAACGCTGGCTTTATAGCTTCTTGGGTTATGACATTCGTAGAAAAAGATTTACGAGCAGTAACACTTATTGTTCTTGCTGGACTATTCGTTACTATCTCTTTTATTATCTTTAATTTCTCTAAGAGAATGTTACCGTTTTTTGCTCACGGACTTATCGGACTTGCGTATCTAGGTATTGCAACTGCAGAACTTTTAGATGGACCAGCGCTTACTATCGCATTTATATTGGAATCAGTTATTGCAGTAATTATCGTAATGTTTGTTACTCGTAAGTTTAAGATTACAGAAAATGCTAGTTTCCTACTTATTATTCCAGTAGCATTATCACTTCCAAGCATAGTTTCTTCTTCTTGGAACGCTAGTGTATTCCATCAAGATTTCGCAGTGTTATTCCTTATGATGACAGCACTCTTCTTACTTGGATTTATTACCAATGCGGCAGAGAATTCATTTGGCGATGACTGGAAGGATTCTAGACTTGCTCAGGTATTTCTAGGAGTAGGGGGGATGTATGCTGCTACATTACTTTGGCTTACTCTACATACTGCTCTTCGTCCAGATATTAGTGCAGCAACATTTATATCTCTTACTGTATACATTATAGTTGGACTTATCTTCTACTTTATTGGAAAAACATCAAATAAGGAAACCCAAACTAAGATTGGAGCGTTCATTATCGCACTTGTTATTATTCGTTTACTTACGATTGATGTATGGACTCTCTCTCTCGTAGCCCGTATAGTCACATTCTTATTCGTAGGAGCGCTAGTTATGACAACAGCATTCTTTAAACCAGCAAAGTAATATATGAAAACAAAAAACATAATGAAAGCTCTTTTTGCTACAGGTGTTCTTTATACGGTAATGATTGTAGGTGCATCAGCACTTGATGTAGCAAATAATAGTATTATTTCTAGATTCACATCGTACGCTGATTTAGGAACATTTGAAATTAAAACACCAAAGGTTGTCGAAGTGCTTCTTCCACCGGACGTGAGTACCTATAAGAAAATACTCGTAACGAGTAGTGGAACAGAAGTATTCGAACCAAGTCTCGTAAAGCGTGCAGCAAATGCCACTATGGTAAGCGCCAACGTTACCGCCATTCTTGGAGGGTTACAGGAAGATGTGAGTGCTCTTAATGATAATAATTATCAAACGTTTAAGCAGTTTAATCTTCCAGAAACAGGGAATGGTTCCGTAGAGCTAACGTTCTCGTATCAAGCACCAATCACAGCGACAGCATTTAGCTTTGCTTTGGATGCTAACGTAGCACTTCCACGCACCATTACTCTTTATACAGAAGATGAAGGAAAAGAGGTTATTGTTCTTTCTACTGTTACACCGAACCAAACAACTGTCCTTTTCCCGAAAACTACAGCTAAGACATGGAAAGTAGTGTTTACCTACGCTCAACCTTTGCGTATAACAGAAGCTTACTTTAATCAAGAAACAAAAGTGAATGAACAAGTATCACTTCGCTTCTTGGCGTTACCTAATGTGTCGTATCGTATGTATGTAAATCCTGATCAAGAGCCGGCCATTTCATTTAAGAAAGAGGCAGGAGATTTATATTCAGATCAAGGTATTTTAAAAGCAAAAGCTATTCCAGTTTTGATACCAAACGCACTCTTTAAAGATATTGATTCTGATGGCGATGGAGTTATCGATATTCGTGATAATTGTGTGTCAGTAAAAAATGAAGATCAGAAAGATGCTGACGGTAATGGAAGAGGGGATGCTTGTGATGATTATGATAGAGATGGAGTAATTAATTCTCTTGATAATTGTGTTGATGCTCCTAATCGTGATCAGATAGATACAGACCATGATGGGGTAGGAGATCTCTGCGACGGACAAGAGAGTAGATTCTTAGAAGCCAATGCATGGGTGCCATGGGTAGCACTTGGACTTGTTGGGTTCGTTATAGTGGGTCTTATGACAAATATGGTTGTAGGAACCATGAAGAAAAAAGAGGAACAATAATATAGATTACACACAAAATCACCATATCCTGTAAGGATATGGTGATTTTGCTACCTATTGACTTCTGATGCTTTGTCTGATACTATAAAGGGATGGATGCCCCTCGGGGCGTTTTTTAGAATAAAGTTGTTATTTTAATTACTTACTTATGAATCTTTTCACATATTTTAAATCGGTTAAAGCAGAACTAAAAGAAGTTGCATGGCCAACCAAGGCACAAACTATTAGTTTTACTATTATTGTTATCCTTGTATCAACAGCATTCGCACTTTTCTTAGGTGGTGTTGATTTAGGATTCAAAACCGCACTTACTCATTTCCTTAATAAATAATATTTATGGCTAAACAAGAACTAACAGGGGAGCGTCATTGGTACGCAATACATACATACAGTGGATATGAAAATGCAGTGCTTCGTAATCTAAAGCAACGCATCGAAAGTCTTGGAATGGAGAATAAAATCTTCAATGTGATTGTTCCTGTAGAAAAGAAAATAAAAATTAAAGGAACTAAGCGTGTAGAAGTCGAGGAAAAGATTTATCCAGGATACATCCTTGTAGATATGATTGTGGATGATAACAGTTGGTACGTAGTACGTAACACTCCTCGCGTAACAGGTTTCGTAGGTGCTGGAACGACACCAGTTCCACTATCACAAAAGGAAGTAGACTATCTTCTTGGTCGTATGCAAGAAGGCAACGTTGAGCACGAAATCGAACTTTCTATCGGGGAACTCGTCTCTATTATTGATGGTCCTTTCAAGGAATTCGAAGGTAAAGTCTCAGAACTTGATAAAGCTCGTGGAAAAGTAAAGGTATTTGTGAATATGTTCGGGAGAGAAACACCAGTAGAACTTGATTTCCTTCAAGTGAGAAAGATTTAAATTACGCAAACCACCCCCAAGAAGGGTAGGGTTGGCAAACTATGAAAATTCTGATAGAATAAGCAAACTTTAAAACAATGGCAAAGAAAATTACAAAATACGTAAAAGTTCAAATTGAAGCGGGTAAAGCTACTCCTGCTCCTCCACTTGGTCCTGCACTTGGTCAGGCTGGTGTTCAGATTGGTGATTTCGTAAACAAGTTCAACGCTGCCACTTCAGGTATGCAAGGACGTCTTTCAGTAAAGATTTATGTGTACGAAGATCGTACATACGATATGGTGATTAAGTCAGCAACCTCTTCATCACTTATTATGAAAGCAGCTGGAGTTGCAAAAGGTAACAGTAAAGGAAAAGCTGGAACTTTAACAAAGGCACAAGTAAACGAAATTGCTACCACTAAGATGAAAGATCTTACCGCTCACACAGTAGAACAAGCAGCGAAGATAATCGAAGGATCAGCTCGCTCAATGGGTATCGAAATCAAGTAATTGAAATCTCTGGAAATCTCCGCATTCGCGGAGATTTTTAGTTTGTGATAGAGTTCAATGTAAGCGGTACTAGGAATTCCGAACAATTCTTTTAAGTGGAGAACACCATGACTCACCTCGTTGATCGACAGATAAAGTCTCTTTGTACAGGTCCAAAGCCAATGATTGATCCGTTTGTTTCCGAAACGGTGCGCATGAATAACGGCCAACGTTGCATCTCGTACGGCCTTGACTCAGCGGGATACGATTTACGGCTTAAGGATGGGGTCAAGATTTTTTCGCCAGATTCTTGTCTCCCAATCGACCCGCTTAACTTTGACGACAGCGTTCTTGTCGAGAAGTTTGCTGGCAAGGAAGGATTTATTCTTCTGCCTCCAAACACAACCTGCCTCGGTGTTGCCATTGAACATCTCAGGTTGCCTCCGACAATACTTGCGCTCATCATCGCCAAAAGCGGGTATGCTCGTTGTGGTATTTCATTGAATGCCACTCACGGCAACCCCGGATGGGAAGGGGACTTGGTTCTTGAAATTACTAACCAAACACCCTTACCGGTGAAAATTTACCCCAACCAAGGAATTGCTCACACCATTTTCTTCGAAGGGGGGCTTCCGGAGATTCCCTACAGTGGTCGCGGTGGTAACTACCAAGGGCAAGAAGGTATTACCTTCCCCAAGGCGTAGATTCCCGCATTCCCTGATAAGAACGGTCCGCAAACGCGGACCGTTTTCTTTTTTGGTATACTGCTTTTATATGAATCTCTTAATAAAAAAACTACACGATGATGCAAAAATTCCTACTCGAGCTCATCATGATGATGCAGGGATGGATTTGTATTCTTTTGGTGCGCACACGGTTGCTCCGCATACACTTATAAAAATACCGACTGGTGTTGCCATGGAAATTACACAAGGTTACGTTGGTCTCATTTGGGATAAATCATCTCTCGGAGCTAAAGGTCTTAAGACTTTAGCTGGAGTTGTCGATGCTGGATACAGGGGAGAAGTTCATGTGGTAATACAAAATTTTAGTGATGAACCATACACATTTGAACACGGGCATAAACTTGCACAGATGCTTATTCAGAAAGTAGAGTTTCCAGAAATAATTGAAGTTACTTCACTTAGTGATTCAACTCGAGGAGAAAGAGGATTCGGAAGTACTGGAAAATAAAAAGACAAAAAACAGGGGCGCGCAAGCGCCCCTGTGGGTTTCGGTTATCTTCACACAGCAATCGGTGCTTTGATTGCTGGGTGAGGATAGTATCCATCAAGAGTAAAGTCTTCGTACTTGAATGCAAATAAATCCTGCACATCTGGATTTAAGTGCAGCATAGGCGAAGCGCGTGGTGTCCGCGACAGCTGTTCACGTGCTTGATCCAGGTGATTGAGATACAGATGTGCATCACCGAGAGTATGCACGAGTTCACCAGCTTTAAGGCCGGTGACCTGCGCAACCATCATCGTAAGTAATGCATAGCTTGCGATGTTAAACGGCACTCCGAGGAATATATCAGCGCTACGTTGATAGAGTTGGCATGAAAGCCTTCCGTTAGCAACATAGAACTGAAAGAAAGCATGACATGGAGCAAGTGCCATCTTCGGAACATCCGCCACGTTCCATGCTGAGACGATGAGACGACGAGAGTCAGGGTTGTTGCGGATTTGCTCGAGTACTTCCGTTATCTGATCGATGTGTTTGCCGTCCGGTGCTGGCCATGACCTCCACTGATACCCATACACGGGCCCAAGGTCACCGTTTTCATTTGCCCACTCGTCCCAGATGGTGACATTGTTTTCTTTCAGGTACGCGATATTGGTGTCACCTTTCAGGAACCAGAGTAATTCGTGTATGATGCTACGAAGATGTAACTTCTTCGTTGTGAGCAAAGGAAACCAAGTACTTAGATCAAACCGCATTTGATATCCGAAGACACTGCGGGTGCCGGTGCCTGTGCGATCGCTTTTCTCGATACCATTTTTGAGTACATGGTTCATGAGTTTAAGATATTCTGCGTCAGCCGGGCTTACCACAAGGAAATTTGAAGGGTTCATAGAGTTCTCCGTTTAATGTTTGAGTGTACTGCTTCAGTATCTACTGTAGCTCTTTGGAAGAAAAAATACAATTTTTAGCAAAATAAGGTACTATATAAGGGATGAAAAGAATATCTTTTATTCTAAAAAACTATATTGATGAGGCAATTATAAGTGCTGGTTTTACTGTACCTTCTCGCTCGTATTCTCTTACTGCCACAGAATCTCGCGATCATGGTCATTATGCAACAAGCGTGGCGCTGTCTTTATCTAAAGACGCTGGAACCACCCCAAAAGAGTGCGCAGAGAAATTAGTAGAAGAGCTTACACTTAAAAACCATAAAGAAATTGCTAAAATAGAAATAGCAGGACCAGGATTTATTAATTTCTTTTTACGAGATGAGATTATTCGTGATGAAGTAGAAAGAATAGAATCTCTACCATATTTTGAAACAAAGTATTCTGGCAAAAAAATTCTCGTAGAGCATTCATCTCCGAATTTATTCAAACCATTTCATATCGGACATTTGATGAATAATATAGCAGGGGAGTCTGTTGTGAGATTGATGAAGATGGCAGGAGCTCAAGTTACTACGATGTCTTTCCCTTCAGATATATCTTTAGGTGTTGCAAAAGCAATTTATATTATTAAACAAGACGGTGGAATTGCTTTTTGTAAAGAAAAAGGAAATGAGATTATTACCTACTTAGGGGAAAGCTATGTACGTGGTGTTGCATACTATGATAATCATGAAGAGTCACAACCAGAAATAAAAGCTATTGCTGAAAAACTATATGCTTCCACTCCTTCAGAAGAGTTCGAGATTTTTGAATATGCAAAGAAAATAAATATTGATTATTTTAGAGATACTGTTGAAAGTCTAGGATCACACATCGATAGTCTTGTTTTCGAAAGCGAGGCGGGCATCGAAGGAGTAAAATTCGTACGAGCACACACCCCGAAGATATTTACTGAAAGCCAAGGTGCCATAGTGTATGAACCGGAAGAAGGAAGAAAGGATATTAATACAGCCGTCTTTATCAATAGCCAAGGACACCCAACCTATGAAGCAAAAGATGTGGGACTTATTGATATTAAATTTTCGAAATATAATCCAGATTATTCATTCTTTATAACTGACACTGAACAAGCATCACACTTCAGAGTTGTGCTTGCTGCGGTAGAAAAGAGCAATAAGGATTGGAGCGATAAGAGTATTCACATCACACACGGACGTATGACTTTCAAAGGAGAAAAGATGTCTTCTCGTCTAGGAAATGTACCTCTTGTTACGGATATATTAAATGTTGTTGAAGAAGAAGTAAAAAACAAAGAGGGAGATAAAACAAAAGATTTTAGTGAAGAAGAAAAGAAAGTTTTGTATAAGAATGTTGCTCTTTCAGCGTTACGTTACGCAATACTTCGTTCTAAACTTGGAAGTAATATTAATTTTGACCCAGAGACATCTCTTTCTTTTGAAGGAGATTCAGGCCCATATCTTCAATATACATACGCCCGTACGCAGTCTCTTCTTTCTAAGGGATTAACTACTGGATTTACCCCTACTCGTATGAGTATGCCTATTGTAAGTGTAGAAGAAAAGTTAATGTACTTTGAAGAAGTTGCAGTACGAGCAATAGAAGAAGTTGCTCCACAATACATTGTTACGTATCTTACAGAACTTGCACAGGAGTTTAATAGTTTCTATGGAAATACTCCTATTGTGGTGGAAGGGGACGAAGTATCAAAACACAGACTTGCTATTGTTGAAGCTGTTGGTAAAACGCTAAAGAAAGGATTAGAAATGTTAGCTATCATTCCAGTAGAAAGAATGTAAAAAGAGAAAGGGCGCATCGGTGGATGCGCCCTTATGGCGACATTGCATCGCCTAGTCGAGATTCGACAGAACCCTTTCACGTATTTCGAGTAGCTTTTCTGCCCTGCGGGGTGAAACACGAGAAGCAACTCCTTGTTCGCGGATTGATGAACCAACGAGTGCACCAGATGAAAGTGCAAGAAGTGAGTGAGCATTCGCATCACTTAACCCACTTCCAATCACGAGTGGATGGTGATTGAGTTGCTTGGCAATCACCTGTAGGTGTTCTTCTTTTACTGCTCCACGCACGGCACCGCCGGTGAGGACGACAGCGTTACAGGATGATGTGGCCATCACGCAAGATTGCACAAGAAGTGCGTGTGGCTTCCTACAGTCGCCATCGACGTTTCCCTCGGTTGAGTTTTTCAGGGTATAACATTCAGGATGAATGCCACCCAAAATAACAACACTCGGATACTTCAGTCGTTCGGTATCGAACTCACGTTTGTGCTTGAATTCACCGAGAGTGCCGGTCGCGACACTGGGCGTACCCGTCACATGATCGAGCTGAACGAACTGCGCGCCATTCCTTTCGTACGATAGGTCAGGTAGATGAACATCGGATTTGGTTTTGACACCAAAGATGGCTTTTGGAAATTCACGCTTCAGTTCGCCGACGACATGACTGAGCTCGAAGGTAACATCCTCCGAGTCGTAGTCGTAGTTTTCCACGAGGAAAAAGGTGTAACCATAGCGAATGAGCATACGACACTCATCAAGTACGAGGAGAAGGCGCTTCTGTTTCTCCTCCAGGCATGACAGGAGATGAAGTACTGCAATCAAAGGCTTACGCCCGAATAATGCGTTGAAAGAACGAGGGTCCATGATGTGCTCCCAAAGTAGAAAAACAGTTAATATGGTAGGTCCTTTCTATCCTACTCTTTTAGTTATATTTCATCAAGTTTTGATAGTATTTGCTTTTTAACATGATTAATGTTTAAATAATAATCCGTTCTTTCCATCAATTAAGAAGGTTTTAAAAATGAATCATTACGGAACAAACATGGTCATTGCTTCAGGTGGTGCACACATTAGTGCATCCACCCCACGCCATGCCGCGCCGGCACACCGCCAACTTCCTCCCCAGCCACACGGTGGGGTAAATGTGGGCTTCGGCCAAAAGGCAGTACCGCCCATCGGCGGAGAACAGCATCGTGGTGCAGGTGAATCAAGCAAGCAACAACAAGCACAACAACAAGCACAACAACAGCAGTAATTCTGCGTTCATTTCACCCCGAGCCGAGGTTGTACGAAGTACGACCTCGGCTCTTTACCTTTTTATGGTACTACTGTAAGATTATGACATAAGCGATGAAGGAGCCATCACTCCGGAGCTTGGGAAGAAAACTTCGTAAGAAGTAAGTAGAACCCATTTTAACAAGCCCATAGCTTTATGGGGAATCAAGGTGGTACCACGATTAAAATCGTCCTTGGAAAAGAGTTTAAGTAATTCTTTTCTGTGGGCGATTTTTATTTTAGTAATCTATATAATGTAACGTATGAATAATAACCAAGCACCAAAATCAATTCAAGAAAAAGAAGAAGAGACCCTTGCCTTTTGGAATGAGAATAAGATTTTTGAAAAGTCTATCGAGATGCCGGCAGGTAATGCTCCGACAGGAAACTATTCATTCTATGATGGACCACCATTTGCTACCGGTCTCCCACATCATGGACACATTCTTGCAGGAACAATCAAGGATGCTATTCCACGCTATCAAACGATGAAAGGTAATACTGTTCGTCGTGTGTGGGGATGGGATTGCCATGGTCTCCCTGTAGAAAACATCATTGAGAAAGAACTTAATTTGGGGAGTAAGAAAGACATTGAAGAATACGGAATAGGGAAGTTCAATGAGATGGCACAAGCTAGTGTGTTTCGTTTTGAAACAGAATGGAAGAAAATTATTCCACGTCTTGGGAGATTTGTTGATATGGAAAAAGCATATGCAACCATGGATAGTACGTACACAGAAAGTGTGTGGTGGGCATGGAAGGAGCTGTATAAGAAGGGGCTCGCATATGAAGGATATAAAATTATGCATATTTGTCCTCGTTGTGAGACTACACTTGCTCAATCTGAAGTAGGAATGAATTACGAAGATGTAACTGATCTTTCTGTTACAGCAAAGTTCGAACTTGTTGATGAGCCGAATACATTTATACTTGCATGGACCACGACACCTTGGACATTACCGGGGAATACCGCTCTCGCGATTCACAAAGAAGCAGAATATGTGAAAGTAAAAGTAACAGACATGGAAGGGTTGTATGTTCTAGGGAAAGAGCTTCATGAACAAGTTTTAAAAGATAAAGACTATGAAGTGCTAGATACTTTCTTAGGTGAAACTCTAATTGGTAAAAGCTACACACCACTTTTTCCATACTACATAGATAAAGAAATTGATAACAAAGAAAACATTTGGAAAATTTGGCATGCTGATTTTATAACACTAGATACCGGTACTGGAATTGCTCACGAAGCTCCAGCGTTCGGAGAAGAGGATATGCAATTAGCAAAGCTCCACGCTATTCCAGTGATTAAGCATGTGCTTATGGATGGAACATTTACTAAAGATGTTATTGATTTTGCTGGAATGAAAGTAAAGAAAGCAGGGGATAGTCAATCTGCTGATATTGAAATTATTAAGTGGCTTGCACACAAAGGTAAATTATTCGAGAAGCACAAAATAATTCACTCATATCCACTTTGTTGGCGTTGTAAAACTCCACTTCTTAATTATGCTACTTCATCATGGTTCGTCGATGTTCCTAAATTAAAACCTCGTCTCCTAGAAGAGAATAGTAAAATTGGCTGGACTCCATCACACGTACGCGATGGAAGATTCGGTAAGTGGTTAGAAGGCGCCCGTGAGTGGGCGGTATCTCGTGCACGTTTTTGGGGAGCTCCACTTCCTGTATGGAAGAATGCTGATGGTAGTGAAATAAAAGTAGCTGGGTCGTTAGAAGATATCGCACAACCTTCAAAGAATACCTATTATGTAATGCGCCATGGGCAATCGATAGCAAATACTAAGAGCCTTCTAGATACAACAGGAGACCCAACGAACCATTTAACAGAAGATGGAAAAGCCGGTGTTCGCGTTACCGCAGAACAGCTAAAGAAAGAAGGTATTGATATGATATTTGTTTCACCGTTTTTGCGCACCAAAGAAACAGCAGAGATAGTAAGTGAAATTATTGGTTGCAAAGAAGTACATCAAGATATTCGTCTTCGTGAGTTCGAGATGGGGATATATGATGGAAAGACTATCGGTGAATTTTTACAGGACTACGGTATTACCTACTTACAGTTAGACACTCGTATCGGAGGCGGTGAGACACATCGCGATATGATGAATCGCACAATGCAAATGATAGGTGATTTAGAGTCAAAGTATTCTGGCAAAAAGATATTAGTAATTACTCACGGAGGTCCAGGACGCATGCTTATCGCAGGAGCGGAACTTCGAACAGAGGAAGAACTACTTGCAGATGAACGATCAGATAGTACTAAGCATTATTTGCAAAACGCGGTTGTTCGAAAGCTTGATACCAAAATCGTTCCTCGAGATGAAACTGGAGCTGTTAATCTTCACCGTCCATATATAGATGCGGTTACTCTTACAGATAGTAAAGGTGGGCCAATGAAGCGTATACCAGATGTATTTGATTGTTGGTTCGAATCAGGGGCTATGCCGTTTGCATCAGTTCACTATCCATTCGAGAATAAAGAACTTTTCGAGAAGAATTTCCCAGCAGATTTTATTGCGGAGGGGCTTGATCAAACTCGCGGATGGTTCTACTCACTTATTAATCTAGGTGTTGGACTTTTCGATAAAGCTCCATATAAGCATGTCATTGTGAATGGTCTTGTACTTGCAGAAAGTGGTAAGAAGCTCTCTAAGAGTGAGAAGAACTATACTGACCCAATGGTGCTAGTAGAAAAATTTGGAGCAGATGCTGTGCGATACTTCTTGCTTAATTCACCGGTAGTTAAAGGTGAAAGTGTCGAGTTCCACGATGCCGGAGTAGAAGAAGTGTATAAAAAATTAATCGCTCGATTAGAGAACGTCGTGACACTTTATGAGATGTATAAGGAAGGAGAGTTCGGTGAAATGAATGATATTTCAGGACGTACTAACGTGCTTGATGCGTGGATAGTAAGTAGATTACACACGCTTGTTTTAGAATCAACTAAAGGATATGAGAGTTGCGCACTTGATGAAGCAGTACGAGGTGTGGAAGGGTTTATCGATGATTTATCAGTATGGTATACACGCAGATCTCGTGACCGTCTAAAAGGTGATACCGGAGAAGAGGACAGAGCTCTTACAGAAGAGACATTGGTGTATGTACTACAAACATTAGCAAAAGTGATTGCTCCGAGTATGCCGTTCCTAGCGGAGCGTTTGTATAAGGGTGCTGGTGGTACTAATGAAAGTGTGCACCTTTGCGCATGGCCTAAGGGGGGAGAGATAGACACTGAAGCTATAATTGCAATGAAAGAGGTGCGTGACATAGTATCTAACGGCCTCATGAAAAGAACAGAAGCCAAAATACCAGTTCGCCAACCACTTGCTTCTGCTTCTATTAATGCAGAGTTAAGCGAAGCATACCTACTTCAGATTCGTGAGGAACTTAATATAAAAGAAGTGATTATAGATACATCACTTACAGAAGGGGTATATCTTGATACAGAGTTAACAGATGCTCTTATTAAAGAAGGGGATATGCGTAAACTAATACGCGCAGTACAAGACGCACGAAAAGCAAAGAATCTTACTCCTAAAGATGTAGTGACATTAACTGTATCTCGTGAAGTCTCCAAGGAGGTTGAAGATACATGTAATGTAACTGTGAAAGTAGATGAATTATATGTAGGGGATTCTAGTGTAGAGTTTGCTACAGGTAAGGTGTACTACTCTTTGTAGTACAAGGTAGTAGAATGGCTATTGATAAATACACAACTGAAAGTTTTATTTTGGATTCTTATGAGTCCAGTGAGCATGATAAGACCTATAAACTTTTTACAAAAGATTTTGGGCTTATTTTTGCGCGCGCCACCTCAGTACGTAAACTCGAAAGTAAATTACGAGGCCATCTCAAAGTAGGTCATCTTTCTAAAATAACTTTAGTGAAAGGAAAAGAAATTTGGCGTATTACTGGAACTGAAGAATCCCATTGCGAAACACTTCTTCTTCAAGATGTAGTTAAGTTACTTGAACGATTCGTTCGTGGTGAAGGTGCACAGAAGACCCTTTTTATCCATATGGAAGATCTGGTGAATACTAAAAACATTGATGAACGTACAGGAAGAATGCTTGCACACTACTTACTTTTGGTTGACCTTGGTTATGCTGATGCCTACATTATAGGAGCTAAGAGTATTGAGCAGTATATTTCTTGGAGTGTAGAAGATCTTTATACACAGGCCATACTCACAAAAGATGTTTTACGCGCGCATATTATGCAGGTTCTAAGTCAAATGCAGCTGTAGAGCATGCTGTAATCGTGTATACTTCTTTCTATGAATGATAAAGATTACTCAGCACTTGCACATAAAGAACAAGAGTTATTTTCTAACACATACGCACCTTCACAGAGTGTGAAACATCAAGGTGGAAGTTATATGGCTAAAGACTTGCCACATGCATGGGGAGATAACACTCCTTTGAAAGATACTCCAAGAAGTACAACTTCATTTGGGGCTATGTTTTTGATTTTTTCTCTTGTGGCACTCATTGCAGCGGTATCTTTCACTGGCTGGAAATTTATCAATAAGAAAAATGTGGTATCGAATGCAAATATCGCCACAGAGATTTCCATAAAGCCTTTCGTGGAAGGGGGAGAGAACACCACGCTTAGTTATTCAATTCAAAATAACAATTCACTACCACTAGAGAATGCTGTCTTTACTATTTCATACGAAAAGGGATCTGGTGCGCAAGATGAGCAAAATAAAAAACAAGAAAAAATCACTCTTGGTAATATCGCAGCGGGAGAATTACGAAAAGGAGATATTCAGATACAGCTCTATGGTGCAGAAAATTCTTCACGAGATGTTACTGGTAGATTAGAGTATAAGGTTAATGGATCTAACTCATCATTTTCTAAGTCGGTCATCGCTACTACTGTGCTTAAAACTCCTCCTGTTTCAGTACATATAGAAAGTGATGCTACAGTTTCCGCTGAAGAGGCATATCCAATAACTATACGAATCAAAAATACAACAAGTAATGTTATGGACCCAGCCATGCTTTCTCTTACCTTACCAGCTTCGTATGTTGTAACAGAGTACTCAGAAAAGCCTTTTAATAAAAACCCAGCATGGAGATACGAAGCTCTTAATCCAGGCGAAGAAAAAAGTATTCTAATCAAGGGTCACTTCAAAGGGTTAACAGGAGAAGCGATGAATATAAAAGCAGTAGTTGGTTCTCAAGGAACACAACTTGGAAATATTGCAAACGTTTATTCATCTGATTCAAGGGATGTTACTATCTCAGCTCAAAGTTTAGCCCTTTCAGTTGCTCTCACCGAAGAGACAGGGGATATTGCTGCTACTACTGTTTTACCGGGATCACGTGTACGTGCGGTAGTAACATATGAAAATAAATCAGACGTTGCACTTTCTATATCATCTATTGTTGCACATATTGGAGGGAACAAATTCGACGCAACATCTGTTTCACCAGATAGCGGACTTTTCGATTCAACAGATAACACCATTACTTGGACAGGAGCGACTCAGTCAATGCTTAATCAAATAGCACCAGGAGATAGAGGCTCTCTTATTGCTACCTTTACAGTCTCACCAGATGCATTAACTGATGCACCGCTAGTAATTGATGTTAAGGGTGTAGCGACAACACTTGATCAATCGAAAGTGTTCACATCGAAAGAATCTAAGAGTTGGTTCGTTCAAGGTGGAGCTCAGATTTCTGGAGCTATTTCGTACAAGAATTCAAGTATTACAAATACCGGACCTTTACCACCGGTGGCTAATCAAACAACTACCTATACAATAACCCTAAGTGCTCAATCTCAAAGCATACTTAAAAATAGTGTTGCGTCTCTTAAATTACCACTCTATGTTTCTTGGAAAAATGTAATTCTTGATAATGCTCCAATTACTTATAATGATAGAACGAGAACTGTGTCATGGAATATAGGTAACCTTAACAAAGGCACATCAATACGAGCATCATTCCAAGTAGGTGTGAGACCATCACTTACTCACGTAGGTGGTATGCCAACCATAACCAACGGTATAGTATTTGAAGGCGTTGATGCTGTATCTGGTCAAACTGTGAAAGATACTGGTGCCCCACTTACCACATATCTTGGCCAAGAAACCTTGAAAAAGGACATCAGTACAGTCGTTGCTCCAGATGCTCAGTAGAGCTATGCACAAATAGGAATTATCGTGGTAGGATACAGGTATGTCTACTACGCCTAACAATATACGCATCAGTATTTCTTCAGGAACTATTGTGAAAACACTTGCATGGTTCGTTGCTTTTTCAATGCTTGTGTACATGAGTGACCTCGTCGTGACACTCCTTGTGGCTGTGGTTCTTGCTTCCGCTATTGAGCCACCGGTTACCGCTTTACAAAAGTACAAAATCCCTCGAGTTGTTTCAGTGGGATTATTCTTCTTGGCAATCATCGGACTTCTTGCAGCGGTAGCTTTCATATTCCTTCCTCCTTTGGTTGATGATGTGGTTCAATTCATGAAGAACCTTCCAGCACTTCTCGAGTCAATTCGTATCTTTGGGCGCGATATGGGATTCAAAGATTTAGCTTCTTCAGTATCAACACTTTCAAATCAAATTTCAAAAGGGCAACTTCTTACCGCGGTTCAAAATATCTTCTTTGGTCAAAGTGGATTTTTTGCTACAACTTCTAAAGTCTTCGGGGGAATCTTTCATGTCATTATTACTTTTGTTATCGCATTCTATCTCGCTCTTGAGGAAAGAGGGGTACAGAAGTTCCTACGATTACTTGCACCATTACGATATGAACATTACATAGAAGATCTTTGGAGTAGATCACAAAGAAAAATATCATTGTGGATGCAAGGACAGTTCCTACTTTCTTTCCTTGTTGCTTTACTTATTTATATTCCAAATATGATTTTGGATATGCCATACGCTGCGCTTCTTGCGATACTTGCTTTCATCGGTGAGCTTATTCCAATGGTAGGTCTTACGCTTGCTATGATTCCTGCATTCATGATTGCGTATGCGTTCGGAGGAACGTCACTTCTCATTACCATCATAATTATTTATGTCGTTGTTGCACAGCTCGAAAGCCATGTGCTTTTCCCAAGAATTATGAATAGGGCAGTAGGAGTACCATCTGTACTTGTGATTATTTCACTTCTAGTTGGAGCTAAGCTTGCTGGAATTTGGGGCGTGCTTCTTGCAGTACCACTTGCTTCTATATTGATGGAGTTAATGTCAGATTATGATAAAAGAAAACGAGAGACATATCATGCACAATAAACCGTTTTATATAACTACCACTCTTCCATATGTAAATGCTGAACCTCATATTGGTCATGCGCTTGAATTCGTACGAGCGGATGTTATCGCACGATATAAGAAATCTCTCGGATATGATGTCTATTTTAATACCGGAACAGATGAGCATGGTACGAAGATTCAGGAGGGAGCTTCGAAAGAGGGTATTCCCGTACAAGAATATGTAGATAGGAATGCTGCACGCTTCAAGGAGTTATACCCTAAGCTTGGTATATCTTCAGATATACATTTTATTCGTACTACCGATGAAGCTCACATCAAAGCCGCCCAAGAGATGTGGAGATTATGTGATAAGAACGGATTTATTTATAAAAAAGCTTATAAAGCAAAGTACTGTGTAGGGTGTGAACTCTACAAGACTGACAGTGAGTTAGTCGATAATAAATGTGCTATACACCCAACCCGTGAAATAGAAATTATTGAAGAAGAAAATTACTTTTTTAATTTTAAAAAAGCAGAGCCACTTTTACAGGAGTTATATAAAAACAATCCAACACTCGTTATTCCAGATTTTCGTTTTAATGAAATAAAAAGTTTCGTAGACCGAGGCTTAGAAGATTTTTCTATTTCACGACTTAAAAGCAAGATGAGTTGGGGGGTACCAGTACCAGGGGATGATGACCATGTTATGTATGTATGGTTCGATGCGCTCACCAGTTATATCTCAACACTGGGATGGCCAGCAAGCGGTAACTTCGATAAGTATTGGGTAGAGGGAACACCAGTGCAGTATTGTGGTAAGGATAATCTTCGTCAGCAATCAGCCATCTGGCAAGCCATGCTACTTGCTTCTGGTTTATCAGCAACAAGTAATATCATCATCAATGGATTTATTATTTCAGATGGTCAGAAAATGAGTAAATCAACAGGGAATGTAATTAATCCATTCGATGTTATTGAGTATTTCAAAGATGTTACCGATTACCCGGAAGATGTGCTTCGGTTTATTTTACTTCATGAAGTACCAAGTTTTGAAGATGGAGATATTACTATGGAATCAATCAAAACTGCGTATACTGCATACCTTGCGAATGGAATAGGTAATTTAACAAACAGAATAATGAAGATGGCAATCACAAACAACGTTCTTGTCGATGGCAATACAAAAATTGACCTCAATCCTTTACTAGGAAGGTTTGATACACGAGCAGGTATTTCAGTTGTCATGGGTTTTGTTAATGCTCTCGATAAAAATATTCAAGAAACGGAACCATTTAAAGTTATTAAAACTGAACCTGAAAAAGGAAAACTACTTATAGCGAATTGCCTAGTTGAACTTCAGGGTATTGCTCAAGCTCTTGAGATATTCCTTCCTAAAACTTCTTCAAAAATTCTCGAATGTATTCGCGAAAACAAAATGCCAGAAAAAGCATTATTTGCAAGATTAGCCTAGTTTGATAGAGTTAAGTAATGTTCTTTTCGGGAGGTGCTATAGCATGGACACATTAGTCAGACCTAAGGTGGTCGTTGCAAATGAGGCTGATATGCGTTGGCTTCAAGTTGCTACGCATTCAGCAGTTCAAATCTCTGGATTTTTCGGTCCGTATCGTTTCCTTTCCAATTTCTGGCCAGCATGGGTGGTTTACGATGGGTTGGTATATCCAACAGTCGAGAACGCGTATCAAGCGGCCAAGTTCGCACGTGCTGATCGCCAGAAGTTCCTCACGTGTTCACCAGGAGAAGCGAAGGCCTTGAGCGGGGGTGGATCTCGTCTTTACTCGAGGGAGGCCTGGGCGCCGATGAAGGTTGCTGTGATGCATGAGCTCGTGGGCAAGAAAGTCTCAGTTCATCATCCGGACCTAAGGCGGGCACTTCTGGAAACTGGTATTGCCGAGTTGAAAGAAACCAACTGGTGGGGAGACACCTTCTGGGGTGTCTATCTTGAAAAGAAGACAGATGTCCCAGTAGGTGAAAACAATCTCGGCAAACTTCTGATGGAAGTGCGAAGTGGTATCTAGTACATCCATCACGAAAAAGCGCGGCACTCGCAAGGGGCCGCGCTTGTTATTTGTAATATGTAGGTAATTTGTTAGAGTGGTGGGGAACCTAATCAACTCGATTAGACACAAGCTTTTTAACAAAGAGGAAACAATCATGAAACATGGAACTCCAAGCATCCGCTTTTTCCCGGTGATTCATACCATTGGCTCAATCTCTCATGCGGAACACAATCTCCACATGGCAAAAGAAGCCGGTGCTCATGGTGTGTTTCTCATCAATCACCATCAGGCACCCGAAGGGTTTTATCAGTTCTTAAGGGAGTTCCGAGCGTCCATCCCATCTGACTTCGTCGTTGGGGTGAACATTCTCGGCGAACACGCCTTGAAATCTGTAAAGCAGATTCCCGCCGGCTATACCGCCTTCTGGACGGACAATGCCGGCATCTGGGAAGAAAGCTCCTTCGTGAATACAAATCACGCAGTTCAAATCCGCCAAGACTTCAAGGCTGTAGCAGGTTCCAACGCAGAATACTTCGGTAGCATCGCCTTCAAAGGACAGAAGCAACCGAACAACTTGGAACTCGTTACAGCGACTGCGGGAACAGTGCTTGATGTAGTGGTCACCTCAGGGGTCGCAACCGGTAGCGCTCCTGATGAAAAGAAAATCGACCTCATGCGAGAGCAACTTCCTTCCAACAAGCGCTTCGCAGTAGCAAGCGGTACCTCTCCGGAGAATGTCGCTCGTTTCATTGCGTTGGGCGTCACTGACTTCTTGGTCGCAAGCAGTTTGCTTCCAGTTCCGGATGGGTTTGATTTCCTCGAATACCGGTTACAACAATACGTTGATGCTATTGCGAAGGCAACTGGCTAATGTAGCGTCTAGTATCACCCACCAGAACGGCACCTGAAAAGGTGCCGTTTCACTTTATTTATTTAGGTGGTATAGTTTCTGTATGTCAAAATCTCCATATTCACAATCGGTCATTGATGTAGGGTCTCTCGTTCTCCAATTTGCTAGGACGAATCGCCTCACGCTTCATGAGGACGGTGTTCGCCAAGAATCAGATACGGACCACACAGTGATGCTTAGTATTACAGCATGTGCGCTCGCAGAGCAGTTGTACAAGGGTTTTTTAGACATTGGGAAAATTGCACAGTTTTCAATCGTACATGATTTGGTTGAGGTTCACTGCGGAGACATTAGTAGTTTTGGCATTACAGAGGAAGAAAGAAAAGAAAAAGAACATCTTGAACATGAGTCACTTAAAAAGATAAAAACAGATTATGACGCGGTGTTTCCATGGATTGGGAATACAATCGTAGAGTACGAGAGTCTTCAAAGCAAAGAGGCACGCTTCGTGAAAACGGTCGACAAGCTTATGTCAAAAGTAACAAGTATCTTAAATCACGGCGCTTATTATAAGTTACAAGGAATCTCGAAAGAAGTGGTGCTCCAAAATTATACTAATCTCTATAAGCAAGCGTCGACAACATACGGCAAAGAATTTCCGGAGGTTCTTAATATTATGGATGATTTGCTAAGTAAAATTATTACCGCTACATATGCTTAATTATTTTGACGCACACTCCCATCCACATGACAAAGCGTTCGATGCTGATAGAGAGGCACTTCTTTTAGACATGAAAGAAAAAGGTGTAGGAACCATAGCAATAGGTACTGACCAAATAGAAAGTAAAAAGGCAGTGGAACTTGCTTTAGTTAATGAAAATATTTATGCAAGTGTAGGACTTCACCCGGCGGATAACGTCACTGAAGTTTTCGATTATGAGTTTTATAAAACTTTAGCATTACATAAAAAGGTAGTCGCAATAGGAGAGTGTGGTTTAGATTATTTTTATATACAGAACTTCTTCGAGCGGGACCAGAAAGAGAAAGGTATTGTACATACTAAGGAGGAAGAAATAAAAAGACAGAAAGAGATTTTTAAACAGCATATCAATCTTGCGGTAGAGCTTAATAAACCTTTAATGCTTCACATTCGTGCAAGTAAGGGGAGTACTGATGCGTATGATGATGCGATAGAGATATTTACTGAAGTACAAAAAGAAGGAAAAGAGGTACGAGGTAATGTTCACTTCTTCACTGGGACACTAGATGTAGCAAAGAAGTTTATTGCTTTGGGCCTTACAATCTCTTTCCCTGGAGTGATTACATTTGCCAAAGAGTATGATGAGATTGTTCGCACACTTCCACTTGATATGATTCATGCCGAGACGGATAGTCCATACGCAACACCAGCTCCATATAGAGGTAAACGTAATAGCCCCGTTTATGTAGAAGAGGTGGTAAAGAAAATCGCGGAATTAAAAGGGTTAACTTTAGAAGAAGTTAAGGAACAATTATTGAAAAATGCAGAAAGAGTGTTTGGTTTGACACTGGTCTAAAAGAGGAGTTTACTTAGGGTAAGTTCACAACCCTGAATTGGAGGCAAGCATGACTACCGTCGATCGCCAGTCCTCTGTGACTGGACCTGTGAAAAAGTACCGTGTGCACAAGAGGAGTCGGTTCAAGCAGTTCGTAATCGCTAACCATCTTTTTTTGGTTAGCCCTAAGAGTTGTTTTTATGGCGATGTCCAAGTTGGACGATTGTTACGAATCAACTTCGAACCACGACGCCGACGTCGCCCGCAGATACTTGATGTTATCGTTAACCCAACGATGGATCAGATTATCACGTAGGGCACACACCTCGGAAGAAAATGCCACCAACTGGTGGCCTTTTCTTTGGTTTATTAATTCGTTGATGTGTTTTAATTGTTGACAGCTTATACTTGAAATAGTAGGGTTTGATAAACCCACTTGCGATGGCGCAAGGGGAAAAGGAGGCAATATGTCTGAATTTCTTTTGGTATTGGCAGTACTGAGTTTGCTCTCCGTTGTAGGGGTTGCTACTTTCCTTCAGCAGAAAAAACAGCTCTACCAACGTATCCTCGATGAAATCCCGGTGGACGGTTGGACAGAAAGTGAAGCACTCATATTGCGGGTGTGGAAAGGCTTGCAAGATTTTCGGTTGCCGTGGTTCACAGAACTCCGCCTTCGTCTCAGCCATACCAACGGCACGAGCAAGATGAGAGAAGAAAAAAACGCCTACATTCGAAAGGTCATTTATGGGCTCCAGTCGAAAGGTCTCCTTCTCTTGCGTCCCGAAACCAAAGAGGAGTTCAAGAGGAGGACAGGAGAAGAGGGTCTGGAGGGTCCAATGGCACTTCTTTTCCATCACGACATGTTCTCGATGAAACAATTGAGTTGACCTCACACATAAGGTCGACGCCAGCAAAAGGCCCGCAAGTGCGGGCCTTTTCTTTTGCCTAAAATCGTGGTATAATAGAGCCCTTATGCAAGAAAATAATGAAACCACAATAGATAGCCGTATCTACGAAGTTTCTTTCATCTTTGATAACAAACTAGATGAAGGAGCGGCGCTTGAGAAGGGGAACGCAATCAAGCAATCTATTGCTACCTTAGGTGGTAGCTTCATTTCTGAAGAAGCTCCGTATATGCGTGAGCTCGCTTACGAAATGATTCGCGTCCAAAACAATGTGAACATTCGTTTTAATGAAGGATACTTCGGATGGATTAAATTCGAAGCTCCAACCACAGATGTTAAGTCACTAGAAAAAATGCTTAAGGATGATGAACAAGTAGTTCGCTTCCTCGTAGTAAAAACAGTAAAAGAAAATACTGTTTATACAAAGCGTGCTCCAGTTATCAAGGCTGAAACTATCGCAGATATTTCAGGAGTTGGAACTGCAGAAATCATGGATGCTACAGCATCTGATGAAAGTGTGAACATTGACACAACAAGCGGAACTGAAATCCCAGCTGTTACAGCAGAGGAAACAGTTGTTGCAGAAGAGACAAAGTAAGAGGTACACTAGTATTTGATTAAGCAATTACTCATTACCAAAAACTAATTACTATTCTCTATGTATTTAAACAAAACGTTTCTTTTCGGGAATCTTACTCGTGATCCAGAAATGAAGGCATTACCAAGTGGTAATAAAGTAACTTCATTCTCAGTAGCAACCAACCGCGTCTACAAGGATGCTAATGGTGCTAAGCAAGAGCAAGTAGAATTCCACAACATCGTGGTATTCGGTCGCCAAGCAGAGACCAGTGCTCAGTACCTTAAAAAAGGACAAGGTGTATTAATCGAAGGACGTATACAGACTCGCTCATGGGATGATAAAACCTCAGGGGAGAAGAAGTATCGCACTGAGATTGTGGCTGACGCTGTTCAATTCGGTCCTAAGTCAGGTGGATCACCTGTAAGCGAAGGATTCTCAGGTGAAGCTACACCAGCAGTTTCTACTAAGGCAGCAGTGTCTGATCTTGATACCATAGATTACGGAGACTCCAACATCAACATCGACGACATACCATTTTAACAACCCCTAGCACCTTATCTGCTTTGTTAAGAAAAGTTTTTATTCCACGCGCCGTACTAGCGTACGCCTTGGTCTCAAAAACTTTTCTTGCCTCGCATCTAAGGCACTATAGCTTGTTAAAACTCGAAAACTGAATTTATATTTAAACCAATTACCAATTACTAACTTACACTTATGAAAAAACAAGATTTCTTCAATCAAAATAACATTAAGTTTATCGACTACAAGGATACAGAAATCCTCGTGAAGTTCTTAAACCCACATGCTCGTATTCTTAATCGTCGTAAGACAGGTCTTACTGCGAAGAATCAAAGAGCATTGGCGAATGCTGTAAAGCGTTCAAGATTCATGGGATTACTTCCATACGTTGCGCACTAGCTAAACAAAAACCCCACTCTAGAAATAGGGTGGGATTTTTGGTATAATATGGCACATTATAATCGTGTTTAATTAGCCATCATCAACTATGAAACCATCACATCCAAAAAAAGAACGTACATTCATTATTCTTAAACCAGACGCAGTACAACGCGGTCTCGTAGGAGAAATCATCAAGCGATTCGAACGTATCGGTCTTAAAATTGTTGCCATGAAAATGCACATGGTAAATGAAGAAACATTGTGGGCTCACTATAATAAAGATGATGCATGGTACACGAAAAAGGGGACTAACATTCTTGAGAACAAGAAATCTCTCGGACACAAGATTGATAAAGAAGCCATCGAATACGGAAAGGATATTATTCGTGCAATGGTGCACTACATGTGTGCTGGCCCAGTGGTATCACTTGTTATTGAAGGTAAT
>CAYVUY010000008.1:0-28438 GCA_964455195.1 uncultured Candidatus Saccharibacteria bacterium
TGGGTGTAGTGTATACGAAATACGCTATTTTGAAAATTGACATCAAACAGAAAGGACGGTAGTGTTTTATATGAAGTTTGTACAAACCCAATTCAAAATCAACTAATGGAAAGTGAGGAGTGTCGTGCAAAAAACGATCCTAGCTTTACTGCTTTTCTTCTTTTCCGCCGTTGCAAACGCGCAAGAGAAGAACCCAAACGTGGACCCCAAAAAGGTCACCGAGATGCCTCGGCTTTTCCGGCGAGAAGTGCACAGTGAAGGAACTCCACAGGAACGTATCACCTGTGCGCAAATCAAAGGAGAGAAGATCGTGCCAAGCACCTACATCATTTCCGGCACACTTTCGTCTCTTCTTTTCAAGGCAGTAGAAATTGCAGACTGCCTGAAGAAGGTGAAGCTAGCCACATACGAACCGTACACACCTCCGACTGAAGCAGTAAATGACGAGGACGAGAAGGACACCGTGGCCATCGTCGCGAGTGTTTCTGACTTGATATGCACCAGCTATGAACGGCCTCCGCCAAATGCGAAAACAGAATACCAAGTCGCATATGCCCAAGGAAGAAAGTTGACTATGGGTGAAGTGCGGGAATGCTTCTCTGTCATCGAGCAAGCCAAGCTCGTAAAAAAACAAGCCCAGGAACGAGAGAAGAACAAACCTCTTCCGAAAGGTATGCACAAAACGTAATACTACGTGACGACTGCATCGAATTGCAAAAACGCGCCCCTTAGGCGCGTTTTCTTTTGATTATTTAGTTGTCTATTCCCCCTGTCCGAGGCTTACTAGCCTACGGACTCTTTGTCGTCTACTCTCCTAGAACTTCTTTTTCTTTTTTTGCAAAAACTCCTTCGAGGTCAGCATTTGCTCCGTCTACAATTTTCTGAAGTTGATCTCTGTACCCCATACGATCGTCTTCTCCATATTCTCCTCCTTTAGAACGAGCATCGATATCTTTATTTACATCTTCACGCATCGCGCGTACTCGTACACGAGCTTCTTCTAATCTATCCTTAAGGACTTTTACAAGTTTCTGACGAGTTTCGGTGGTAAGCATCGGGAATGCTACGCGAAGACCTTGATCATCTGATGAAACTGAAAGTCCGATATCTGCTTCGTTAATAGATTTCTCAATATCACGAATCACACTCTTATCCCATGGAGCAACACGAAGTGTGCGTGGGTCTTCGATAGAAATACTAGCAACGTGAGCAAGTGGAGTGCGAGAACCGTATTGTTCAATCGCGATACCATCAAGCACTGCAGGTGTCGCGCGCCCTGTTTGAATGGCACGATACTCGTTTTGTAGCCATTCGATTATTTTCGCTTTATTTGATTCTGTTTCGGTAAATGAATATGCCATATATATGGTAAATGTTTATTGATAATTGGTTACAATCTTGATGCAAAGATTATATCACAGGGCGACGCGTGGTACACGTAATGCGAGATACTCAAGAAGTGTTTTACCAGATGAAGCAGGATCACTTGCATAGAGTGCGAACTGCGCGACTTCTTTTTGAATCTTACTATCAACTTTTTCTTGCACTAGTGCTTCAAGAAGATTACTTATGAAAGCTTGTAACTTTTCGCGGTCTTTTCTATCCTCTTCATCGCGTGCTTCAAGTAATGCTTCTATTTCATCTAACTTTATACGTGATGTTTGGGCAGTTTTTAAAAATAATCTCACTGTTTTATCTATATCGTGCTTTTCGTGTATCCTCTGTTCTTGTAATCGTGAACGCACAGTGGGAAGCAATGCATCTATATTAGAAGTAATCAAAATAAATCGTGATCCCTCTTGTGGCTCTTCGAGAATTTTAAGAAGTGCATTCTGCGCTGGCACTGTAATAGTGTGAAAAGAAAGTACCATAATCTTAGGTTCACCGTATGATGTAATGCTCCAAGACTTAAGCATTCGCGCAGTATCTATATCTATTACATTAGCTTCGATACTTTCGTAGCGATGTTTAGATTCTTTTAAATACGCGATAATTTCATTAAGAAACATTCCTCTATCAAAGGTAGCAAAAGTAATAGCGTGATGTGGTGTGCGGAAAATAGTTGAGAAATCCATGTAGTGAGTATACCAAGAAGCGAACATTTTACATTTCTATACTTATGAAGTATAGTTTACGGCAAGCAACATTCCGCATTATAACTTCCCTCAAGGAGTGACACTATGCACGCTTCACGCTCTTTTCAAAACACAGCCCTTATTCTTTATGAGCCACAACCTTTTCAGACAATCCTTCCAGGGATGGAACATGCCGGTTTCAAAGTCAGTGATCTGGTTACAGACACAGATCACCCGAACGAAGTCCTCGGCAAGGTAGTTGGGTTCGACAAAGAAGGTGGGGTTATGCTTGTAAAAATAAAAGCAAGTAAAAAACAAGCCGAACTCTGGGGTTATTTTTTCTCGGAGGCGTACCCCCATTGGCGCTGTGAGGACGACAAGACGTATGCCTTCATGTGGCTTCCTCCAGAAGAGCTCGTCATATCGGCAATGGGGTATTCTGTATCAGCTCTTGCCGATATTCTCTACCCTCATAGCCACCACAGTTTCTTACAGCCCAAGGAACTGAAATTCCTGAGCGAAGAGATGCAGCCAGTGTGTTGGCACAAAGGTTGTATGGAAAAATCAGTCGGCGTTGGACTCATAAATTGTTGGGGGTCTGTTTACCCAGTAGTCATGTGCCAGGAGCACACAAGGTGGCATGGGACGCTGTGTGACTCTGATCCTTTCACTGAGAGGGAAAAGCTGTTGGCAGCGTGAACGATGTCATAGCGACCGACATGAGGCGCGACGAAAGTCGCGCCTCTATTTATTTTTTGGCAAATATTGAACGCTTGTAAGTATCAAGATGCTCGAGTGCGATACCAGTACCTTTAGCAACACAATAGAATGCATCTTCTGCGAGAACCGCCTTCACACCGGTACGACGTTCTACAAGTTCTGGGAAATGAGAAAGCATCGATGATCCACCACTCATGATAATTCCATTATCAATAATATCTGATGCAAGTTCTGGTGGGGTTTCTTGTAACACATCTTTAATCGCCTTAATCATCATCTTAAGTTCCTTATCAATCGCTTTTACAATTTCATTAGTGCGTACTTCTACAGTACGTGGAAGTCCTGCGATGAAATCACGCCCTTTTACTTTCATAGAAAGCTCTTCTTCAAGAGGGAGAGCTGAACCAATTTTAATTTTAATCTCTTCTGCTGTCTGATCTCCAATAGCAAGATTGTATGTCTTCTTAATGTAATCAATAATTGCTTGATCAACTTTATTCCCAGCACACTTAACAGAAGTACTACATACAATACCTCCAAGAGAGATAACTGCTACGTCTGTCGTTCCGCCTCCAATATCAACTATCATTCTCCCCTGTGCTTCATGAATCGGAATACCAGCTCCGATAGCGGCAAGAATCGGTTCCTTCACTACATATGCATTCTTCGCTCCTGCATTAATAGCAGCCTCCACCACCGCACGGCGTTCAGTAGAAGTAACTCCAGCTGGAACAGAAACCATAACTTCAGGTTTAAGAAAATGGAATCGAGGAAGTGCTTTATTAATGTAGTAACGTAGCATTGCTTCAGTAACACGATAGTCAGCAATTACTCCATCGCGCATAGGACGATATGCAATGATAGAGTCTGGAGTCTTCCCAAGCATTTCTTTCGCTTCAAGACCGACGGCTAAGATTTTATTATCAGTTTCTGATATCGCAACCACTGATGGTTCACACAGTACTACACCTTGCCCAGGAACATACACAAGCGTGTTTGCTGTTCCTAAATCTATTCCGAGTTTGTTAGTAAAAAGTCCCATTGTTCGGGCATTATACCATAATGAAAAGCTCTAGGATATATGCCACAAAATAACCAAAAAGTTGAAATTCCCTTGTTTTTGTTGCTTTTTATTACATTACCGACAATACCATAGAAGCGTTATACTTACAGGTATGTATGTGTTAACGATAGCACCGCTTGCGGATGGAATACCTCACGAAGAATTAACATATTTTTCCAAAGAGTCTGTAGAAGCAGGCGACCTTGTAGAAGTACCCATTAAAAAAAGAAACCTAAAAGGTCTCGTACTTCAAGTCTCCCCTGCTCGAGATCAGAAGCAAGAGTTGCGAGGTGCAATGTTCGGTATCAGGAAAATTTCCAAAATACTTTCAAAAAATTATATTCACCCGACAATATTCCAAGCACTATATGATGTCTCATCATATAATCTCTTTCCTCTCGGAAAGATGATTTATGATTTCCTTCCAGAAAAACTATTCAACGGTAAAGTAACCCCACTTAAAGAACAGAAGCCGAAACCTGGTTACGACATGCTCTTACTTCAGCATTCATATAAAGAACGACTCACTAGATATAAAAGTATCATTAGAGAATCTTTCGCCAAGAAACAATCTATTGTATTCTTCTTCCCTACTATCACAGACCTTACTCATGCAGAGAACTTTTTCGCACGAGGTATTGAAGAATATGTTGTACAACTACACAGTGCCCTTACCGAAAAGCAATGGAATAGTAATTACAAAACATTACTAGAAACTAAGCATCCGATGCTTATACTCGCAACACCTTCACTTACTCCATGGGTACGTGATGATATCGGTACTATAGTAATCGAACGTGAACAAAGCCATTATTATTATGGACACGGCGAACGATATGATATGCGTGATGTACTTATACGTACTGCAAAAGCGTCCCGAGCAAGACTCATACTAGGAGCACACCTTCTCTCACTTAACGCTCACCGCACTCTTGAACAAAGAATAGCCCACGAAGTGATGCCATTACAATTCCGCAATGACACCCCTATAGAAGTAGTGTCTATGACAGATGAAGAAAAGGTTGCTTCACCATATCTTTCTAAGAAAGCTCTTTCATTACTTTCCAGAATGCACAAAGACAAGCGTGGACATTATTTTTTCTACGCTCATAGAAAAGGAATGTACCCAACAACCATATGTAGTGATTGTGGAAGTTTATTTTCTTGTGAAAAATGTAATCGCCCATATGTCTTACACAAAATAGGCGGTATGCGAACCTTCGTCTGCCATGAGTGTGAACACATAGTACAGATTCAAGGTGATACAACGCTTGCCTGTAAGCACTGTGGAGGATGGAGACTTACCACTCTCGGGGTTGCGACTACTGGTATAGAAGAAGAGCTTAACCTTCTTGGTATTCCTACGTTTTGTATTGATGGCGAAAGAACGAACACAAGAACCAAAGTAAAAAAAATGTACGAAGCATGGAAAGCTTCACCATATGGAGTGCTTATCGGAACTGAGATGGCACATAATGTCTTAGAACACGCGGATGAAATAGTAGTTCTCTCACTTGATTCACTCTTCTCACTTCCAGAATACAGGACCGATGAGAAGATACTTCACCTCGTCACAGAAATGGCAGAGAAGGTTCGTAGTGAGGGTACAGTCTTACTTCAAACTCGTCTTATCAAAATGCCCGTAATGAAATATGCGAAAAGTCATAGCTTCATGGAATTCTATAAAGACACGCTCGAAGGAAGAAAAAAGTACCACCTCCCTCCGTATTACGTAGTTATAAAAACACGTATGTACAATTTAAATAATGATCTTCGTCTAAAGTTAGAAAATGAATGTAAGGAATTCGAAATGTTTTGGTTCGAAGCTGGTGGTGGGAAAACACTATTGTTCTTACACATCGATGCGAAACGTTACGAAGATGACAGAGTACTGCGTGAGAAATTACGTACGATATTAGCAATCGGAGAAATAGAAGTGAACCCCCTCCATTTCTTCAGTGAATCGAAGTAACTATTATGTCTGTAAAATATTATTACATTTCCTAATTGGTTTGTTACTTATTTTCTGCTAGGATTATATAAATATATGACGAAGGTAAGCCAAACAATAATTCAAATAGACGCCCGCGATGATAACACATTGCGTGCTACTGCGCGTGCTATCAAGAAATCTGAATTCGGGAGTGACTATCTCCGTGAGGTAATAACTGCTATGTCTCAAGCTCTCGCCAAGGAACACGACGGTGTTGCTATCGCAGCTCCGCAGATAGACTTACCGTTACGAATATTTGTGGTAAGTGAAAAAGCCTATGAACCGAAAGCTAAGTGGAAACCGTTAGTATTCATCAATCCCAAAATTACCAAAGCATCGAAAAAAACAGAAGAGATGCACGAAGGATGTCTCTCAGTGCGATGGATATATGGTAGAACTAAGCGTCATTCTAATGTGACTATAGAAGCTTATGATGTAGAAGGTAATAAATTCACATTTGGAGCAGGCGGACTTATCGCACAAATTTTCCAACATGAAGCAGAACATTTGGATGGAATACTTTTCATCGACCATGGATACGATTTCGAAGAATACACCGAAGAAGAAGTGCGAGCATCCGAAAAGAAAACAAATAAGGATTCTTAATGAAACAAAAGAGCGACCCGCATGCGGGCCGCTCTTGTTTCGAGTCACTGAAGGTACTGACGCCCCGAGGAAATGAAGTTCCCCAAACGGTCCCTTATTTCCACCCTGCCTTCCTTGTTGAAGAAAATGAAAGCTCGAAGCGTGTACTCCTTTTCTGGGAATGGGATAGTAACTTCCCAAGGAACATTCCCTTCGGGTGTAAGTGAAGCTGGCACTTCGCTACGTGCGAGACGAAGAGTTGCTTCGCACAACGGGTACCGTCTGGGGGTACAGACGGAATCAAACAGTGCGATATACACCGCGACCCGAAGAACTGACTTGATACGCTCTTGCTTCTCATTGCTCCCAAGGAGTGCTTTTTCTTCCTCGGTAAGGGACGTATCTGTGTGAATTGCTAATGCAATATCAGAGAAAACACTTGGTATGGATTGGTTCACTTTCTCCCCTTTCGTTAATTGAAACAACAGTTGATTGATTAGTGTACATGCTATACCCACAAAGAAATTGTGTCAAAAGTCTTTATTTTTGATATTATGAAGACATATGAGTAATCCTTCTTTCATTTTCTTCGGTACTGGAGCTCTAGCTGAAAGCGTTCTTGCATCTCTTTATCGTGCTGGTCTTGTGCCTAAATATGTAGTTACAAAACCTGATGCTCCATCAGGACGTCACATGACCATGACTTCACCCCATATAAAAACATGGTGTGATTTAAAAGGTATCCCTGTACTTCAACCAGAAAGTTTAAAAGATATTCGTGGAGAATCACCACTTCTTGATACTTCATATGACCTCTTCATCGTAGCTTCATATGGGAAATTAATTCCAGAGAAAATCTTGGCAACTCCTAGAAAAGGAATACTAAATGTTCACCCATCTTTACTTCCACTGTATCGTGGTGCCTCTCCTATAGAAAGCGCTCTACTTGATGGTTCTATCACCACGGGAGTATCTATAATCAAACTAGATAATGACATGGACCATGGACCGATACTTGTGCAAACTGCATTCATGATAGATGCAACCGCAACAGCTGGAACACTTGAGGTATCATGCGGACAAATCGGTGGAGAATTACTTCTTCAGGTACTACCATCCTATCTAGATGACACTTTACTCCCCAAAGAACAAGAGCATGGTAAAGCCACGTACTGCACCAAGATTGAAAAGTCATTAGGAGAAATTACATTAGAAACAAAAGCATACGAGGTGTTACGTAAATATAGAGCATTGACTCCATGGCCTGGAATTTATTTTTTCATCAATCATAAAGATAAACCTATGCGTGTGAAAGTGACCAATGTCGATATGCAAAAAGAAATTACCAAAGATACTGATGCGACAGAAATAATTCTACAAGTAATTCCAGAAGGTAAAAACGAAATTGGATGGGATGATTTCGAAAGAGGTTACTTATAGAAAGAAGAAACCCCACGCGAAGCGCGGGGTTTCTTCTTTTAGTTAAAACTTACTATTATTTAAGTTCTACTGACTTAATAATCACATCATCAAGTGGTCTGTCTGATGAATCACGTGGCACTGATTGAATCTTCTTAGCAACATCTAGACCTTTTACCACTTTACCGAATACTGTGTAATCTGGTGGCATTCCTGCTGCTTGAGGGCCAGTAACGATGAAGAACTGACTTCCTCCAGAGTTAGGTGCTGAGGTTCTGGCCATAGCGAGTGTTCCTTCACCGTAGGTTTCCTTGCCTGTTAACTCATCTTTAATGGTGTATCCTGGACCTCCCGTTCCCCAAAGATTTTTCTTAGAAATATCTTTAGAAAGCGGATCTCCTGCTTGTATCATGAATCCTTCGATAACACGGTGGAATCTAATTCCGTTATAGAAGTCAGTAGCTGCGAGCGATACGAAGTTAGTAACAGTTCCTTGAGCAGTATCTTTGGTGAAAGCAACTTCAATGTCTCCTAAATTCGTGTGAATCACTGCTCCGGTTACTGTCTTTGGTATTGTTGTAGTGTTGTTCATAGAAGTTGTGGTGGCGTTAGTAGATGATGGTGTGGTACTAGCTGTCGTGGTGGCTACAGGTGTAGTAGTCGTCGCGTTAAGCTTCTTAGTATCGACTACCTTGGTCTCTGTAATAACACTTATCTTAGCTTTTCCAACTTCATCTACAGAATTACTTCGTAAGTAATAAGCAATACCTGCAAGCACTACGACGAGTATTGCTATTATTGCGTAGGTCATCTTTGCGTCATCATTGTACATATATATTAATCGTTTTGAAACTTAAGTAACTTTTTTAATCTGTGAGCACCTTTCTTGAATAATGAAATTTTCTTGTCTTTCTCTTCAGTAAGCTCTCTTGCTAACATATCTCTTACCTCATCTATTGCACTGTAGAGATCATCTCTAACTGCTTTCACATTCACGCTTGTTCCACGTATGTGAGCATGCACTTCTACTTGAAACACATCTCCGTGACTATGATGCGCTGTGGTCTTAGTTAATTCTACAGACACTTTTGCACCATTATCATTGTGAGAATACTTATTAAGTGACGACATGCGAGTATTTACATATTCGCGTATTGCTTCTGTAATTTCTAAGTGAACACCAGTGATTGTTATGTGCATATATTTGGTATTATGCATTTAGTATATCAGAAATAGTCGCAACAAAGTACCTGTGGACAGAAGAAAAATGAAACAGAAATACTCTAGAACTAAAGTGTCCTCGCACCCATGGGTGCGAGGACTCTTTAGTTTCTGTAAGACCCTTAAAGTCTCTTAATTATGCACTTTTAGCATTTTTAGTAATCTTACCCCACCATGAAATGTCTGCTAGCATGTTTTCTGCTGATTTAGCATAGTGGTCGAATGTCCCCGCTTTAATATTGCCTGCTTCATCAAGCAAATTCCAAGGACCTCCTATGATATGTACAGCATTACGAACTGGTACCATATCCATTTCTACTGCGATTTGGCGTAGATGTTCTACGGCACGAGCTCCACCTACAGAACCATGAGCTACGAATCCTACTGGTTTCTTACCCCATTCGTGTGCTATTGAGTCGATAGCATTTTTAAGTACAGCTGAAGGTGCATGATTATATTCTGGAGTTACCATAATATAAGCATCTAAGTCTTGTATTTTCTTTGCCCATGAATCAGTAGCTTCATCACCATAAGAACCAGTTACCCAAGATGGTGAAGTCTTTTTGTCTAAGAAAGGAAGAGCAGTATCCTTTAGATCAAGTACTGTTACTTCGAATTCTCCATGATTCTTGGCTAGTTCTGTTATAAATTTTGCAGTATGCTCCGAAAATCTTCCTTCGCGTACACTTCCGATAATAATTCCTAGTTTTAATTTTTCCATAGTGTTGTATATAAATTGTTTATTTGTAATAATCCTCTATCGTTTCCTTTTCTTTTCTAAATCAGATACTAGTGCGGTTAATAATTTAAGTGTGTGCTCGGTATTTACTGTATAAAAAACCTCTTTCCCTACCTTTTCATCGATGACAAGTCCACTTTCTTTCAAAATTTTTAAATGTTGTGATGTTACTGGTTGGGAAACTTTCACAAGAAGTGATAATTCACCGACAGTTTTCCTTCCTCGCATAAGCGCTTCCAAAATACGATACCGTGTTGCGTGTCCGATACCTTTTCCGAACTTATTTATTTCTCCGCATAAATCTGCCATATAAACATATTAGCATATTACTATATGTTAATGCAACTACTTTACATAAATAAAACTAAAATAAAAAATAGCGAGCGGGGTTAAACCCCACTCACTATTTATCACGACCGAAACATCAGCCGTATGGATTCCTTGTTCCGAGAAAGACCAAATCCAAACAATGTTTGAGCACCTTGTGACAAAGGTACGTATACTCGGCTGACTGTTCAGCTGGTGTTGGGGTGAAACCCTCAACGGGAGTCTCGCTGAAATCGTTAATCGGTTTCAAAACAATCAGTTGGAACAGGCGCTCTGCTTCCGCTTCAAGTTCTGACTGAGCGCTCTGGTGACCGTATCTACAAAATTGTGTTTGAAGAATGCAGACTGCTATTTGGGCATACATCGCCATTGCATTCTCGCTTTCAGTTCCGTAAGCAAGTTTTGTTTCAATTTCTCTCCACAGTTTCTCTTGCGCTTGACGTCGTATTTCATTCCGATTCATATTCCACCCCTCCCAAAAGTTAATGCACTAAGTACTCGAAAGTGCTTCCCACCTTCTTTCTATACTAAATACAAAAGTCAGTCAATCATAATATGGCATAGAAAGAACGCAACCCGCCAAGTTACTGGCGGGTTGTTACTACTTTCCCTTGCTGTGAGGTCAGCTGGAGGTGATATCGAACGGGTTGAAGATGCGACTGAAAGCGATGCGATGGTGGCGCTCAGCCTGCATCCGCATCAGATAGTGGTACTCTGCCTCTCGATGCGAACTACCTTCCACGAACTGGGAAATGGGCCTGTGCACATGTTCCATGAACAGCGTGGTCGCTTGATACATACCGCTACCACTGCCTGGGAACGTGCCTTCGCCTGTCGCTTCTCCGCAACAGAAGGCCACTCCCCTGTAGAGCCTTTCCGGCAGAAAGTGCTGACCGCGCACTGAGGGGTGATCTTCGATGAGAGAATCAACCCGCATACTGATGGCGTCCAACAATTCCCGCTGGTCCAGACGACGTTGTTCTTTCTCGGTAAGACCTGTGGTGGTTTGCATTAAGAAATCTCCTTTTACTTCTAAATTAGTAGGAACAGAATCGACATCCCCCTATTTCTACATCTAATATACCAAGGTGTCAAATCCCCTTTTCTGGGGATTGTAAAAAGCTCAACTTTCTTGTATTATGGTACGTACATTCGACGAGATTTAACGAGATATGTCGAGTGTATACCTGAAGCACCAGCGTAAGGTGTGGCGATATGGTTACAGTTTTCGAGCTAACATAACATTCCGGTGTAGCTCAGCGGTAGAGCAGTTGCCTGTTAAGCAATTGGTCGCAGGTTCGATCCCTGCCGCCGGAGCATTAAAAGTAAAAGTCCCCTTCATGGGGACTTTTACTTTTAACTCCTAGGCGAGCAGGGTCGAACCGTAGGCTACCGACTTTTTAAGTTGTAATCAACTTGTTAAAGTCGTAGTCCAGCAAAGTGATAACGACGCTGGAGAGATCCCTGCCGCAAATAAAATTGACAAATAAGTTGTATATTGTAAAATCCATACTGTTATATCAACCGGGGCAAACCATGAAAGCAAGTCAAGCTGGTGTGGGAGAAATAAAAATCCCGCAAGATTACCAAAAAAAGCCAAAAGTACCTGCAGAGAAACAAACGAAATCAAAAACGAAATCAAAAAAGACGAGAAATTACCTTCGTCGACGATAACCAAAAGGATGAGGATATCGGATATGTGGGGGCGCTAGATAAAACACCTACCGCATTACCGTCCAAGCAAAAGACTGCTTCGGCGGTTTTTTGTTTTTATATAAAACGAATAAACCTCACCTCCCCACAACAACCCCTTGTGTATACTATACCTATGAAATTAATATCAATTAATATTGAAAATAATTTACATAATGAAAATGTAATAGCGTTTATTAAGAAAGAAACAGCAGATGTTGTTTGTATACAAGAACTTCTAGAAGAAGATTTTGATATGTATAAGAAAGAGCTAGGCTTGGATGGCGTTTACCAAGTATGGAGTTATTTAAATAGTAAAAAATATCCTGATTTAACAGGAAAAAAACAAGGGGTGGCAATTTTTGCAAAAAATATACTTGAGTCTGGGTCAATTTTTTACACAGGAAAAGGGGATAATATTTTAAGACCATTTGATGAATATATCTCTAACGAAGACTATCAAAAAAACAAAGCTTTGGTGTGGGCAACTATACACAATACAGATGGAAAGGAATATAAATTTGTAACTGCACAACTACCTGTAACAAAGGAGGGAGAAACTACTCCCTACCAATTAGAGGTGATAGATTTATTTTTAGAACAATTAAATAAACTGGGAGAACTTGTCATGTGTGGTGACATGAATGCTCCTCGTGGGAATGAGTCATTTACTCGTTTAGAAAAACAATATAAAGATAATATACCTTTAGAGTACAAAACGAGTATCGATCAAAATTTACATAAAGTTAAAGGTATTCAGCTGATGGTTGATGGTCTTTTTACAACACCTTCCTATATTGCATCGAATGTTAAGTTGGTAGATGGTGTTAGCGACCACATGGCAGTTACTGCAAATATTCAGAAATTGTAAGGTGTACTTTTTGCATATAAATAAAGTGGGTGTCATTTAAAACCTAATATTGACAATACTATATATTATGTTATATAGTATTGTCCTTGTACATTATAAAAGAGGAGCTTCGAATGAATGCAATTCTCACCCCGCCGGCTGTGTCACGTAACACCAAACGCAAGTCCCTGTCCGAGAAACCATCCAAATCCCGCATTGTCCTTCGCGTTTGCAACTGCTACTCGAAGGAAATATTGCAATTTGTCCACCCCAACAAACAACAGGTGGCGATCATTCTCGGCATCACTGAGGATGATTTGGAAGCAAAAGCGATTCATGCAATGTTTACGTCAAGACCTCAAGTTGTGGCCTGTTACGAATCACAAGACGTTGCGGAATCGAAACTTGCCAAACTTCGCCAAGCAACACCTTTCATCAAGCATGCTTGCCATCAGTTTCATATCGTCGAAGAGTAGCATCTCGACTCGCATTACCGCCCAAGAGACCTCCCTTGTGGCGGTTTCTTTTTGCACACCCCTCTTTTTATACATAATTGACAAAAGTACTCCTTCGATGTAGATTAACGATTAATTCATTCACCTCAAGGAAGCACTGTGAAAAAATACGTTCTGTCGCTCATTGTTTCGTTTTTGTTTTACGTACTTACAATCAAGACCTCTCTTACTGTAAGTGTCGTCTTGCTTGTCCTCTTTGGCCTTATCACCTTACTGCGGTCAGCAGTCAAGACGTTTTCTATTTCCAAAATGTTGGCCGCAGCAACAACAGGAGAGTATGACGAAGAGTCCGACGCTCCGTTCTGGTATTTAGGGGCAAGCATTACTGGGTGGCTGATTGGTGCTTATATTGCTCATCAAAGCATACGGGTGTTTTTAACTAACCTGGTAACACCCTAAGCAACCAAGGTCACCGAGTGACTGTTCACGTTAACGATGCTAATGCATAATATTGCACCCACCAAGCAATTCCCGCTTCGGTGGGTTTTGCTTTTTATACTCTTCTATTATTTATGCCACACTTACTTCGAAAACTTTTTCCAAAGAAGATATGAAATAACTGCACTTATTGAAATCGAAAGTACTTCGACGATTTCAAAATCTGCAACACCACCAAAATATCTAAGAGAAGACGGAACAAAAGGCCAGACCATCGCCCAGAAAAAGAAGAATGATCGCTTACATCCAGATTTGAAAATAAATGGACTAAGTATAAAAAGAACTGCGATAGAGAAATCAAGTATGCCTACAAACGGTGTGAGTGTGTGAGCAAATGGAGCAAGCGGTTTAATGACACTGATAATAGCTTGGAATTCTTCACTGTATTGTAAACCTTCTACAATCTTTCCACCGAACATAAATGCAACATACGCTCCCGGAATAAGCCATAGATACTTTTGTATTGTTTTCATATACCTTTAGTATACGGCGATACTTATAAAAGTAGAAGCGAGTGGTTCCGGATATCTTCAGTAGATAAATCACTTCGCTTGCTATACTTATGTAATGAATAAAAAGTTTATTTACTTCGCCATACTCGCTGTTATCGCAGGATTAGTTCTTAAAACAGCTTACACGAGATATCAGGGGCAAACAGAGACGAAGACAACTCCTAGTAATGTTATTTCTTCTACGGAATCTACTACGACTCTAAACTCAGAAATTGCCACCACAACAGAAGCTTCCAGAGAACTCTCAAGTAAAATAACTACGACCCCTACTCCAGTAGTTCCAACTCAGAAAACTATTCTTTCAAAAACTGCATCACGTATTTCTTCTTCTATTGCTCTTGTTGTTGATAAAGTTGGTTCATCACTTTCACAGAATTACGCTATCGCGGCGCTTTATAGACAGGCAGATAGTTCAATCGCGCCTTCATCATATGTAAACAACCAACCATCTTCACCATCGGTTAATAAACCATTACCACCTAAGGACTTCGCTGGAGAAAAATACATCGTAATAGATAACAACATAGTATCCACTGATAACAAAGTAATCTACAATATCCCATCACAAGTAATCGATAATATTAATTCTACAAGTACAGGCTGGACCAATACGATTATCAATGTCGTACCAGTAGGTACAACGCCTCCTATAGTAGGTGCTATTCCAGTTGAAAATCTTCCTGGTAAATACTATCTCAGTCATAACTCTTTTGGAGATTTATCAAAGTGCGAATTTTCTAATAAGATCTTTATTCTAGATACTATCACTAATGAAACAACACTTATCTACGAAGAAAACAACACCACCCTTTCCAAAGATGATCCGCGAGCGTGCTATAGCGAAATATTCTTACTCGCAACCGACAAAGAAAAGCTTGTTCTTAAGTATCACACGATAGGAACTAACACTTCTTGTGATAGTGCGTGGAGCGAACCAGAAAAAACATTTTTTATTGATGTAACTAAATTACTCACTGAAGGCATGAAGAAGTATCTAATACCAGAAAATCTTTCCTCTACCGCAGAACAGGAAGAATCAGCGTGTAGAGCTCAAATATAAAATATGAAATACAACAAAGAATTCACCACAATGACAATTGTCAGTATATTGCTCGGTATTGTAATACTTGGTGGTAGTGGTTACTTTATTAAAAATAAATACGGCTCTAATACTGTCTGTGCAAAAGAAGGAGAACTTAACGATGGCGGAAAAGTTATTAATGGAAAAACCTGTTGTAAAGATTTAAAACTATTCGACATCGCACCACAATCCCCTCCTGACAAAAACTACTTGTGCGTTAATGGAGCAAAAGGAACACCTGTGTGCAAAATGATAGGAACAGAAAAAGAAGGAGTTTATTATTCTGAATCTAATATTTTAATATATCTTGGTAAATGTTCTTAGAAAACTTCAAGAAATTCTTCTGTTGACAAAAAATGTTTAAAACAGTAATGTACTACTCAATGCACGTTAAGTGTCGCCATACTGGCTAACCACTTTTGAAAGGACACTGAAAATGAGGAAGATTCTGAAGTATACCCTGCTTGTGTGTGCGCTCTTCTTGGCAATTGCCATCATCGCATCATACATCGTTGGCTTGGGGGAACATTGGAATGTCACCTTCCTCTGGAGTGTCGTCCTGACACTTACACTTTCCGGACTTATCATCCGAGAAGAATAGCCAAGCATCGTACCGCAAGAGCACCTCTTGCGGTGCTTTTGTTCCCTTTCGCAAAAGGCGCTCTCCGTCTATACTATCTAGATGCTTAAAGTACATAATTTAACAAAACATTTTGGTGAAAAGAAGGCGGTAGATGGAGTAAGTTTCGAAATTAACAAAGGAGAAATATTCTCACTTATTGGACCGAACAGTTCTGGTAAAACAACTATTGTGAAATCAATCGTTGGATTACTTCAACCTACAAGTGGTCATATCACTATAGATAATCACGATATATCTAAAAGCCCTGAAGATGCTAAACGAGAAATCGGTTACATCCCTGATGAACCATCTGTATGGCCTACCATGACCGGTGAAGAATTCCTCTCTTTTACTCAAGCACTCTTCGGTGTTGATGAAGAAACACGTATGAAGCGTCTACCAGAACTACTGAGTATATTTAATTTAAATGGTCTAGAAAAACAATACTTCGAAGAATATTCTCGTGGTAACAAGCAGAAGTTTAGTATCACTTCTGCTATATCTCACACACCGAAATTACTATTGATAGACGAACCAATTGTAGGGCTTGATCCAACAGGTGCCGAAATAGCTAAAAAAATGTTTACTGAGTACGCAAAGAATGGTGGATCAATACTTCTTGTGACCCACACCCTCCCTGTAGCACAAGAAATATCTGACCGTATCGGATTCTTAAAAGACGGTAAGCTTGTTACCGTGGGGACACTAGGAGAACTACGTGAGAAAGCAGGACTTGGAGGAGAAGCGACCCTAGAAGATATTTATAAGAAACTTGCCTAAAATGTTGTCACTCTTTTTAAACTTTGAATTAACGAAGTTCAGTAAATATCTTAGAACTAAGAAGTTAGCCAAGCTCATAACTGTGCTTTTGTTCCTTCTTGTGGTTGTGGTTGTTGGTGTCGGTATATACGCGTTTTTTGTATCAAGTTTTAGATACATAAATATCGTTTTTGAACCTGAGTTCAAGTTACCTCTTTTACTCTTCGTGTACGAAACATTCTTACTTGTGCTTGCTGTGGTTATCATACTAAGCTCGATGATTTCTGGAATCTTCAATCTCTTCCGCGGTGAATATAATAATTGGATTATAAGTACTCCTTCATATACGTTATTCCCTACAGTTGTTTCCATAAAAAGCTTACTTGCTTCAGCATGGCCGTTACTGGTGATGTTCTTGCCTATGATTCTTGCATTTAATAAAGTCTACGGACTAGGTTTCATAAGCTTGATACTGTTATCAATATCTATCTTACTGTTACTTCTCTTATTAAATGCTTCTACGCTATCTATAGTTGTCGGAATAAGTTATAGCTATTATTTACTTTCAAAAAAAATAAAAGGCTTACGCTTTACCTTCGGTGGTCTTATAACCTCCCTACTCTTGGTGATAGCTGTGAGTTCAATTTTTATTTGGAAAGCATTAAAAAATGTAGACTTAGTAAGAATATTCAAGGCAGATGATGCTGATGCGATGCTTAACTTCTCAAATATCGGGAGCCATTTCGTAGGTTTCCCTACTCACCCTTTCGCATTAGAAATTATACATCTCCAAAATGGTGAACTCACTACAGCGCTACTTAATTTTGGAATCTTGTGTGCACTAGTTTTGGTTTCATTACTTGTATGGGTCAAAGTATCTAAGCTATTCTATCCAATGTGGCAAAAATTCCAAGAAGGTAGTAGAAAGATAGACACCAAGGAGAGTGCTTTGATGCAAAATAAAATGGTGTATCAGTTTACTGGTAGTACCACTACAGCATTGTTCAAAAAAGAAGCGCTTGTTTCTAGTCGTGACTTCAAAGGAATACTTTGGTTTTTGTTTCTTATGTTTATTTGGGCTATAGAAATAGGAACTAATTTCATACTTGGTCATAATCTACGCAGGTACACACCAGATATCAATGCACAAATTGTCATTCTACAAACCCTACGATATATCGCAGCTGTTTATTTCATATCAGCGTTTACATTAAGATTCGTATTCCCTTCTTTCAGTGTAGAAAAGAAAACAGCATGGATACTTGGAAGTGCTCCACTTAATTTCAAGAAAATATTTTTCGGAAAGTATTTATTTTATACACTCTTCTTTGTATCAATCGGAACACTAATGAGTTACATAAATATACTTATCCTAAATGTGCCATTCACACACGCTTTCTACTCTGTGCTTTTATTTATTTCGGTGACGGTGTTTATTGTGACACTAGGGCTTTCTCTTGGAGCGCTATTCCCTAATCAAGAAACAGATGATCCAGAAGTAATAAGTACGAGTATGCCTGGATTATTCTTCACTGCTTTCGCACTCCTTTATGGAGCATTAAGTGACTACATACTCTATCTTGCTCTTACGAAAGGATTCATATCATTACTTATGTTATTCGTAGTGCTTACTGTTATCTTCATCATCGGTCTCCTTTATAAAACCCCTAAGATGATGCACGGAAGAGTATTCTAAATTAAAAGTATTCCTCTAGATAAACAAAACACCCGCCGTAGGCGGGTATTTTGTTTATCTGCTTTCTTTACATAGGCATTCCCGGCATACTGACAGGTGCATACCCAAGTAATTCTGGATTAAGCATTCCGAATATCATAGCAATATGAGCTACTATCAAGAACAATCCTACAAATATTGCATGAAGCTTGAGCTTTTCCATAACACTCTTTCCTCTCCCTATAAAACCAAATTCAAGTAATGCGATTCCACCTAAAGGTATCACACCAAGAAGATACGATGTCACTGCAATTACATCTGCCGGACCGCGCCATAACCCTCCTGTGGTGATAGGAATAAATGCATTGTTCATAAGGTACAAAAATACCCCTAGGAAATATACCCCTACTACCATCCCTGCGTAGCGATTAAGTTTATGCACCCAAGAACCTAAATTTTTGGTAAAGAGTAAATATAATTCTGTAACCGCGATAGTCTCTGCAAGAATTACTGGTATCGCCATGTAGATAATAAGATTCCACGGCTGATTAGTCGCCAATAATTCCATATAGTGTGTCATTGTCATAAATAGTGATGTTAAATATATACGTGTAATGAATAATGTGTAGTTATTGCATTATCTTTAATATACTTTTGTATGTAATACACCGGATGAAAAAAGGTGCTGAAAAAGAGAAAATTCTTTTCTAGTGTGGTTCTTCGCATACATCCTTCTCTTACTTAACGAAGGTGGTTTATATGTTGCAAATACATAAAGAAATACGATGAGCGGAAATACGATATTACTGTATGGCATTACAAAGAAACTTGTAGTTTTCAAAGCTTCGATGTGACCCACAACACTTGAAGGACATAACATTTGTTCCATCTGCACGAATGGGCAGTCCTTCATCGGCATACCCATATCTGCCATATGAATCAAATGTATGAAGCCAAATACCATAAAACCTATATAGCCACTAAGAGCAACTATTGTCAGTCCATGTTTAAAAGGTAAACGCATACTAATAAGTATACACCTCGTTAGTATTGTTTTTAAACTCTTAGTTGAATTATCTTAATCTAAAAATATCATTGAGCACCCTGCGTGTTGTAGGACCTGTAATTCCTGAAGGAATAATACCTTTACTCTTCTGAAATGCCATGAGAGATTTCTTGGTACATTTACCAAATACACCAGTGAACGAGCATCGTTCTCGAGAAAAACCACTTGCAGGGAAAAATCCAAGCTCACTTAATGCATACTGTAATGCCAAGACCTCAGCGCTCGGTATGCTCGATGGTGCGAGTGTCTCGTCCCAATAATAAATAAGATTCTTATCTGTGGAAACTTTACTTCCTAATAAGAAATCTTGTATGCCCATTGCAGTAGCGTGACCCAATACGTTTGCAGTTTGGGTTAAAAACCCTGACTGAAGTTGTGGTTCATAAATATATGAATATTCAACAAGGGTTCGAGGGGCTTTGGAGGTTTTGTATGCCCCCATAGCTATTAAATAAAAATCTGGAATCACTCCGTAAGCATTTCCATTTTTCTTTTCTGAAGGTTGATTACTTTTATATAGTGTCGTGGAAAGTCTTTTACCGATAGCATCTCCCAAATCCTTTGAAAACTTCGCATTATAAAGTTCTTTATTTGGAACATAAATTGAATACCCAGAATACTCTCCCGGGGTATCTAAATTCCTACCCCCATAATCATTGAAATGTACATGAACCACTAAATCGAAATCTTCATGATCAGCCCAGCTATTTAATCCATATAACCTGATGGCTGTTTCGGAGTTAGCATCCGCATGAGGAACTTCGTCTTCTATGGTTATCTCCCCTTTTGCTATTAATTGATTAATGTCTTCTTTCTGGTCGTTAATATCTGTTATTATCATTTCTCTATGTGAAGTAAGATACTCCATGAAGTCAGGATTATACCCAGCATCATCCCGCGAAAGAGTGACATCAAATCGTGGATCAACCATCATTTCGTTTTTTATTATTTTGGCTAATTCAAGTGTTAAGTCTGCCTCCTTAGTCCCTTGATAACTTGTGCCGTAAAATTCATTATCGTGTCCTGGGACGATAAGCACTCGTACACCGGCTCCTGCTTTATACTTCGCCTTTACAGAGTCATATGTATCTAACCCAGCAGCATGAGTATCAGTAAGTAACGCAAAGAAAACTGCCGTCGATACAAGAAAAAATTTCATTATCTATAAATGGTAGCACCTTGTGTAGTAAGGGTTATACACACGTTCATCTCGTATGATCGAGATATTTCAAAAAAGCCTTATTTTTGCTATACTTTGGAGTATTATGAATCAACATTTACAGAAAATTATTATTGATATTAAAGACTTGAAAACTCAATTGAAGGAGTGGTTCTTGGAACTTTCACGCATAAAACAAATTGTTATTATCGTCATCACTCTTTTGATCATCTTAACAGTGGTACGCGCAGTCACACGCACTACAAAAACAGAAGAAATAAACACACTTCCTCGTGCCGTAACACTTGCAAATGTTGGTGACCTTTCCTCTAAATCTGGTCTCATCCCTCTTCTTGGAACAGTAACGTCACGTAATGAAGCGACTGTTCGCGCGGAAACGGGAGGTCAATTAAAAGTTGTATATAAACGTCTCGGAGATTACGTGGTGGCTGGTCAAATCATTGCTGAATTCGAAAACTCAGGTGAGCGTGCAGCAGTGACTGCAGCAGAGGGTGGCTATGATTCGGCAAAAGCTGCTCGAGATATAGCAAGAATCAATAAAGGTTCATCGGAAGTCTCTCTTCAAGAGGCAAAGACTAGTGCTATTAATACAATCACTTCTACCTATAACACACTTGATGATGCTGTTCATGTAAAATCTGACCCTATGCTTAACAATCCAGATAATGACAGAATAGAATTCTTACCGACAGTACCAGATCAAAATCTTATTTCTAAAATTACTCGTGAGAGAACTGCCCTAGGAGCCATGCTCACTGCTCGCGCACAAAGAAACAAACTCATTACTCAAGATACTGATTTACTTAATGAACTCACCGTACTTGAATCAGAAACTAAACAAGTAAAATCATATCTAGAAGATATTTCTCTTGCGCTTTCTAAAGCAGTACCTAATGGAGCGTTCAATCAATCTGTTCTTGAGAGTTCAAAAGCAAGTGTCACCGGAGCGCGTTCTGCAATTAGTGGAGCACTTTCTTCTATTACTGGCTCCCGCTCTTCACTTAATGGAAGCATCACTGCATCTGCAATCGCAAAAACTAATTCGGATGGTGGAAATAGTGTTACTGCATCAGCTGATGCTCAAGTAAAATCAGCACTTGGTAATTACCAAGCAGCACTTTCTCGTCTTGAAAAAACCATTGTACGTAGCCCCATTTCTGGAACTCTTAATTCACTTTCTGTAGAGACTGGTGATTATGTTTCTCCATATTCAGAGATTGGTGTGGTTTCAAATAACGGAGCACTTGAAATTCTCGCTTATGGAACAGAAGAAGATGCGCGTCAGATAGAAGTAGGTACTAAAGTTACTATAGAAGGTGGAGCAACTGGTGTTGTGACGAAAGTTGCACAGGCACTTGACCCTCGTACTAAAAAGATAGAAGTGCGTATAGGTATTACCTCGGGAGCAAAGAGCCTTGTTAATGGTCAATCTACTCGTGTAAGTATTACTCGCCCAAATGCTGTAATACAATCCACAACCTCTAAAATAGAAATTCCAATTTCTGCACTCAAAATCACTCCGCAAGGATCATTCGTATTTACAGTAGATATACAAAACTCCACTACAACTTCTGTTCATGAAGGAACACTTGTAGCACATAAAGTGACAGAAGGTGCTCTTCTTGGGGAAAAGATTCAGATTCTAGAAGGCGTCACGAGTGATATGGTAATTGTTACAGATGCTCGTGGACTTAAAGAAGGTAAAACGGTAACCATTAAAGAATAATCACCCTACTCTATGCACTCAGTCTGGTTTTTCTTTCTAAAAAAACGTGCCTTCACTTATATGGTGATGTTCTCACTTTCTGTGGTGGGACTTTACTCTCTTATTGTTATTCCAAAAGAATCTTCTCCTGAAGTAATCATTCCTATGGGAATAGTCACGACAACACTTCGTGGTGGTTCAGCAGAAGACACTGAAAAACTTCTTACCAATAAAGTAGAAGACGAGGTGACGAATCTGGAGAACATAGACAAGGTTACCTCTTCATCTCGTGAAGGAGTCTCCGTCGTAGTGGCACAGTTCACACCGAGCGCGAATATTGATAAATCTATTCAAAACTTAAAAGAAGCAGTTGATAGAGCAAAAGTAAAATTCCCTACAGATGCAGACCAACCGATGGTGTCTAAGGTTAACTTCGCAGATCAACCAATTCTTATCGTTTCTATCTCTCAAGACCTCTCCCCTGCACAATTAACAACGCTCGGTAAAGATCTTGAAACTGAAATAAAAAAGGTACATGGTATTTCTAAAGTAGAAATAAGTGGTACTCGTGATAGAGAAGTTCAAGTTGTGGTGCGTAAAGAAGCACTTCAAACATACGGCATCACATTACCACAAGTCGTTGGAGCAATCGCTCAAGCAAACGCATCTTTCCCAATCGGGAACATTACTGTAAGTGATGTAGACTACCCAATCAAATTCGCAGGGTCTCTTGAACACCCAATAGAAATTCCAGATGTGACAATCACTTCAGCAAATGGAGTTCCTGTGTACATTCGTGATGTAGCATTCATCGCAGATGGCCTTGCTATTCCAAAAACATTTTCACGAGCCTCTGTGGGAGGTGAGCCAGCATCTAATGCTCTTACACTAAACATTTATAAAAAATCAGGAGGAGATGTGACTAAACTCACTGAAGAGGTGCGGGCTAAGCTAGAAGAGCTAAAAAAGACCACTCTAGAAGGTGCTTCTGTGGTTGTGTCTTTTGACCGTGGAGAACTTGTTTCTAAAGACTTACGTGAGCTTACTCGTGTGGGTCTTGAGACAGTGATTCTCGTGATGCTTATGCTTTTCCTAACAATAGGATGGCGAGAATCTCTTGTGGCAGGACTTTCTATTCCACTTTCATTCGTAGTGGCATTCATCGGATTATACATTTCTGGAAATACAATTAACTTCATTTCACTCTTTTCTCTTATTCTGGCAATAGGAATTCTGGTTGACTCTGGAATCGTGGTGGCGGAAGCAATACATACACGACTTAAACTCTACGGCAACGCTGAGCAAGCAGCGATAGCCTCTATTAAGGAATACGGCTGGCCACTGATTGCAGGAACCATGACAACGATAGTTGTGTTCGCGCCGCTATTCTTCCTTTCGGGTGTTACTGGTAAATTCATCGCTTCCATTCCGTTTACTATTATTTTCGTATTGGTGGCTTCTATTTTCGTAGCGCTCGGTATGGTGCCACTTCTAGCAATCGTGCTTACCAAAGAACACAAGAATCGCTTCGAAGAAATGCAAGAAGTTTGGTCAGAAAAAGCGAGAGGTTGGTATAAGCAATTCCTTACTAGTTTCCTCACATCAAGAAAACAACAAAATAGATTTTTCACCCTTCTGGCCGTTGGATTCGTTGGGTCATTCTTACTTCCTGTATTTGGATTACTTCCGATTAAATTTTTCCCTCAAGATAATCAAAACTTCATCTTTGTTACCATAGAAAAACCTCAAGGCACTCCCCTTGTTCAGACTGATAGATCAGTGCGTGAAGTAGAAGAAATTCTTTACAACAATCCTTATGCTGAATCTTTCGTTACAACCGTTGGATCTGGCTCTGCATTTCAAGATGGTGCTACTGCAGGAAGTAAAATAGCAAATATTACAGTCATCCTTAAAAAGGATAGGAAACTTACTTCAACTGAAATAGTTGAGAAAGTTCGCGCAGAATTATCTGGCATAACGAGCGCTGATATTAAGGTGGACCAAGGAAATAATGGACCACCAAGTGGTGCTCCTGTGCTTATTAAATTCTTAGGAGATGACCTCGGTGAGTTATCTGTTGCTACTGATAAAGCAGAAAAGATACTCGAAGAAATACAGGGCACTATTGATGTGGAGTCATCACTTCGTGATAACGGTACACAATTCGAAATTAGTATCGATAGAGCTAAAGCTCAAGTCTATGGATTAACTGCAGCTTCTGTTGCTCAGACACTTCGTATAGCTGTATCTGGTACTATAGCAACAACTATTAAAAAACAAGGAGAGGACATCGATGTTGTTGTAAAAACTGATCTCAATCCTGACTTCATTAATCCAGAAGACACGATTAAGACGACTATGGATAGTATTAAACGTCTTCCTATTGTAACCCCTACTGGGACAGTACTTCTTGGTTCTATCATTTCAACAAAAGTAAGTGAGAGTCGCGCAATCATAAGTCATGAAGGTGGTAAACGTATCGCACAAGTAAGTAGTAATCTAAAACCAACCTATACAGCAGTAGCGATAGTAAACGAATTTAAAAAACACGAAAAAGAACTAAACTTACCGAAAAGTGTATCTATCGATTACGGAGGAGAAACAGAAGAAGTAAATAATTCTTTCCGTGACATGTTACTTGCCCTCATCGCTGGTATGGTAGGAATGCTTGCAATACTTGTACTTGAATTTAATTCATTCCGTTTCGCATTGTATCTACTCGGTACAGTTCCTTTATCACTTATTGGAGTTCTCGGTGGACTTACTTTAACTGGTCAGTATCTTTCATTTTCTTCAATGCTTGGTTTCATCGCCTTGTCCGGTGTTATCATTAACCACGCTATTATTCTTCTTGATTCAATCTTGCATAGATTAGAACATGAACAAGATAGACCTCTTCTTGATGTACTGGTAGATGCTTCTGCGGTAAGACTTCGTCCGATATTCCTAACTACAATTACCACAGTTATCGGAATGGTACCTCTTGCAGGGGCTTCAGCATTATGGGGACCACTTGCATTTGCTATTATGTTCGGACTTGCTTTCGCGATGATACTCACACTACTATTCGTACCAACACTATTTTATCGTTATCCTGGGAAGCGTTTTGCGCACATGAAAAAAAGTAGCGAGCAACAAAACTAGACTCTTTTCTTATCTTAGAATAACTCTTTGTGGTTAGTTTCTATTTGTTTTATTTTTTATTTATGATAGAAATAGAGAGAAGTCTCTGGTTAATCTAACGTGCTTTGTCATAGGAGGCAGCATGCACAGGCCAGTAGAAGTTGCAGCAAAAGTCCGTGTCTTTTCCAAGAACAAAGGATCAAACACCCTCGTACCTTCCAAAATCAAACTGGAGAAAGGCCAGTTGATTATCATTACGGGTGAAGCAGTGCTCATGCTTCATAACAAAAAGGAGAAGCTAGCAACTCCTTTCAAGTTACACGAAGAGGACTTCTATGTCCTTAAGTGTGAGCTCGAGCTTACTCTCCTGTCATCTCCCAAGCTGACACTGGTAAGCTCCAAAGGAAAACGCACTGTGAAATCCAAGAGCGGGAGCAAGAAAACTCTCACTGCGGTAAAAAAGGTTCCACGTGCCGTGAATGATCCCCCGCCAAAAAGGAAAAGGATTTATCTTGCTGTAAACAACGGCTGAAGTATCGCCACCACCCCAATCAGGGCCTGCCACAAGCAGGCCTTTAACTATTTCTGTTTTAAAGTGTATTTACCCACAAATAAAGCTTGCTAGTATTTGCTATACTAGAAACATACCTAATTAAGAGTATGTTCAAGTATATTCCCTTAGTATTAAGTGTGTTTTGTTTATCTTTATTCATGGCTCCGAATGTGTCGGCCTTGGTTAAACGTACAAAGATAGTACTGCCGAAAGTCGTACGAACCTTACCGCCTAAGAAAGTGGTTAAGAAAGTAAGCAAAAGCTCCTTGGTTCACACCAAAATACTAGATTCCAATTTAATAGATCCAGATAAAATTTCTTTTTAATAAAATAATTCTATACATAAAAACGTATGAAAAAAACAAGCATCATAATCGTTCTCGCAGTGATACTAATAGGTTTCTTAATGTGGAAGGCTCCAGCTAAACAAGTTGCCTCAACCAATGAAACTGTTACTATGCCAACCTATGCTGATTATAAAAATACCTCTTATGCAGTTGGCGGGCAAAATGTTTTCTTGAAGAATGGTATTTCAGAAGTGGAGATTATTCCAGGAAGCGCTGCGAAACTTGTTACTAAAGTTTTTGGAAATGAAATCAAAGGAGATTTCAATGGTGACGGAAAGGAAGATGTTGCGCTCATACTAAGTCAAAGTGGTAATGGTAGTGGAGTATTCTACTATGTAGCAGTAGCAATAAAAAATGACACTGGATATAAAGGGACAAACGCGATTTTCCTCGGTGACCGTATCGCTCCTCAAAACATCTTATTCTCAAGTGGGGTTCTTGCTGTGAACTATGCAGAACGCAACCCAGGAGAGCCTTTCACTACAGCCCCTTCTGTAGGGACAACGAAATTCCTCGTGCTTGATTTACTAAGACTTGTTGAACTTCCAATCGGAAAAGATGAGCGCCTCATTGGAGGATCATTAGTACTCGGTGGAGAAGTGAGAGAATTCACACCTTGTGGAGAAAAAGCTTCTTGGCTTATGGGAGATTCTGCAGCTCTTAATACTATTAAAGATATGTATAAGAGTGTAGTTTCTACTACCTCTAAACCTTATCAACCAGTATTTTCAGTACTTATTGGTAAAACTGTAAAACCACCGAAGACTGGCTTTGGAGCTGATTACAAAACAGCATTCTCTGCTTCAAATGTAGTGAATATGAATCCAGGATGGAAGTGTAACTAACTAAAGAAACAAATGCCCCGTAGCTTCGTAAAGACGCTACGGGGTTTTTGGTTGAAAAAATGGCACGGAATCAAGCTTGGGCCAGCGGGTTTTACTTTCATCCTTCGAGGTTGAAGTGGTACTGACATCGATTGTATCGAGTGGGTCGTCTGGCTTTTTAAGTCCATTAAACCCTCCGACACGCTCGTCTTCTGCCAAGTAGAGGCGTCCCCCTTCTTCCTTCTTAAGCCAGATAAGTCCTCCTCCATACGTGACTTTTCCATACATACTGCCACCACGTACTTCAAAGATTTCGAGGAATTTCTTCTTATCTTTACGAGGCACTCTTTCGTGTAACAATTGAAAGAACTCGGCAAGAATCGCCTCTCCACCTCGTGTCTCGTTGTACTCACCGAAACTAAGTTCGAAGGAAATCTGCCCAGCCTTCACCTCAGTGATGAATACATGGATGACCAGTCGACGATTGTGGGCTTCGTAAAAGACAGCTCTGTGCTTACGAAGTACTTCGAAGTAGTCAGCCAGCTTCAACTTCCGCACTATCGGATTGAGCACTGAGGCGATGTGAGAGATGATTTTGCAACACAACTCAAACGACATCGGCATCAGGTGTAAATCCTTATTGCGAACTATCTTTTCGCCGAAATCCAAGGGGTAAGAAGCATCCTCTTTCCCCGGAATTGCGATTCTTGCTTCATCCGGTTTCATGAGATTACTCCTTAAATAAGTGGGGTACTACAAATAACAATTACTGTGCATTCAAACATATTGAATAGGTAAAGTCAAAATAAAGCCGCACCCTACGGGTGCGGCTTTATTTGAGGAATATAACTTACTCAGCTGAGAACTTCTTATAAAGATGAAGTTCAGCAAGGCATGTAATAGGTAGTGTGACGAAAAGTCCAAGTCCGAAAGGAATTGCTCCTGTAAGGTTAAGAAGAACGATTGAAAGATTAAAGAGGAAAAGTGAGAAAAAATTCCCAGATGTCATCTCCCAACTCTTCTTTAGGGCATCAAGAGCCTTCATATCTTTATCTACAACGAGAGCCTTTGCAAACTGGAACTTAACCATGAAGAAAATACCAGGAATAATGAAGAGGAAAATACCAAAAACAACAAGAATTCCATACACCAAAGAAACTACTGTGTAATTAAGAAAAGTCTTATATGTATTAAATTTCTTTAGGAGGTCAGCGAGTACTGGAGTGTGGCCATTTACAAGCATAAGCCCAACGGTGGTGACACCCATACTTACAGCAAAAGCAACCAACACACTAATAGGACCCAGGAACCGGGATGAAGCAAGAATCGCAATTCCGGGGAAAGAGGATGCTTC
>CAYVUY010000009.1:0-23480 GCA_964455195.1 uncultured Candidatus Saccharibacteria bacterium
AGCTGCTCTTCTACCCTTATTCGTCATTGAATGACAAAATGACAATTTCTTTTTATTTCCCAAAAATGAGTAGTAAGGAAATCCTTAATAACAAAGACCTTTTGCTCGTTCAAGCAAAAGGTCTTTGTTTCGTCATTTTATATGAAATGACTATTTGTCAGCTCTAAGAGAAAATAGTGCTTTGTACCCATATCTTTTAGTGTAGTGAGATATTGGGCTGGACTTCATACCAAAAAACTTCTTCAAGCCTTCATTGAGTTCATATTTAACATTTCTGCCAAATCTTCTATCCCATTCTGATTTAGTTAACGAACCACCGTATTCTGCCATTACCAAAAGTAGTGCCCATTTATAATCTGGGTTGTTTGTCTTAGTATTCATAAAACCCATATCTTTGTAATCAAACTTTTGTGGCTTCATTCCTGGGTAAGAAACCTTAACAAGGTGTCCATCCAAAAACTTTATATCCAATGCTTCCCATGTAGCATTTTGGGGAAGTAGGTATGATGCAACAACAACGCTGCTTTCTTTTTTAGCTGATCCAACATCTAAATCTTCAGGGTTAACAATTCTAACCTCCTGAACCATTCTTGCAGGAATAATATAATCATCTTTATCTATTGTTGGGAATGAGAATCCAGCCAAAACATCCAACGATGGTCTTACAGATTCAAATGCGGAATTAGCCATCCCAATGCTTTTTTTCAATGATTCTCTCATTGGTTCAAAAGCTTTGAGAGTCTTCTCATGTGCCTCAAAAACAGCCTTCAACGGCGAAACAAGCCTTTCTGCTGTAGCAGGGTCATATCCATCCTTTATTGCTTGTTGATACACTAATTCGCCTACGGTCATAGTTTGTATTATATCAAAAATTGGCATTTGTTGGCATTTGAGCTTGCGACCCACAAAGCTAAACTTCATCAGTCAGAACATGCTAGAATAGCCTTACAAGGGTTGAACCCACGGGTACCATACCCGAGTACACCGCAAATTAAGGCTCCGTTTACGGACGCCTATAATTTGCGAGATGCAGGACAAGGAGTGTAGTCACGTCTATGTCTCTGCCCGCAAAATCCGCAAAGTTTCTATATCAACACACTAAGGAGAATTGGATGAGTGGTTTAAATCAACGGTTTACTAAACCGTCGAGCCTTTATTGGCTCCGTGAGTTCGAATCTCACATTCTCCGCAAAATAATGTAGCGCAGCGAAATATATTTTGCGAGATGCAGAATAAGGAGCTTTGCGACTATATCCTGCCCGCACGTTTACCCTGCTCGTAAAAATAATAGCAAATTAAAAAGCTCGTGAGCGACTATAATTTGCGTGATGCTGACGTACTCGTCAGCGCCGCACTAATAATGTGCAACAAAACAATCACTGAAAGAAATATATTCTACCCACTTTTTATTTTTTATAAACATGTGGTAGAGTAGGTTTGTCAGCAGTAGCACTAACAAAGCTGATGAAGTACATTATAGAGAGGAGCTACGTATGAATGTTCATACCAGCCAAGCATCAAAAGAGGAAAGAATAAGCTTATATGCAGATGATATTGTAGCGTATGTACACGCACTCACTGAGTGTGAGGACTACGTGACACTGTCATCAGTACGAAAGCCATCACTTTCTGATTATGATGCATACGAGGGATAACCTCGAGAACTGTAAGAACGTGAGTTGCGCGCGAGTCGAAAGATTTGCCAATTCTCTCACAAGTACTACAGAAAACCAGCATTCATTTGCTGGTTTTGTCTTTTATATAATGTGCCACCACACAAATGTCACAGAATGAAAATAGCTCCGTTATCTATAGTACAAGGCCACAAATTTATCGGCTTATATATTTTAAAAAATTAGCTTCAGAATTATCGCCGCGTCCTATTTGACGGTTACGCGGCATAGTTTCGGCAAAACTATATGAAAAAATTAGTAATTTCAACAGTGCTCGTTTCGTTTGCATTATCAACAGCTTCAGTATTCGCAGAAGAATTAGATACACATGTGCCAGATGTGCCTATGATTACTTCAGTTAGTTCTGTTACAGAAAGAGCAGAATCTATGACAAGTAAGAGTCTTTCAAGGATTAAGGCTCGTGGCGCACAGCTTATAAAAGAGCGTATTAATTCTCTTAATTCTAATGCGACTACGCTTGCTAATAGTAAAACATTAACAGCAGATCAAAAAGCATTTTTTGCAAGTAAGATTAGTGCACAAGTATCAGGTCTTACTACGCTTGGAGCTACTATTGCTTCAAGTACTGACGCAACTTCTACCAAAGCTCTTGTAAATAGTATTTTTACAGATTTTAGAATTTACGCTATTGTTATTCCTCAACTTCGTCTCGAAAAGAGAATTAATGATTTACAAAATCATACTGTGAAGTTAGCAGATACATTTGCTAAGATTCAAGCCAAGATAGATACTCAAAAGGCTAAAGGTAAGGATGTAACCGTATGGCAAAAGTCTCTCGATGACGCTAAAGCGCTCGTCGTTACAGACACAACCAAGCTTTCTACACTTTTTACTCAGATTAGTGCCTTGAAACCAGCTGATTATGGTACATCAAGTAAAGCCACTATAGAAAGTGTTAATGCTGGCGTTAAGTCAGTAGCAAAGGATTTCAACTCTATTGCTAAAGTAGCAAGAGCTCCTAAAGCACTCCATGCTGTCGCCACAAGCACAATCTCTCACTAGGTAACACTACAAAAACCACCAAGCGAAGCTTAGTGGTTTTTGTTATACTGTGAACTTCTGATATATATTTGGTTTCCACTGATTAATTATTATTTTAACGTTTACACATATTTATGACACAATACGAAGCACTTTATGCTACCGCTAAGAATTCTTTGAAGACCCTCACTCATTTACTAGAAAAAGCAGAAGCTCATGCTAAAGAAACAGGGATACAAGAATCTGTACTTTTAACCTCAGCACTTGCTCCTGATATGTTTAATTTCACCAAGCAAATTCAAGTCGCTACCGATGATGCTCGTCGTAATCTATGCCTTCTTGCAGGGAAAGAGCATGTGAAGATGGAAGATAATGAAACTACAATTGCTGAACTTAAAGTAAGAGTATCAAAGACACTTGAAGTGATTAATGGAATCGACACTGCTTCATTTAAGGACGCAGATGAGAGACACGTATCACTTTACTGGATGGGAGGAGCTTATGTTCTTGGAAAAGATTTTGTTTCTGAGCTTGCTATTCCAAACATGATGTTCCACGTAGTTACCGCATACGGTATTCTCCGTAACAAAGGTGTTACTCTTGGTAAGCAAGATTTTATCAATACCTTGTCAATGCATAAACCAGAAACAGAATAATAATTATGACTAATGCTTTACAAATTAACGGACTGAAAAAAACTTACCGTGATGCAAAAAAAGAAACACTACACGGTATTGATTTAGTCATACCTCGTGGGCAGTTCTTTGGATTACTTGGTCCAAATGGTGCAGGAAAGACCACTACTATTAACTGTATTACTGGTGTATCAGCTCCAACACACGGAACTATTGTAGTCATGGGGCACGATGTGGTGAAGGATTATCGTGTTGCACGAGCGTGCGTTGGGGTATCTCCACAAGAGTTTAATATCGATTCATTTCAGACTATTGATGAAATACTGGATTACCAGGCAGGGTTCTTCGGTATCGTTGGGGAGAAAATGAAGGCTCGCCGTGAAGAAATGCTTAAACAGTTTGATTTATTAGAACATCGCGACAAGAAGTTCCAGTTTCTTTCTGGAGGTCTTAAGCGTCGTGCCACACTTGCAAAAGCCATGATGCATAATCCAGATGTTCTCATCTTAGATGAACCAACAGCAGGAGTGGATGTAGAAACACGTATAGCACTATGGTCTTTCTTAAAAGAGTTACATGCAAATGGTAAGACTATCGTTCTTACATCGCATTACTTGGAAGAAGTACAGACATTATGTGAACGTGTTGCGATTATTAAAGACGGAATGATTGTGATTGATGACAGTATGAAATCTCTCACAGAAAATAAGAGTCTTGAAGCCGTTTATTTAGAAGTAGTCGGGAAAAAAGAATAATATAACAAAACTATGATATTTAATTGGCTAGGATTCTATACATTAATACGAAGAGAGGTAGGGCGTACCAAAAGAGTTATTGGGCAAGCGCTTCTTGCACCACTTGTAACTGCATCGCTTTATATCTTCGTGTTTGGGTTTGTTATTGGAGGTAAGATACAGTTAATAGAAGGAATTCGTTATATTAGTTTCGTATTTCCTGGAGTGTTCGGTATGAACCTCATCATGTCAGTGTTCGGAGCGACATCATTCTCAACGTTTTTCATGAGATTTCAAAAGACGATAGAAGATATGCTCACGCTACCACTTTCTTACACTGAACTTGTGGTGTCACTTATCGTAAGTGGTATCATACGAGGTCTTGTTCTTATGGTCGCACTTTCTACTGTAGCTATTGCCTTCGGTGTGAATACGCTTGCTCACCCATTCGCGTTACTTGGGTACGTAGTTCTTACAAGTATCCTTTTTGGATTACTTGGAGTAGTGGTAGGTATCTGGGCAGATAATAGTTTCGAGAAGTTGGGTCTTGCTACGAACTTCATCCTTACACCACTTACATTCTTAGGAGGTGCGTTCTACTCAGTACACATGCTTCCAGAGAAGTTTCAATTCTTGGCACACTTCAATCTGATATTTTATGCTATCGATGGTATACGGTATTCACTCACCGGGTACCACGACACGTCGCTTCTCTTAGGGTTAGGTGTTCTTACAGGATTATCTCTTGTCGTACTTAGTCTTTGTGTCTATATATTTACTACAGGGTGGAAGTTACGTGCATAGCAGTGGACTCTACGAGACCAGATTATTAGGTTTTTGTCCACAAGAAAGGGGAGAAATCTGAGGTATACTATTAATTAAGGCCTTTAATGCCATATACAAATATTAGTTATGAAAAAAATACTTATTACAACAATTGCTATTTCGAGCGTGCTCGCATTCGCAGGAGCAGAGTCTTATAACACAGGGGATAAAAAAATGGTTCGTGCTATGCCAGCTATGATGATGGCATCAGGTACTCCAGAAGGAATGCCTAGAACAGGAGATGCTGTTATCGACGGTAAAATCGCAACTCTCGTAAAAGAAAGAGAGGATAAAATCAAAGCTATTCGTCAAGAATATGAAGCTAAGATAAAAGCAGTTATTGGAGACAAGAAAGTTCTCTTGAAAGAAATGACGGGAGAGAGAAGAGATGACTGGAAGGCAACAGGAACTCGCCCAATGGGTGATAGACCAGAGTTTGCATCAGGAACTCGTCCTATGGGAGAGAGAATGATGAATGGATCTGGAACACCAGGAATGCCTCGTCGTCCAGAAGTACGCGGAGCAAGTACAGAAGGAATGGGATTCATTGAACGTTTCTTTAGTGCTTTTAGAAAATCAGATAATTAATTTATTTGAAGTAAAAACAAACCCCTTTAAGGGGTTTGTTTTTTTATTTTTAATGCGCGATAGTAATGGTAAGTATATTTCTATATCCGACATCTTCTAATATTTTCTTTGCTTCAGTTACTGTAGCCCCTGTGGTAGTGACATCATCTATGAGGATAATTCTTGCAGTGCTGTATAAGTCAAGCTTTTCATTGTTTATAGCAAACGCTCCTTTCATATTATGCAGTCGCTCACCTTTGGAATGAGTTTTTACTTGTTGAGACGTATCTTTTTTACGAAGAAGTAAATTTTTCTCAAAAGGTATAGATAGAAAAGAAGAAAAAGACGAAGCTATGGCTTCTGTTTGATTACCTCCACGGAGAAGTTTCCTTTTTCTAGACATAGGAATGGGAATAAGAAGTGAGTTTTTTGTATCGCCCAAAAAGTTAGTTAGCCAGAAATCTGTGGTAATTTTCTTCACAAGAGGTGTTATGAGATAGGATTTACGAAAATATTTTATGTTTTGCAGAATAGATTTAACACGCGAATCTTTATAGGAAAAATAGCTATAAATGCTCGGATGAGGTGTTTCTACTGCACGAGTAAGGCTAGATAAGCATTCTTCACAGATATCTACACCCTTTTTGGAACATACAGCACAGCGTTTAGGGAAGAGGGGTTCAAGTATGACTTTTTCTAGGACTTTTATAATCCACATATTACTAGTATATACATAATGAGATTATAAGAAGAGACGGTATACTATATTTATCATGCTAGGATTTTTTGGAAGTAAGGCAGTTGTTCATGCTATCGGATTAGATATTGGCCCTAGTGCCATTAAAGTGGTTCAGTTGCGATTAGAAAAAGAAAAGATATTTCTTGAAACCTACGGTGAAGTCGCAACAGGTCCATATGCTGGGTTCGAGCCTGGACAATCAACAGTCTTAGGGGATGAAAAAATTCTCGAAGCTATAGGAGATTTATTTAAAGCTGCGAAAGTAACCACGAAGAACGCCGGCATCTCTATCGAATCATCTGGTGCGTATATTTCTTTGATTCAAGTACCAAATGCTAGTGACGAGGAATTAAGTAGACTTATTCCACTTGAAGCAAGAAAGTATTTACCTCTTCCTGTGGCTGAGGTACAGCTAGACTTTTGGCGTGTCCCTAAGGGTAATGGCCCAAGTACGGATGAAAAAAGAACTGATATTGTTCTTGCTGCAGTTACTAATGTTGTTATTGAGAAATATCAACGCCTTTCTACAGCTCTTGGTCTTGAGAAACCTGTGTTTGAAGTAGAGGGGTTCAGCGCTCTTAGAAGTACACTGCATGAAAAGGGACTTATTCTTTTTATTGATATGGGGTCAGAATATACAACACTTACTTTGGTACGTGATGGTGTTATATTCGACATGCATACTGTCTCTAAGGGATCACTTATGAGCACAATGCAACTTTCTCAAGCATTAAGTGTTCCTGTTGCGGTAGCAGAAGAAGCCAAAAGACGTTTCGGATATAGTGGAGATCCAGCGAATCCATATCTGAAAGAGGTAATGAAACTTTCTAGTTATCCACTGTTCGGTGAGATAGCAAGACTACTTTTAATGTATGAAAGGAAGTATAATCAAGTAATAGACGGGATAATAATCGGTGGAGGTGCTGCGAGAACTCCAGGACTTCTCGAAACATTCCACGAATCAGTGCAGACCAAGACTCGTCTAGCATCACCATTTGATCAAGTGGAGGTGCCTGAGTTTTTGAAAGGAATGATTTCTAGTGTTGGACCATCATACACAGTTGCGTGTGGCTTGGCACTTAAGAAATTATTATCGTAGTACTAGTATATGGATTTTTCTTTACAATCTGGCAATCAAATAAGTTTAAAGCGAGACGATAGACCAAATCCGTTTACCTTCATGACCCGTAAAGTGAACGGGGATATTGATTACGTTAATATTGTATTGATGGCAATTTCTTTCGCTGCAATGCTTGTCGCAGCAGCACTTTATTTCTATAATCTTAAATTAGCAAACGATGTAGCTGAAAAAAGTAAGACTTTAAAAGAATATCAATCGAAAGCAGAAACATTACCAGTAAATGATATTAGAGTTTTGTACAAAAAACTAAAGTACGTAAATCTCATTACCAAAAACCATAATGTAATGGACACCGCCTTTATATTACTTGGTAAAAGTACAGAAAATAGTACTTACTATACTAAATTTGCTATGGGTATCGACAAGAAAGCCGGGGGCTTCTCATTAGCTTTAAATGGTGTTACAGATAGTTATAAATCTCTAGTTCAGCAACGTAACGCTTTTTCACTCTACGATTTTCCAAATTATTTTTCTGATATTAGAATTTCAGATTTTTCATTAGACAAAAAAACAGGCAAAGTAAATTTTACCTTAAATGCTAATATTAGATTCGCTGGAGTTTCTCCAGACGATGAGAAGTTACTTTTCGTGGGTACTGGTAAGAAAAAAGAAGATACCGTAACTGCTCCAGCCACACCATAGCTATGTCACCACTTTATTTTAAAATTTTCTTAGTATTTCTTCCGATATTGATTTATATGCAGCTCATTTCGCCTCTTTATTCTGGGGATGGTCAGCTGTATGTTCCTGAAAATAATATTCAAAATTCAAAAAAGAATTTATTGCGTTACGATATAGCCATTAATAAAGCAAAGGATCTTGTAGATAAAACCGCCACCCTTGAATCTGGCTATGCAGGGTTTGATGATAAAGACAAAATTACATTAAACAAAACTATTCCTGATAACATTGATATAATTATGCTTACCGATGAGTTATATGACTTGGTACATTCTGATCCGAATTTAAAGATGGATTTCGGACTTACTCCAACTAAAGGTTCTTCAGAGCAGTATCCAGACTTAGGGACATACGATGTCGGTTTTACAGTGGAGGGGACATATGATGACTTTCGAGCAGCTATTAAATTAATCGAAAGTAGTGCTCGTCTCTACGATATTCAATCCATAACTTTTATTCCTCCTGATCCAGAAAAGGAAGGAAGTATTTCTAAGTTATCTATTTCTGCAAAGACTTATTTCTTAAAATCACAACAATAACATGCAAGTCCCACCATTTTTAGAAAAAAATAAAATTCTCGTTTCAGCTATATTAGGAGCACTTATTTTTATCGCATTAGGATATTGGTTTATATATAAAGTAGTTTTATCAGATAGTGCTATGACAACTATTACTCCAGAAGATGGAAGTAAACTACTCCCTAAAAAACTATTATTAATTAGTAATATTTTGGAAAAAGAAAACATAGATCTCACAGATAGAAGTTTTGCTGATACATATTTCATCAAACACTCAAAAGACTTCACTACATACGTCTCAACGTCGACCTCACGTGGTCGCGATAATCCTTTCGTGCCGTATGATTTTACTAGATCTTCTCGTTAGTCAAGGAAAAATAACAGATGAAGATGTAGCCAGAATAGAGGCTGATCTTCATGAACATCCAGATGCTATTTTGGATGAGAAACTTGCTGCACTTAAGGTTCCAGAGCAAGATATTATACAAATTCGTGCTACCCTCTATGGGTTACCAGTTTATAAAAGCCCTCTTTCTGACGATCCGACACTTTCTAAATTAATTACGCACACACAGTCGCGTCAGATGCTAGCTCTTCCTCTTGAGCTTAAGGATGATGTGTTACTTATCGGTATAGTTGATCCAGATCATGGGAATGTACTTGATGCTATTCAGTTTATTTTCGGACCGACTCATCGAGCATATAAGTTATATCTTATTACGTACTCGCAATTCCAAATGCGTATTAGTAATAAAGCAAGAGTAGGGGTCACAACAGAAGAAAAGAAAGATGAAGAAGAACGGCCAACAGAAGCTGAAGAGGAAGATCCTAACGCCCCTAAAGAATCTACGGATAATGAAGTAGATCTTACCAATGTTGATGGGAGATTGTCATCTGACCTTGTTGATGAAACTGTTCCAGTGATATTTAACACCTTACTTAGGTGGGCGATTGATAACACAGCATCTGACTTACACATAGAACACATGGGAGATAAGGTACGTGCACGTTTCCGTGTGGACGGAGTACTTGAGACGAAATTATTAATGCCAGCAGATCTTCACCAGACACTTATCGCTCGTGTAAAAATTCTCTGTTCACTTAAGTTAGACGAGAAAAGAAAGCCTCAAGACGGACGTTTCAGTAGTAAGATGGAAGACCACAAGATTGACTACCGTGTGTCGACATTCCCAGGATATTACGGTGAGAAGATCGTGATCCGTGTTCTTGATAGTTATAAAGGGGTGCGAGCCCTTAATACTATTGGTATTTCTGTACACGATATGGAAGCGATACGAAATGCTCTCGAGAAACCATATGGCATCGTACTTATTTCTGGTCCTACTGGATCTGGAAAGACCACAACACTCTATTCTATGATGGGTGAGATAGACAAAGAACATAGAAACGTAGTGTCTCTTGAAGATCCTATCGAATACAACATTGCAAGTATCAACCAATCACAGGTGTTCCCAGAAATTGGATACACATTCGCTTCCGGTCTTCGTTCTATACTCCGTCAAGACCCAGACGTCATTATGGTGGGAGAAATCCGTGACGCAGAAACAGCAGGTCTCGCTATTCAAGCAGCGCTTACAGGTCACTTGGTATTCTCTACAATCCACACCAACACAGCTATAGGTGTGATTACACGTCTACTTGATATGGGAATAGAACCATATCTTATTGCTCCGACAATTATTGCAACTATTGGCCAACGTCTTGTACGTTCCATAGCAGAAGGAGCAGGTAAAGCAATGGATATGGATCCTGGGATGAAAGCAATGCTAGAAACAGAGTTTAAAGATTTACCAGCAAAGTTTAAGGCGGAATTACCACTTGATAAACCATTCTTTACTGCAGTGGGAGTAAAAGATAATCCATCAGGTCTAAAGGGACGATTGCCGGTATTCGAGGTGCTTACTATTGATAATGATATACAAGCTGCAATTGTTGGAAGAAAGAGTGAAGAGGATATTTGGAAATTAGCAAGAGCTAAAGGAATGACTACACTTAAGGAAGACGCGATGATTAAATGTCTTAACGCGAAGATTCCTTTTTCAGAAATTGCAACACTGTAGGTTAGGAGTTCTTTTTGTGAGTTATCCGTTTGTATATGGTTAAGTCCTTGTTATACTCTTAAGTATGAACTACGAAGTAGAACTCGAGGATTTGGTTATGACTTTGGTGAAAGAAGCAGGATCAGACCTTCACTTGAATGTCGGTTCTTTTCCTAATGTGCGTATTTCTGGAGAACTAATTCCACTCACACGTAAGAAAGAATTATCTGGTGAAGATACAATAGGCTTACTTAGACAAATGGTAGGTGAGAAAGTATTTACTAATTTCGTACTTAAGCAAGAGTTAGATTTTTCATATGAACACAAGCGAGAGTATCGCTTCCGAGGGAATGCCTCATTTCAGCGTGGATATGTTTCGGTAGCGTTACGTCTTATTCCTAAGGCTAAATCTGTAGCTGATTTACATTTACCTGATGAACTCATTGCTTTTTCCCGACGCAGAGAGGGATTTTTTATCGTGACTGGTCCAGTAGGACAAGGAAAGTCAACCACTCTTGCTGCCATGGTCTCACTTATTAATAGTGAATCTAAGCGTCACGTCATAACCATTGAAGACCCGATAGAATTCATTTTTCCGCAAGATAAGTCTCTTATTGAACAGCGCGAAGTAGGAATAGATACTCAAGATTTCTATTCAGCGCTTATCTCTGCGCTTCGCCAGGATGTGGATGTGATTATGATTGGTGAAATGAGAAATAAAGAGACGATTTCAGCTGCAGTTACAGCAGCAGAAACAGGGCACTTAGTACTTTCCACACTTCACACTAACAGTGCGTCACAAACTATTGATAGAATTATCGATAGTTTCCCTTCAGACCAACAAGATCAGATTAGAACCCAGCTGGCAGGTTCTCTTATTGGTATTTTGTCACAACGATTACTTCCTAGAGTTTCGGGCGGAATGATTCCTGCGTATGAACTTCTTGTTAATACTCCAGCGGTAGCGAATATGATTCGTGATAAAAGAACTCACGAAATAGATGTTCTTATTGAAACAGGTCGCGATGAGGGTATGATAGATATGAATAGATGTTTAGCAGAATTGGTGCGTCGAGGTGAAATACTTCCGGATGTTGCAATGGAGAGATCTCGTAATCCTGGAATATTAAAGCGATTAATTTAAATTATGGTTTTTGACTATACATTTCTTACAGAGACTGGGGAGAAAGCAACGGGGGTAATTGATGCTGCAAGTAAAGAAATAGCGATTTTAGATTTACAAAAAAGAGGTCTTACTATAGTAAGTATTGTTGAAAAGGAGAACGTACTTGGTATAAAAGTGGGGGCAACTAAGGATTTAGATCTTTTTGCACCGAAAATTAAAAATAAGGATATAGTGGTGTTCTCCCGTCAGATTGCTACGCTTTTCGAAGCGGGTGTTTCTGCGCTTAAGGCATTCCGACTACTAGCAGATGAAAATGATAACAGAACACTTCAAGCTAAACTTACGACAGTAGCAGATAATATTCAAAGTGGTATTTCACTTTCAGAGGCGCTTTCACGAGAGAAAGATATTTTCTCTCAATTTTATGTGAGTATGGTGAAAGCAGGTGAAGAGTCAGGTAAATTGAATGAATCTTTCCTTTTCTTGGCTGATCACTTGGATCGAGAGTATGAACTTAACTCTAAGACCAAGAAGGCGCTTACCTATCCTGCCTTCGTGGTGAGTACTTTCATACTTATTATGATTGCTATGTTCGTATTCGTTATTCCAAAGATGGCGTCACTCTTCGCAGATCAGGGAACAGAACTTCCTATGGTTACACGAATTATTCTCGGACTTAGTAATTTTTTCGTAAGTTACGGGTTATATATCCTTCCTTTTGTGATTGGAATTTTTGTATTTTTCTCACGGTATGTTAAAACTCCAGAAGGAAAACTTGCAGTAGATACCATGAAAACCAGAGTTCCAGTTTTTAAGAATCTATACCAGAAGATATTTCTCGCACGTTTCTCCGATAACATGAACACTATGCTTTCAAGTGGTGTTACTATCATTCGTGCTATTGAAATTACGGCTGACGTTGTTGATAACGAAGTATATAGAAACCTCCTTCTTCGTACCATAGAAAAGGTGAAGAACGGTGTAGCCCTTTCAAAGGCGCTTTATGATGAACCAGAAATTCCGAATATTCTCGTTCAAATGGTGCACATTGGTGAAGAAACAGGAGAGCTAGGGTATATTCTCAAGAACCTTTCTAACTTCTATAAACGTGAAGTGGATAACGCGGTAGATGCAGTTATTGGCCTTATCGAACCTGCCATGATTGTGGGATTAGGTCTTGGTGTAGGAGTACTTGTGTCTGCCGTGCTTTTGCCTATGTACTCATTATCAGAGGGTATTACATAAAATTCTCTGATAGTATTAGCGTTTATTTGCGCATTTTATTAAAAACAAGTCAGTTTTCTTATCCACAAGTATTATCCACAAGTGTTTGCACTCCATACAACACGAGGATATACTTTGAATATCCTTAAAAAATTAATTAATTATATGAACCGTACACATTCGTTTAAAAATATAACCTATAGAGGCTTTACATTGATTGAGCTTCTCGTGGTGATTGCTATTATTGGTTTGCTTTCTACTATTATTGCAGCGCCTATTCAGAACGCTCGTAAGAAAGCGCGTGACTCTAAGAAGATTGCTGAAATCAAGGCGGTTCAACTCGCACTTGATCAATATGCTGAAGCTAACTCAGGACAGTACCCTTATGGACTAGGATATCTTTCTCCTATTTTCATGCCACTATTACCATCTTTTGCTTCTACGACGCTTAACTCCGTTGCTGACCGCGATAAGTTTACTTACACACCGTATGTATCGGGATGTTCCGCTGCAAACTGTGGTCTTTTACCAGAAAATAGATTCGCTTATCACTTAGGTGTTCACCTTGAAAACTTTTCACAAGGTCTTGATAACGACACTGACTGTGTTGGATCAACTAACGGACCAACATTCGTTGTTGTTGCAGGAACTAGTACATGTGGATTCTTTAATTCAAGCCTAGCTGTAATACAAGGGTTGTATAACTCTTCAACAACTTTAGATGCTTCTAACTGGAGAGCTGGTATGCCTACACAAAGAGTTCCAACTGCACCAGGATGGTCAGGTGTAGCTGCTACTAATAAGGACTTTGATGGTTCTGATGGAGATACAACACGTTGTGACTCAACAGATGATTGTCTCTTCGACGTTACTGGTCAACAATAGTTAAGTTTTCCTTGTGCCGTACTTCCTCTTCTTCTTTATCGGCGCAGCATTCGGTAGCTTTACGCTTGTCGTAGTTAGTAGATTGCATGTCGCAAATATAGTAAGTGGAAGAAGTAAGTGTCTAACTTGTTCTAAGAAATTAATGTGGTATGAACTTATACCTGTAGTTTCTTATTTGATTCAAAGAGGTAGATGCACTTCATGTGACGCCAAAATTGGCCATGATCATGTGATGGTAGAAATCGTGTACGGATTCCTATTCGTGCTTCTCTACGCACTCTTTTTGAAAGGTAAAGGAATAAATCTCACAACAGCATGGTGGACCGTATATTACGGCACCATGTTTGTTGTTTCTGGGGTGCTGGTGTTATATGACTTACGTCATAAGCTTGTTCCTGAGAAATTCCTCTACGCTTTCATTGCTTTGTCAGCTATAATGATGATTATCCGTTTAGTACAGACTTCTAATCTTAACGAGTTATTCACACCGTTCCTTCTTTCCCTACCATCATATCTTATTTATTTGATCACTAAGAAACGCGGTATTGGACTTGGAGATGTACTCCTTTTCTCAGGAGTTGGAATGTTCTTAGGTATTGAACCGTCTCTTGCGGCGCTTGTTATTTCCGTATGGAGTGCGGCAATAGTCGGGGTAACTCTGCAAGTAATTAATCGTAAACGATATCACATGAAGTACGCTCTACCATTCGTACCATTCATGCTTGCGGGGATGTTATTCGTGCTATTCACAGATATTGATGTGTGGACTCTCGCAGGGCTATTCTCGTAGTACACTGTAGTCATGAAGTCCAATCCGTATAGAGCTTTTTCTCTTATAGAGCTAATGGTGAGCATCGCCATTATGGTTACTATGAGTACTATGCTTTTGTGGAATTATCCAGACTCCACAATGCGTATTAAGATGGCTAATTTCACCCAGTCGACAGCTCTTATCATAAGAGAAGCTCAAATACGAGGAAGTGCAGTTGACTCCCGTAATGGAGACTATGCTGGGTATGGAGTATTCTTCAATATTGACGGTGCTTCATCTTCAGAAATTACTCTTTTCGCAGATGAGGTTATTCCTGGGAATTATGTAAATGGGATTCTAGAAGGGGATGGGCTACTTAGTACTACTACAGTAACGGAAATTAAATCTATCACCACACTTCCTGCTGGATATAGTGTATCTAAACTATGTGTTACTTCTGGGAATGCTTCATATTGTAATGCAAGTACCTCACCGGAAATCACCACACTTACTATTTCATTTATTAGACCCAACTCTCAACCACATATTTATGTGAACGGTTCTAATAGTTTAGATCCAGAGCTTACTGCTGTTCCTGCGGCTACATTACTCGCGAAACCATATACTGGTGCGTGTGTAGAACTTTCTTCACCACATGCTCCAGCGCCTGGTCATGTGAGATCTATTAAGATACAAGGTGCAGGATTCATTACTGTGAAAGTAGCTGGATGTGAATAAATTATGAAGTATAAAAATAATTACATTCTAAATAAAAGCACTAGAGCAGGGTTCACTCTCATCGAAGTGCTTGTATCAGTATCATTGTTTGTTACCATCATTACCTTCGGTATGGGGGCACTTTTCTCAGCTCAAAGTGTTAATGCGAAGTTACAAGCTGACCAGACAGTTCTTGATGGAATGAATGTGAGTTTCGAAACGATGACACGAGATATTCGCTATGGAACACTCTTTAATTGTGCGATGGTGATTCCTGACGATGAAGCAAGTATAAGGGCGAATATTTTGATACGTAGAAGTTGCCCTTTTAGTATCGGTGGGCCATCTAATACTGCTGGAAATGCCATTGTATTTAGACCAGTAGATGCAGCTAATCCTGATGATCGTATTGGTTATTATGCAACGTCATCTAAAATCTATAAATGGGTGTATTCTGAAAATGTAATACAAGACCCTATTCCCATAACCGCAGATGAAGTATCTGTTGATTCGCTTCAGTTTTTCGTGACTGGCGCTAATACTACACAACAAGCAATAGACAATGGAAATACTGAGAATGGTTCTACTTCTCCTACGGATGTATTGCAACCAGTAGTTAATGTTATGGTGAGTGGTCGAACCTCTATCCAAAGAAAGAGTGGTGGAGATGTAAAATTCCAAATAGAAACCACAGTAGCACCTCGAGGAATCGATAATTAATTTTATGAAAAACATTTCTTTCAAAGCTTTCACCCTCATAGAAGTTCTCGTATCATTATGGATAATTACTGTGGCAATTCTCGGCCCGCTTACTGTTGCTATGAGCTCTTCCAGTACTTCACGAGACGCAAAAAACAGTGTTGTTTCAGCTTATCTAGCTCAGGAGGCTTTTGAGTTGATGCGTTTCTCTCGAGATACAATATTTCTTAGATGTATTAATAATGACCCCAGTTGTGTACCAATACTATTACCGGTAGGTACTGATCAAGAACATAACCACGAAACCGCATGGAGAATGTTTAAGGAAGTAATAGCTAATGGTAGTAGTACCAAATCATGTTTTACTGTGCAGAATGCAGATGGTTGTACATATGATATGGAGGGATTTCTCGCAGCACCAACATCCAATCCAGTTATTTTCTCTGCTGCAGATCCAGATTGTCAGAGTTTATATGTTGATGATAGACATCAGAATGGTTTAGCTTCTTCAACGTCTGCAACTGATGCTATGTACCTTTGTGATAGTCACGGGGGAGATTTATCTCGAACATCATTCAAGCGTGTCATTAAAGTAACGTCTATTCCATCTGTTAATGACCCATATGACTCTATGTATAATGATGATCTTCGTGTCGAAGTAGAAGTATCATATTCCAAAATAAACTTATTCACTAAGAAAATAAAAACAGTAGACTTCATTAGAGCCCGTCTATAATCCATATGAATACTTTTATTTTTAAACATTTCAAATACGGCACATATAGAAAAGGATTCATTCTACCTCTTGCACTTCTCATTACGACAATTATTCTCGCGGTCTCTACGGGTATTTCAACGCTTCTTGTGAAGCAACTTTTCTTCTCCCGATTATCCCGCGAGAGCCATACTGCATACTACGCAGCTGATTCAGGATTATCATGTGCTATTTATATCGATGATGCATATGTTGATCAATCTACTGGTATAGGGATTTTTGAATATAACGCAACTGGAACTCCAGATATAACTCCAGATCAAGTATTGGTATCGGTGAATGACTTACGTACTTCACGAGGTATTCCAACACTTCCAAGTATTGCAGATATTAAATGTGGAACCACTCCGATTTTCGTCGTAGCTAGTTCAAGTATTTCAGTTACTGATTATGAAGGGATAGGAAAAACAACAACTTTTGATCTTCATATGAACTTGGGTGATGGAACAGAGAGGTGCGCAGAAGTAACTGTTAATAAAACAGCAACATACCGTCAAATTATTTCTCGCGGGTTTAATACTTGTAACAGGGGAGCAACTAACTTTATTGAACGCGCTGTTATCAATACCACAGTGAGTGATTAGTATATAGCGCTCAAATTCATTTTTTAAAGCTTAAAAAGTAAGCCTACATTTGCTATACTAAGAGGATGAAAAAAAGTGAGGCAGAAGCCAAAATAGTTGAATTAAGAAGGCTTTTGGAGCACCATCGACATCTCTATCACACACTAGATACCCCAGAAATTTCTGATGAAGTATACGACTCTTTAATGAGGGAATTAGATTCCCTAGAAAAGGAGCATCCAGAATTTGATTCTCCAGTATCTCCAACCCACAGAGTTGGTGGGGACCCATTAGACCATTTCGAAAAGGTGAAACACTCTGTTAGACAGTGGAGTTTTGATAACGTTTTTTCTTTTGAAGAGTTAACTGCATGGGACGATCGCAATAAAACACTTTTATCAAAAGCAGGCATTTCAGATGCACCTAGCTATATTGCAGAATTAAAAATAGATGGCCTAAAGGTGGTTCTTACATATAAAAATGGGGAATTGATTCGTGCTGCAACAAGAGGTGACGGAGAAATAGGTGAAGACATTACAGAAAATATTAAAACTGTAAAAACAATACCTCTTATTTTAAATGAATCTTATAGCATGATAGTAATAGGAGAGGCGTGGATGAAAAAAGAAGACTTGGAGAACATTAACAAAAAACGAGAAGCAGAAGGTCTTGCTTTATATGCAAATACGCGTAATTTAACCGCAGGAACTCTGCGACAACTAGATCCCAAAATTGTTGCTAGTAGAAATATTCAGATATTTGCATACGATATTGAGGAGCTGAAAAATGGACAACTTTCGACACAGAAAGATGAATTGGAACTTTTAGAAAAAGAAGGGTTTTTGGTTAATAAAGATAGAAAGGTGTGTAATACACTTTTAGATGTACAAAAGTTCTATGACCTCTGGAGTGGAAAAAGAAATAATCAAAACTACGGTATTGATGGTGTGGTGATAAAAATAAATGAACGAAAAATATGGGACGAGTTAGGATATACCGCAAAGTCTCCACGCGGAGGAATCGCTTACAAATTCGCCGCAGAGGAAGTTACAACTAAGTTACTATCAATTACGATGCAGGTGGGGCGTACGGGGGCTATTACTCCTGTCGCTGAGTTAGAACCAGTTCTCGTAGCAGGGTCACGTGTTAAGCGCGCAACGCTACATAACATAGATGAAATTAATCGACTCGATGCTCGAATAGGAGACACTGTCATGCTACGTAAAGCAGGCGATGTTATACCTGAGATATTTGATGTTGTAAAAGAATTACGTCCTAAGAATGCAAAAGCTTTTGTTATGCCAACACACTGTCCGGAATGTGGAAGTGAACTTATGCGTGAACAAGTGGGTAAAGATATATCAAGTGCATGGTATTGTAAAAATAAAAATTGCCCTGCGAAGCATCTGGAGAATCTCATACATTTTGCTAGTAAGAAAGGAATGTATATAGAAGAGCTCGGGGATAAGACCATAGAAGCATTTCATGATTTGGGTCTCATCACTGATCAGGTATCTATATTTAAACTTAAAAAAGAAGACATCGAAGGGTTAGATGGATTTGGCGAAAAGAGTGCGGAAAATATTATGGCTTCTATTGAAAAGGCACGCTCTGTGCCACTTTCAAGATTTTTATATTCATTAGGTATACGCCACATCGGTGAGCAAACCGCGAAGGATATCGCTACACATTTTGGAACTTTTGAAAAAATAAAAGAAGCAACACTTGAAGATTTATGTACTGTGGAGGGCGTTGGAACTAAAGTAGCCGACTCAATGGTGGAGTACTTTAAAGACGAACATACAATGAAACATCTTGATAATTTACTTAAGGAAGTACATATACAAAAAGCAGAAAAAAGAACAGAAGGGACTTTCAGTGGAATGACTTTTGTAATCACCGGGACACTTCCTACCATGTCACGTGATGAAGCAAAAGTATTTATTGAGAAGAATGGTGGGAAAGTTTCAGGGAGTGTTTCTTCTAAGACATCGTATCTTCTAGCTGGCTCTGAGGCAGGGAGTAAATTAAAAGACGCAGAAAAATTAGGGGTAAAAATTATTTCCGAAGAAAATTTGTACAACCTCATTTAATTTGAACTAGATTTGACGAAAGGCACGTATTGATTGTAGAGTGTATACGAAAGTAACGCTAACCAGAAACATTTTTAACGAAAAGAGGGGTCACCATGGTGGGCAAAACAGGTATCGCAATTACCACAAGAGCAGCACGTGAGTTGCCTGTTTGGGCAACTGTCGATTTCAAACGTTTTGCACGTGATGTTCGTTCAGGGGATATTTTGGAAAGTCTCAGGAAGCCCTTAACCAAGGAAGCTGTAACGGCTGTTTTATCAGATGACTTCATTTTGCTGGAGTCTGATTCGGTGGAAGAGGAGAACCTTCGTTTAGTAAGACTCGCTCCGGCAGATCTCGGCTTCACAACGTTGGTTTCTTTCATGACGTGCGCTACTGGAGCGCATGCAGTGGGGCTTCGAATGTGTCCCTACGCAACTGCGCTAGCGTTCTACATGCAGCACGACGGAGTGTTTGATTCCAAAGGGGTGTATTTCGCTTCGAGGCCGGTAGGGTTCAAGAAGCACATCCTCTGTCGCGTTGGATACAAAGGGGTGCAGTTGTTAGATGCCAGACCCCTCGGAGGAAAAGGTACTCCAGAAAGCAGCGGTCTCTTGTCTCCAAAAGATTATCTCGTCTTTCTTGCTCCTCGTTAAGATTTTGGAGTAAGGATAGGGCCCACACCGAAGAGGTGTGGGCCGTTTTGTTTTATGTTACTATAAGGTACATGGAATTTACTGAAAAAGATTTAGATAATTTAAGCGCGCTTGCGCGTATTACTGTTACAGCTGAAGAAAAAGCTGAGATGCTTTCAAGTATTCAAGCTATTTTAGGATATGTAAGTGAAATTAATGCTGTCTCAGGTGAACTTGTCCCAGAAAAAAGTGATGTAAGAAATGTTATGCGTGAAGATGTAGTCACAAGACATGGTGAAGCCCGCAATATCATTCTAGAGGACGCACCTTCTGTTACAGATAATTATGTAAAAGTAACACAAGTACTTAAGTAGAATATATGAATAAAACATTGAAACAATTACACGAAGAATTAAAAGCTGGCACAATCACTGTCGCTTCTCTTGTTGCTGAATCAAAGACAGTTATCGCTAATAAAGATAAAGAAATCCACGCTCTCCTAGGACTTTACTCAGATGCATTTATTTCTTCTCAAATTAAAAACGCAGAACAAATGTTTAAAAATGGGTCAGCTTCTATCCTTACCGGTATACCAATTGTTCTTAAGGATAATATTTTAGTTGAAGGTGAAATTGCAACAGGAGGATCAAAGATTCTTGAACACTATAAAGCTCCGTATGATGCAACTGTTGTTAAAAAGTTAAAAGCAGCTGGCGCCATTATTTTGGGCCGAGCAAATATGGATGAGTTCGCTATGGGAGGAAGTACAGAAAATAGCGCATATGGAGTTACCAAGAATCCACACGATCTAACACGTGTAGCAGGTGGTTCATCAGGAGGTTCTGCTGCAGTAGTAGCATATAAAGGAGTACCAGTATCGCTCGGATCAGATACTGGAGGGTCTATTCGTGAACCAGCATCATTCTGTGGAATTGTCGGACTTAAGACTACCTACGGTGCAGTATCACGTTATGGAGTGGCTGCGATGGGGAGCTCGCTTGATCAGATTGGACCGTTTGGTAATTGTGTTGATGATGTTGAATCTGTTTTTGAAATTATCACAGGGTACGATGTGTTAGACAGCACCTCATTATCAGACAAAGCCCGTAATAATAAAAAAGAAATTAAAAAAGTAATCGGTGTCCCATTTAATTTTATTGAACGTGATGGTATCGATAAGGAAGTATTGGCGAACTTTAAAGAATCACTATCAAAATTAGAGAAGGCTGGATATGTGATAAAAGATATTTCCATTAATCACATTGAAAAGGCGCTCTCAGTGTATTACATTATAATGCCGGCTGAAGTATCAAGTAACTTAGCTCGTTATGACGGTATACGTTACGGCCTCTCCCATCCTGGTAAGAATAGTATTGAAGGATACTTCTTATCTCGCACTGCAGGATTCGGAGCTGAGGTTCGTCGTAGAATTTTGATTGGAACATACGTACTATCTTCTGGTTACTATGATGCTTACTATAACAAAGCTCAACTTGTACGTCAGATGCTTACTAAGGAATTCACACGCGTATTTCAAGATGTAGATGTTATAGCGCTTCCTACAGCACCAATACCAGCGTTTAAAATAGGAGAAAAAGCTCATGATCCACTTGCTATGTACTTGGCAGATATATTTACAGTTCCAGTGAACATAGTCGGTGTGCCAGCCATCTCTATTCCATCAGGTACAACTAAAGACGGCTTACCACTTTCTGTGCAGTTCATAGCGCCACACAATGGTGAAAAGACCCTATTCACTTACGGTAAAGCATTCGAAAAGCTATACTAATAAATAGCCAGAAGCCTCTACTGGTAGTATTTGGTGATGCATTTTAATTATTTGCCACAAGCTACTATCTGCGAGCTAAAAGCTAACCTCTATGTATTCTTTTGATATCGACTATCTTTTCAATCGCGTGTACGATGTATTACTTTGGATAAAGTATGTATTCCTATTCGATATCATGCGCGTTGATCCAAAAACATATTTAAACGATCACCAAGATCGTGTTTGGGATGGGCTTCGAGATAGGGGATGGCTTGATTATGCAACCAACCCAGAAGGTGTAGGGCCTGTGCCGGTAGATGCTCATGTTTCATTGTGGGATAGTTTTTTGTATAAGATGGGATGGAAAGCCAAAGACTCTGATGGTGATGGTATTCCTGATATTTCCGACCCATCACCACATGATGCTAGTAATTTATCAAGTATCCAACTTAAAGAGCGCTATCAAGAAGATTATGGATTCTGGGACACTGTACGGTCATGGCTTGGTATCGGACCTAAAGATACTGATGGAGACGGAGTACCAGATAGTTATGAATTATCTCATGGCCTAGATCCTAAGAGTGTAGATACTGATCATGACGGACTTTCTGATGGTCAAGAATTAATATTAGGAACTGATCCGCTTAATAATGATACCGATAGTGATGGAGTGTTAGATGGTCGTGATGAAGCACCGCTAGATGTAACTATTTCTTCTAATGGATTAGATACAGATGGCGATGGTGTAAGTGACAGGATTGAAGAGCTTTTAAAAACAGATATTCATAATAAAGATAGTGACGCTGATGGTATTCCAGATAGTATGGATACGTATCCATTAGATGCCACAAATGTGGGTAATGTTTCTGGATTTGATTTTACTAATCCTGCAAATGGACTACACTTTTCTATTCAAAATGGTTTCTTTGGTTTTATAGTAGATTTATATTCAGTAATTGCAATTTTCGTTTTAATTCTTTTGGCATACGCATTATTTAGATGGGCGCTTGTATTTTGGAAGGCACAAGAACACTATGAGTATCATTTCGCTCACGGAGATAATCATGGAGATGCTTATACCCATAAACATACTGAAGTACATCACAGTGCTGTAACTGGTCATGACACTCAGTCCATGCCAGCCGGAATAGCAGGTCTTCCTATTATGGAACATGTCGTTTCTCCTCCTTTAATAAAAGAATTCGAACAACATCCTCGTTGGGCAATAGTTGAAGGGTACTTAAGTAGTGGACAAGAACCACTATGGAGAATAGGAATTCTTGAAGCTGACAATATGTTGGCAGATGCTCTTCGAGATAAAGGCTATGCCGGAGCTGATGTAGGAGAGATGTTACAGGGGGCTGGTTTTCGTTCAGTGCAACTTGCATGGGACGCTCACAAGGTACGCAATCGTATAGCGCACGAAGGAACACAATTCACTCTTACAGAAAGAGAGGCGAGAAGGACATTTGCACTCTATGAGGCGGTTTTCCGCGAGATGAAACTTATATAAACAAATAAAATCATCCATATACTTTGTCGTAAGATTATTTTTGTCAGTCAATGTACTAATGTACATCTCCTTTCAAAAATAACCTTACTTCGCGCATCTGAATAATTTTCTTCGTTTATTAGGTTTTATAGAAAAATTAAAAACACTGTATTTATTACAGTGCTTTTAATTTTGGTG
>CAYVUY010000010.1:0-1707 GCA_964455195.1 uncultured Candidatus Saccharibacteria bacterium
AATAGAGGGTATCGCTAAATGAAATATCTCCCTGATACCACACCTCTGGAAGCCCAGCATCACCAATAAAAGCGAAAGGGTCCGCCCCACAAAATAGAAGTACCCCCTTTTCGGTCCAAGCACACTTTTCTGCAAGGAAAGCGTCTTTAAGAACATAATCCTTTCCACTGGAAAGGCCATGCACATAGCTAAACAATCCAGAGTTAGACCACATGCTTACAAGAGAGAGTTGTGAGGTTAAAGAAGGTGTAACAGAAAAACCAGTTTTACCACCATACAAAAGAACGAAAGGTTGTGTCCTGAAAATATATCCAGGGATAAATGCAGATGGCTTGCTTACAACATATACATCTGCACCAGAAACACTAAGTGTTATATCCTTAAGAGGTAAAGATTCCAAAAACACAGAACCTTTTTCTTTGGTGTATCTATACAAAGAAGAACCTTTTTGATTTGGCACTAAATAGTAAAGTGTTCTTTTATCAAAAGAAGAAACTAAAGAAATAATATTATCTTGTAAGAATACAGTACTTCCCAAAGATGATGGTGTATCTTCAGAAACAACTTGAGGAACATCTGCCACAAATGTTTCTTTCTTATTACTCTTTCTATTAAACGTTTGCATAACCACAGACCCACCATTATTTAAGAATAAAGACTCTTGAACAGCCGGAATGGTTGTATTGGTGACGCGAATTAAATTACCACTATCAAAATCCTTTTTAAAAACATTACCAGAAGACTTTTCAACAAAAAACATATAGGTTGAGGTTGATCTTATTTGTGTTGAAACCTCCTCACCTTTTTCATTTGTTGACGTGGCGATGGTTATAGTAGGAACAACTTCAAAAGAAAAACCAGCAACAGGTTTGTTCCAAATTTTTTGAAGTGGAGATACATATACATCACCCACCCCACCAGAGTTAGATCCAGTAGTGCTTCCAGTCTGGGAGTTGGGTGTTCTTTTTTTAGGGGTAGGAAAATCAGGGCCGCCGTCATTGCCTGGAATTATTGAGGTTGTTTTAAAAAATAAAAACCAAATAACACCAGCAAGTATTATAATAAGAGAAACAAGCAGTATCCAGAAATAAAAACGCTTCATGTAATTTAGTATATCAAGTAAATGAAATTTAATTTATTGGGTGTGCCAATGTCTTCCTGTTGTGGCGCCAAAAGCTTTAGGTTTTTCATCACAAAAAATAAAATCTCGCGAACCCGGACTAACACCCCAAGACACTTTGCTATAACAAGCGTCCCCCGCAGTAAGGGTTCCTTTACTTGTGTCATTTTGGCTTAAGAAAGTATTAAGTGATGAATTTACTTGTATATCTACAGCTGTACCACCTGGTTTGTGTTGGGTGGTGCTGATATTTCCATTTTGACCATGTAAGAAATATTCTGTACCACCAGTAACTGTGACAGAACAAGAAGGGTATGCACTAGAGCAAGCATTTTTAAGTGCCACCACCATGTCGATAGTAGCTTGCGACATCCCCCCAAGCGAAGTACAACCAGAAGAAGAAGGTGTTTTACACGCTGGATTATTAATACTTATACCAGCATCATTAAAAATTTTTCTCACACGAGGGTCATCATTAAGTGTTGTGTCAAAAGACGCATCCCCTGTTGATATCGGACCCCCAGAAGGGGTTCCCCCTCCCGGAGTCGTATTACCTGTAGGTGATGTGTTTCCGGTAGGAGAACCAC
>CAYVUY010000010.1:1807-4198 GCA_964455195.1 uncultured Candidatus Saccharibacteria bacterium
TAATTAAAGTACCGGTGATATCGTTGAAATTACCATCAATAGTCGCGGTGGTTTTGCCATCCATTCCAGAGTCTAGTTTTTGATAGTTAACGGACATGTACTAATAGTTTGACGCACAAGCAGCAATATCGCAAGCATAATCTTTCACAGCACACATATTAAAGTTCCCATCCCCTGGATTAATGGGGCAAGCCCACTTAGGTAAAGTAAAGTCAAAACCAGTATTGGTAGTACAATCTACACTTGAATTATTTGGATTATCACCATTTGCACAACAGTTATACGCTGCGGCTGCTTGAGATTCTTTCGAAATATTTGGATATGTTTTTGGAACAGATCCAAGTTTTGATATAAATAAATCAATACCCATATCGATGTTAGTTTTGAGATCCATAATATCAGAACTACAGGTATTACTATTTATTTGCATAAGTCCACAATCTGGTTTCCCATTATTAGCAAGCTTACCTTTCGCATCAGGATTACCTCCTGATTCACGACAAGCAATGGCTGCTATATATCTATAATCAACCCCTTTTGAACTCGACTCCGTTTTTATCATAGAAAGAACATCAGCTCTAAAAGAGCATTTACTACTACAACTTTTATTCGCACAGACACCACCTGCTGATTTCATTGCTGCCTTAACAGCATCAATAGATTCACACGCTTTATTTCCCTGACTTCCACTCACTATTTGATTAATAGTGTTATTATTTATTGCCCCACCCCCTCCCGGAGTCGTATTACCTGTAGGTGATGTGTTTCCGGTAGGAGAACCACCCACAGAAGTATTACTCGTATTTTTCCCGAAGGTTAACTCATTAAATGTTTTATTAATAGAAGTAGCAAAAGGAATGAGTAGAAGAAGTACTGATATTCCAAATACCCCTGCCCAGAAATTACTCTTCGCTTCTGTTCTTCTACTTATATTATCTCCATTTAAGAAACCAATAATAGACGGAAGGAAACGAAAAGCAATAGCAGATAGAATACCAAATACCACACACACCATAATTAAAGTACCGGTGATATCGTTGAAATTACCATCAATAGTCGCGGTGGTTTTACCATCCATTCCAGAGTCTAGTTTTTGATAGTTAACGGACATGTTTAATTATTTGTCGTATCAAAAACAATATTAAGAGAAGCTTCCGCTTTTTGTAAATATTTTTTGGTTTGTTCTATGGTAACTGAAAGTGCCCCAACCCCAGTACTATTAGGTTTAGGAGTAACTGATAAAATACCATCAGCCCCCGTTTCTATTGGAAGACCATTGAGTAACCACTGTGTGACAATATTGGGTGAAGTAAGATCGGTTCCAGAAATGTAGTATGGTTCAAAAATAAAAGAGGTTGGTTTTTTAATTTCTACACGATTAAGAAAAGATTTTGAATAATCAACACCAAACAAAGGGTCGAACATATAAAATTTTGGTGTGACAGGAGTAGGTACAACAGTTATAGATTCTTCCGCTGATTGAGCACCGTCAAACGTTGTAGCAACAACAGAAATAGTGTTTTCATTCTCAAGATAATTTAATTTCATATCAAGCGTTTGTTTACCAATACCAGAAAAAGCCTTCACGCGCTCACTGTTTACAGACCATTGATAGTCAATGTTCTTTGGATTATACGGAGTGTTTCCATTATAAAAAGATGGAAGTGCCACAACTCGAATCAATCCACCCTCAGATGGAAGTGGCTTACCTTTATACCACGCTGGAACGTAGGTGTCTGTTGTTTCCCACACCAAAGATACAGAAGCAGGAGTAATAATTATTTGGTCATTAAAGACCCCTCCCTCACTGGGACGTACAGCAACAGAAACACGAGTCAAACTCCCTTCACCACCAATCGGAACAGACACTTTGGTTTCACCAACACCAGAGAGAACTTGCTTACCATCAATACTCCAAGTAATAAGAGCTCTGTCTATATCAAAAGAATAACTTTGAAGCCTTGCTGAAATAGTGGTGAAAGGTTTTGGATATTCAGGGTTTATGAGTATTGAACCCGTAATACCAGCATTCTGAGCAAACGTGAAAGTAAGAGAGCTAAAAAAAAGAGAAAAAAGAATAACTAAGTATTTCATGCTTGTTTTGACTCATTAACGTCAGCACGCATTTTTCGCATAGAAAGAACTTGAGATGGATCACTTGTAATGATTTGGTCTTCTGTATAAGAAGCGACAATTTTAAGTGCCACATGCTTAAGTCCCGCGAAAAATATTCCTTCACCAACCCCTGATTCGAGTAGTAAAAACTTTTCTTCATCTGTTAGATTGAAAACCTTTTGCACTTCTCAATATTCGGAGGAGGCTTCTTTAGAAGAAGCAGAATGGCATTGTTTGTAATAATTGGTAATACATATTGAGTCGTAAGGAAATAAA
>CAYVUY010000010.1:4208-22297 GCA_964455195.1 uncultured Candidatus Saccharibacteria bacterium
TCTGTTAGATTGAAAACCTTTTGCACTTCATCAATAGACGAAGGAGACTGCTTAAGAAGAAGCTGAATGGAAGAGTTTGTAATAATAGGTAATCCATATGGAGACTTAAGGAAGTCTCCAACGTCTTGGGTAATAGTCGCAAGACCTAAGAAATATTTACGACCACGTTTAGCAAGACTATAAAGGAATGATGCTGTATCATCATTTTTCATCATAATCCAAGCCTCATCTACCACGAGTAATCGTTTTCGTATTTGTTTACGAACAGCATTCCAAATATAGTGAGTAACAATATACATCGCAACAGGTTTCAAATCATCTTCCATGTCTCGAATAGAAAAACACACAAGCTTCTTATTGATATCAACGTTTGATGGTTGATTAATAAAACCAGACCAAGAACCTGTTGTATATTTAGAAAGCTTTTGAAGCAAACTATCTGACCCTTCTATACCGGCAAGTACCATTTCAAAATCAGAAAGAAGTGGTGGTTCCAATTTAGTAAAATCAGTGTCCCCTGTTATATCTTTAAGTGCGTATGTCTCTGTAATAGCACGATCAACAATAGCATCTTCTTCTGGAGTAAGTCCCCCGAACATCACACGGAAAAGTCCAACGAGATTAATAATGTTAGAGCGAAGCACTTCCGACGGGGACTCATCTTCTGTAGGGTGAGGAATATCAAAAGGATTAATATGGTGTTCACTAGTTAAAGAGATATTGAAATATCTTCCACCCACTGACTCTGCTAGGTATTCATATTCGCGTTCTGGGTCAATAATAATAACCTCAGTATCGAACATAAGTGTACGCAAGATTTCAAGTTTCGTGGTGTAACTTTTACCAGAACCAGATTTTGCAAATACAATAGAGTTATAGTTTTCTAGAGAAAAACGATCAAAGAGAACAAGTGAACCATTATGACGATTAATACCGTAGAGTATCCCATTATCTGAAGAAAGATCAAACGATACGAACGGGAAGAATGAAGACAAAGGAGAGGTGTTTAGCTTACTGTGTACCAAAAGTTTATCCTGTGCCACAGGAAGAACACTTAGGAATCCGTCATCCTGCTGGAATAACGCAGGTTTTGCATATACTAGTTTACTTTCTAATATAGTACGAATTTCAGTTTCTACCTTTGCGATTTCATCCTCATTATTTCCATAAAGAGAAATATAAAGTCCAACCTCGAACATTTTTTCTTGAGATTGAGTTAAGCCATTACGTAAATCTTCCAAGTCTTCAAAAGCTGTTTCAAGTGATGGATCACGCACTAATCCTTGCTCTTCACGCACCATAATCTGACTCTCCACTTCGGCCACTTTTTTCTGGAACTCTTTCATTACAATACCTGTATCAAGTGGAGAAATTTGTATTGAAACATCGAATACCTTATCAAGGTTGATGATAGGAGAAAGCCACCCCTCACTTAAATAACGTGGATATGAGATGATAAAGTATGAACGCACAACCTTATCCCCGAGATTAAGAGCTTTTGGTTGAATACCTAAAGCAGAAGGTGCCAAAATATCTTTCAGCTCCATTTCAGCTGCATCATAAATTTGAGATGGCAAAACTGGACGAATGTCCTCCCCTCCTTGCTTATTTTGTTTTAGAAAATCAAATATTCCCATACTGTTTATGATGCTGAAGAAGACTTAGGAACGATAGGATGATCCTCTTCTCCAGGATTAAAAAGTTTATAAAATAGTTCAACCACCTCCTCTGTCGAAAGTTTTACAGCGCGCACACCGAAACGTGCTAGACCTTGAGTTACAGTACTGATACGTTGCTCTAATTGAACACGACCTTGTTCGAAACGCCCGTCAGCAGTGTGATCAACCTTTTTACTATTGAAAGCAAGAAGAGACGAAACATCTTGGGCACCATTACTAACAGACGTTGGGTAATATGGAATAACCACGAAGAAATGTTTGGTCATAATGTTAGTTTCACTTGTGAAGCGTTCAATGAACTGAACATATTCACGTATTTGAACTTTAAGAAGATCTTCTTTTACTTCACCGCTTCTTTCTGCGAGTAATGAAAGGTATGGTTTTATATTAAGACGACGAGATTGAATAAAAATTTGAATAGGAAATTCAATAGAATTAAGAAGATTTTGGAACTGCATAATAACCGCAGATTGCTCATCTTCACTTTTAAGAGCGAGGTTAATAGAGCTTGTCATAAGAACCGCACGAAGCTCACCATTTTTAAGTGTAATGATACCGTCGCGTATTTTTTCTATCGGAACAAAGTCTTGAGTTGCTTGGGCTGCCATACTACTTAGTATAGCTTAAAATCATTCGTTTTCCTGTGGGTTTCGGTCCAAAACATCCAACCCGAAGGCTATTTGGCGTAAACGACCATGTTCTACACGAGAAACAACAGTTTCTTTCGTGGCTTTGGTGATGGTTTCTGCATATTCATTGGTTTGTGGGGCTACAGGCTGTTTCCAGGTGTAAATTTTCGCTCCGGCGAAGTATTTTATACCGCTTTCTAGGAAATCAACGAACGGTCTATTGTTAATTTTTACGAAAGCTAGCGCCAAGAAGAGACCAGAAACAGGAATTATAAGAATAATCGCAAGGAGCTTAAAAGAAATAAGTGTCCAAATAATAAACGCAAAACCACCAGCACCCAAAAGATATCCAAATTGTTTAAAGGTGAAAGGTCCAAAAATTTTATCTTCAATATCAATAAATTGTGGAACTTTAAATTGCATCAATATAGTATATCAAAAGAGAAGGCTTAGGTGTTAGATAATAATCCTTATTCATAGGAGAACGTGCTTATTACTAACTAAGAAGATTTTAATCTGGTATCTCTCGGTAGGGATCTATGTTGTAACTTGTTGGGAATATATTCTTGTCAGCGTTTTTTTGTTTAAGAGAAGATATGGCGTAATCAATGTCAGCCTGCCGCTCGATTGAAGTTTTCTCCTCCTCAATGTGTTTAATTTGGTCTTGGATAGATCGCATACGCTCACTCACTTGTTCTGAGTTTGGTATTGACTGTAAGATATTGAGACGCTCAAGAAGCTCAGAGCGTGAACCAGGTAAAACAGGAGAGGCATCCTTTTCTTTTGCTTCAGCGAGTTTTGCTTGAAGTTCCTCTTTTGTTGGGGCTTTTGCTTCCTCATCTTTTTGTTTGGTTGTTGGACCATGCTTAACAAGGTCTGTGAGAGGAACAATATCATCTACTTTTTTATCATCTTTTACTTCTGTTTTTTTCTTGAGTGCTTCTAACGGAGAGGTTTTAATTGCAGAATCTCTATCGGTGTTAGCCATGATTTGTTCACGTAATGCGTCAGCACTTTCTTTTTCACCCAAAGATAATTTTTTAATTTCTTGCCCTTGTTCATACTCTTCTCCAAAGAGTTGTATACGAGCCTTTTCAAAAATTCCAGTATCAATATCTTTTATTAGCTTTTTAAGCGTTTCTTCATCTAGTGATAAATCACGAGCCAAGTCTTGTTTAACTTCAGATGTTGGAATGATACCAAGAAGTGTCATAAGAATTGTATTCTTAAGTGACACGGACTCAGCAACATTTAAATGATAGGTATTAATAAGAACAATCACCTCTTCATCAAGTTGTCCGTCTAATATCACAGAACGCACCGCATCACTTGAGCTTTCTAGAAGAGTATTTAATTGTGAAAGAATTTTTTCATCCATACTTATGCAGCAGATTCTTCAGCATTAGATGCAAGCTCTGCATTTACTTTCTTTAGCGCTTCAGCTGTATTAACATGTACTGTTTGGGCAGTAGGCATACCCTTAGAGTATTCCGTAGCCCCTTGTGCAGTTGCTGGGGCATTCTTAAATCCACGAAGAGCCTTAGCTAGGTCTGCTACGGCAGCATTATTTCTTTCAAGAGCTTTTACTTGTGATTTAACTTCTTGTCTATCGAACTCTATTGGGCCTGGTCCAGAACCATTACGTGCTTCTGACCAATTATTTCCACTTGCTTTATTTTTATCAAACTGCGCATTTTCGGCATTCGCTTCGATTTGATCATTTTCTACCATCATTTTCTTAGCGCCGGTAGAGCTAGAAGCGTAGAGTTCCTGACGACCTTCACCGGAAGTTTCGTTAGAATAAGTCTTGGCGCTTTTTGCATCTGTTTCTAGTATTGCTTTATTTTCTGCCATAGCTTCTGCGCGATCTTTCTCTAACATTTTCTCGCGAGCATCAGTTCCTGATAGGTTATAAAGATTCTGTTTATCAAGACCCTCTCCAGAAACAGTACCCTTGGCATCTCTCTCTTTATTTCTTTCTCCAACTCCTGCAGCTGCTTTCTTCTTATCAAGGTCACCAAGAAGAGATGCTTTATTCATTGCATCTGCTTCTGCGCGATCCTTAGCAAGTGCCTCATTTCTAAGGTCGGTATTTTGATAAAATACTTCTTGCTTATTGGCACCAGTTGCTTTCTCATATTTTCCTACACGTTTCGCTCTATCTATATAATAAAGATTTGCTGCCTTCCCTTGGGATGCTAAATATTTATTTCGAGCTGCATCATCTTTTATTCCACGAGCGCGAGCAGAAACCTCCTTTGCTCGTAGCTCGAGACGGTCAGCCACTTTTTCTTTTGCTTCCTCCTTACCTCCTTTTTTCGCGAAGAGATCAGATCCCACATCACGTAAATCCATTTTACTTCTACCGACTTTCTCACTAGCACTTTTCGTAGCTCTTCCGAGTGCGCTTCCCTGGCGTCTGTCTAACCATTCACTACCGGCGAATTTCGCAGCGGCAGCACCAACAGTAGCACGACCTATCATGGCGGTTCCACCAGTAGCAAAAGCAAGTCCTGCTCCCGCTGCAGAGTTCATTACAGATCCAGCCATAGGGCTTATAGCTTTCACTGCTTTCATCATGACGTAGAGAAGTATTATCATTATAAGCACCCCAAAGAACTGACTAATATCTGCTGAAACCCCAGCACTTGCACTAGATGAAATTTTTAACCCCCCTTTTATTGCTTCCATCGTTTGGGTTACAACATATAAGAAGAGCATGAAAACAAAACCAATAGATAATTGAGCGAAGAATATTTCACGAGCTTTCTGAGCATATTGTCCTACCCACGGAAGAGCGATATCGATAAGAAGTATCGGAGAGAAAACAATAAACACAAGCATAAGCACTGTTCTTACTGCAAATAAAATAGCAGCCACAAGAAATACATATGCTAAGTATGCTGCCATAACCACGAAAAGAAGTGCTACCGGAGTACTTTTTATTTGGTCTGCAAAAACATTCTTATCTACTGTCGTGGAGTTGGGAACAGCGGTAATTGTTCCAACTAGTGTTTGCATACCCATTTTTTCCATCATTACCCCAGCCGCAGTTTTTTTATCATCCATCTTGAGCGAAGTATTTTCGAGAGCATTTGGAACAGTGAGTTCGTACATCTTAAGTGTCATGATATTGGAATAGTCCACAAGTGTTCTACTCATAGTCCAAGAGAAGTTAACAAAGAGTGCATACACCAAAAGCATCGGTACAAATCTCTTCAACGCATCTGTTTTATTAAGAATATACAAAATAGTTAATGCGAATCCGAAGAAAATCATCACAAGGTTGAATATATCTCTAATAGTTGTCCATAGCTGTAAAAATGGACCATCTGATTTACCGGCTAAGTCTATGAAATGGAGAACTCCGTAATATATAGAAAAATGCCAAAGCATTCCGAACATCCATGTGAAAATACCCACCCAAGAAAGAAGAACTGTTTTTATTAAATAAGTAAGAAAAGCATCAATACAACCAACAAGAGTAAATTTAAAAATTTCACATTTTGAAGGGTCAGCAGAATCATTTTTTTGTGGAGCAGAACTTACACCTTGAGTAGCATTCTGCACTATGGTGTTACCAATACCTGTAGAGCTTGAACCTGCTCCAACATCTACAGCAAAGGCGCGTAGTGTCTGCAAGGCTTTGTAACTTTGATTATAGAGGTCATTATCTATGTTACCTCCGGCAAGAGCTCGAAAATCAACACCAGCAGAACTCTTGGAAGCTTGCATATAAGACATGGTTGCATCGATTGCACTTGCTTGCAGAGCTGCAACCTCTGAAGGTGTCGTAGGGTTTTTACCACTAAACTGGTCAACATAAACAGCTTTTATGGTATTAAAAAATTCTATACCTTTATTAAATTGCTCTATAGTTGCTTGGTTCTGGCTTGCTGCCGCAGCTGTCGTATAATTCTGCACAGCACCATCAAAAATGGAGGTACCATTATTAAGAGCATCCTGCACAGTGTAGTTTGAGGAGGCTTGTGCGGAAGCACTGCTAAAACCACTAAAAAAGAAAATCTGTAGAAGAAGTACTACACCCAAAAAGATAGCAGGAAAGCTGCGATTCATACTGTATATGGTATCACAGGATTACAGAGTTCGTCAGCTAAAATAAGGTTATTCGTGTGGTTAATTATTGACCACCCATAGAGCGACATTGCTGTAATTTAGGTGTTAAATTACTTGTTCTATCATCAGAGATAGCGCGAGACAGAATATCATACTGACTTTGTAGTGCGGCTTCCTTTGATTTATCAAATAAAGCACCACTAGAAACAGCATCTGAATATTGTCCAGCAACCGAATTCGCTGCATCAAGCGATGAATCCGCTCTTAAATATGTTATAAAACCATCTACTTTTTCAATCATTGGACCAATATCATTTCTATCTAGTGTTAGATTCGTTAGTACACCTGAATATTTAGAAAGAGCACCAGATACGTATTGTTTCCCTTCGTCAATTTGTGAATTAGTGTTTTGTATAGAGTTATAACAGGTGTTAAGAGTTTGTAGATCACCAACATATGAGCTAAGCATAGTAATAATATTATCAAGAAGAGACTGGCTTGTAGTAAGAGACGTCTTTAGGCCGGTAAGAATATTAAGTAATCCCGCACCAGATGCTACAGTACCAGAAATTCCACCACCTGTTGCTGGACCATTATTAAACGGTGACTGACTATTACCTATAATATATCTACCAGTATTTGATTGACTTACGTTAAGCTGACTTGAAACAGTAGAGTTAAGAGCACTTCCTGAACCACTAGAAGGTTTACCACTAAAGAGTTTTGTTAAACTAGAAATAAGTACAGATGAGATAACACTACCGAAGGTTGTAGAGTTGGCAATTTTATTCGGTCCACTATCGGTAACTGCCTGAAGAGAATTAGCAACAGTTGCTGCCGGAACTTCAACCTGTTCTTCAAGACATGGGGCGTTTTCTGGAGTAAGAAGAGGATTATCTTCGTAGTCGGCCGCAGTTAATTCCATAAGCTTCGTACATTTCTTTTGTGGAGCAAGACCATTTACCAGCTCTTCTTTTGCTGCAGTTTGCTTAGAGGCTACGCTTTCTGCTACTAATTGACTTGCTCGTACTGTTGCTCCGTAACCTGTGTTATTAGGGTTAGTAGATAAATCAAGCCACGCACTCCAGCCACCAGCTGCGAAGTTATTCACGAAGGCATTTGTTAAAAGTTGTTGCTGTTGGGTACTTCTTACTGCGCTTGTGCTACATAGCTGTTGGTAGAGAATATTTTTCTGAGCATTGATTTTGGCCTGTCTACTAGCAGAACTGTTCCCTACTGTAAGTCCACCATCTACAGACTGAGTAGCAAGCTCTGTTATGTTGGCTTCAGTACACATAGATTTCTGTACCGTAGTACCTAAGGTGTATTGAAGTTGAGCACTTGTGGGAGCCTTACCTGTACGAGCACTTTGAATAACGGTACCGATTATTCCATTACCAAAAATATTGTTAGACCCTTGAATACCACTAATTTGTTGTTCTATGGCACGATTAGCTATGTTATTAAAATAAGCTTTTGGATTAAGAATATACGCCGGTCCTCCACCTTGGAAACCATTATTAATCCAACGAATAGTATCATTTTGGAAACGCTGAAGAATAGAAGCCGCAAGCTGATTCGCAAGAGGGTTTAAAATAAAATCCAGACTATACGTTTCTCCACTAAAAAATAATTCTTTTGCACCTGTTGCTGTATCTATGAGCATTTGACCAAATGCTGTTGGGTCAAACACAATATCTCCAACTCCAAAAAGAGCGTAGCTACGATTCGGCATAAGGAATGTTAGTGAGATTAGAATTGCAACGATGTATTTTTTCATGGATTATTTATTTAGTATAACCTTAGTGAATAAATATCCATTATCTTTCGATGTGAAAATAACATTTTTTTTCATAAAATAATCAGCATAACTAGTAATAATTGTACCTAATGATATTGTGACTTCTTTGTATGTTTTAACACCAATTAATGCACGCATTGGATCGTCCTGTACTGCTCCAAAGTTAATAAGCATCGTTTTGTACTGCTCAGAAGTATTAAGGAGATAAAGATGAAGATTCACAGCAGAATCAGGTACAGGAATAGCAAGAATATCTGTTATCATCTTGGCTAAAATAGTAGCCTTACTGTTGTAGATTTTCAATTTCGCTGGGTCGTTATTTTTTTCATATTCTTGAAGTGGAGTTAATACATTCGGTGCATCTATATCGTGGAACCCCGCCAAAAATACAATAATTACAGTATTTCCATACTTTTTAAGAGCTGTTACTGATTCATCCTTACTTATTATTAAATCTTTCTCGGTGTAGGTTTTTGATTGAGAAAGTGAAGCGACTTGATCTGCAACACCATTAGAAACAGAATTAAGAACATCCCCTTGGGTGAGGTTTTGTTGTTGAACATAGGAGGCAATACCAACAGTATTTTTTATGTACTGACTGGTGAGGTTATTTGGGTCAGCAAGTCTTGAGTCGACTTTGCTATTTTCTGTCGTTAATGGAGTTTTGGTTGTTGTTTCAAAAGGTTTTGCGTCTTTGGCCTTTGGATTGGTTCCAAGAAGAGATTCTTTCCAGTTAGGAATGCCGTCACTATCTGAATCATCATTGATATTTTGGGTTGCTAATTCAATTTGAGTTGGTAATGCCTCATTCTTTTCGTAGGTTTGTTTACCTATTCCGAACCACTTTGCAGGAGCAACAAGTAAGAATAGAAATACAAGTATTGCAAGCGTTGCAAATTTCAATCGAGTAGAAAGAGGCTGAGGGTCAAAATCCATAATAAAAGTATATCCCAGAACAAGAAGGTATAGAGATATATATCAACAGCCCTTAAAGAGAAGCAGAAAGCTTAAGCCATGTTTCAAGTGGTATATCTTCAGAGCGCACTTTAGGAGAAATGCGTTCTTTCTCAAAAAGAGTAGTAATATCCTCTTTTCTTGCAACCTCTTCTAGATTACGAATCAAAAACTTTCTTTTATGTGCGAAGCCAGCATGGAGTATTTCAAAGAATCTTTTTTCATGTGCCTTGTTTTTGAAATGTGTATGAGAAATATCTGAAATTAAAAGTACAGCGCTATCTACTTTTGGAATAGGGTTGAAACTTCCTTTTGAAACGCGATATACAATCTTTGGAGAACCATATGCATGCACAGAAAGGGAAAGTAGTGAATGCTTACCGTCACGAGCAACTACCCTCTCGGCAACTTCTTTTTGTACCAAGACTACCATAGTCGATGGGTATGTATCAGAAGTTAAAAATTTAGAAAGTATGGCCCCAGTAATATAGTAAGGAATATTAGCAATGAGTTTGTAGTTACTAGTTTCCAAAGAGTGCTTCGAAGGTTCAAACTCTAAGACGTCTCCCTCGATAAGAGAAAGATTTTTACTTTCAATTTCCTTTTGAAATTTTTCTTGTAACAATGGTATGAGTTCACGATCCTTTTCTAATGCCACAACAGATGCCCCCGCCTCTAAAAGACCAGAAGTAAGCATACCCTTTCCAGGCCCTATTTCTAAGACCTTTTCACCTTTTGCAAGCTCACCAGCTTTCACAATTGCATTACGAGCAGGAATGGATGTTAAGAAGTTTTGGCCAAGAGACTTTTTGGGTTTCATTATAGATACACTACCATATTCAGGTAATAGGTAATACTCCCTTATACTTCGCGCACAGAATTTTTCTAGAACTTTGCAGGTGCTTTTTATATATACACCACAGTTCCGCCACCAAACTCTTTATAATAAACATCATTTTCTTCTCTAATTTCTTCCGGTATATCTTCTAGAAATATACTTGGTGCGTTAATTTGCTTTTGGCCATAGATAGTACGAAGTTCAGTGTAGGTAAGAAATAGTTTTTTACGTGCACGAGTAACAGCTACATAGAATAGTCTACGTTCCTCCTCTTCCTCCTCTTTAGAGCGATTACGATTACCTATATTTTTGTGTGGGAAAAGATCATGTTCTAACCCTGTGATAAACACGTGATTAAATTCTAATCCTTTAGAAGCATGTATTGTCATTAATCTCACCCCCTTCTTCTCTTCGGTGTCATTATCTTGATCAGATTGAAGCGACGTTTCTTCTAAGAATGCTGAGAGCACATCCTTACCAGGTTCTCCATCGTAGCGAACTGTGAGTGTTACAAGTTCACGAATGTTTTCAAGTCTTTCTAAATCATCAGCACCACCAGATAGCAATTCTTTTTCAAGTCCACTCTCTACAATAATCATCTGGAGTGTAGATGAAAGCGATTCAGTTTCTAATGTGTCTACTATTTTATCTAAAAAGCTAAATACAGCATTAATCTTCGCACTTGCAGAAGCAGGAAGAGCTTCATTAGAAAAAAGTTTTGCTATTGTTGTTTTCCCGATACCCTTCTTTGGAGTCTCAAGTACACGTTTAAGATCAGGAAGCGATGCCCGATTATTCGCAGAGCGAAGATAACTCATGACATCTTTAATTTCTTTTCGTTCGAAGAATTTCACCCCAAGAACGTTATATGGAACATGCTCACGTAAGAACGCTTCTTCAAGTACACGTGACTGGAAGTTAGCTCTATAGAGGACAGCGATATCGTTTGCATCTATACCCGCATCTATCGCTTCTTTAGATGTGCGTGCTATCCATTGAGCTTCGGATTCTTCGTCCCAGCATGGTTGCACCGTAACCATATCCCCTTCCCCTTCTTTGGTAAAAAGATTTTTTTCTTTTCGTACGGTGTTTTTTGCAATCGTAGCATTAGCAAGTCTAAGGATATTTCCCGTACTTCTATAGTTTTCTTCAAGTAATATAGTATGAGTTCCTGGAAAATCTTTTTCGAAATTCATAATGTTACGTAGATTAGCTCCACGCCAACTATAAATATTCTGATCAGTATCACCTACGACACAAATGTTATTGGTTTTGTCATTAACAAGATATTTCACCATTTTGTACTGTGCTTGATTAGTATCTTGATACTCATCAATATGAACATAAGCGAAACGCTTTTGATAATAGTCACGAACAGGTATGTGGTCTTCTAGTAGTCGTACTGCACGAACTATTAAATCATCAAAATCAACAGCTTTTTGCTTACGAAGTTCTTCATCATAAATACGCCACACCTTTGCTACGATATCCATAAACGCAGTAGCGGCTTTAGTTTGATATTCACTTTGATTAACAAAATCTCCTTTTTCTCTACTTATCACACTGCGAATTTTGGAAGGGTCATGCATTTTAGGATCTACACCAAGAATTTCGAGTGCTTGTTTAATAATAGAAAGAGAGTCAGCACTATCCAAAATAGTTGGATGCTTCATAAGACCAGCAAGCGATGACTGCTCAGAAAGTATCATAAGTCCTAAACCATGAAATGTTTTTATGGTAGGTGCTTCTTGATATGGGTTGTATGCATCGATAGCCTTTTCTTCTACAAGTCTTTTAATAATACGCTCACGCATCTCTTTGGCGGCTTTATTCGTGAATGTTACAGCGAGAATTTGGCGTGGAGAAATACCAGATTTTACAATGTGAACTATTCTTTCAGAAATTGTTTTGGTTTTACCAGCCCCAGCCCCAGCAAGAATTAAAAGAGGTCCATCTATATAAGAAACGGCTTCTTTTTGTTTTTCATTAAGTGTTACAGGATGAGAATTCGACATGAGATATCCAGTTTATCACATGGCCTCTTTTAGTTTGCTAAAGATTTTATTTTTAGATTTCTCATATATTTCTAAATGATTTGGGGCTAGATGTTTAAGTGTGGTCATATAGAGTGCTGGCCCAAGCTTGATACTTGTTTTTATTGCATTCCAATTTTCTTCCCCTACCACATCATATATATCAAGTAAAAATTGTTTATGTACTGTCACCGCAACAGACTCAAGCACTTCAACAGCTTCTCCTTCTGGAAGGTTTTCTAATTCTAATTCTTTAATGTATTCTTCAAAGGTTAAATTCATACAAGTTTTAACTATGAAATGCTATCACGAAGACGTTTCTGCGCTTTTTCAAAATATTCTGCCACGGTTACATCTTCTTTCGGACTTACATCAATACCAAGAAGTTCACCAGCTCTAATGGTATTAAGAATCATTGCTGAAATATTTTTTCTGACATTTATTTTTTCACCATTTAAGTCTAAATTACCAATGGTTTGATCTTTGTGATCATGCCACACTGCATAAGCACTCATGGTTTTTATTTGAGGAATTATTTTTTGAACATCTGCTTGGCTAAGTGGTTTGGTGTTCATATTTTAAATGTAAAGCACACCCTCAGTGGTGAGATTTTTTGCAAAAAATTCTTCAAGTGTCATATTAAGATCAGCATAAAGACGAGACCTCTCTACTTCACTTAGATGAGCAAGCTTCGCGAGCTTATCACCCACTACGTCTTTTGGTTTTGACTCCACTACAGTTGCTACAGGAACTTGTTTAGGCATGATATCTAAGTTTAAAAACTCCACAACGCGATTCCTCTGTACATCCAAAGGAAGTCCAGTAGTTCCTAGTAGAAATGTTTTAACATCTTCCATAACAACGTCATTGACAGCTTCTAATTTTATTTTAGCAGCTTCAGCCTTTTCTTTTTTGGCTACGATTATTTTATTTTCTTCTAAGATGTTAGGTGTAGGGAAAAATGGCGCTGGTGTTTCTTTGGCTTTTTCTACGACAACCTCTTTTGTTTCAGGAACCTCTTCTTTTGAAGTTTGTACTGGAGTAGACACTACAGGAGCCTCATCTTTTTTTCTTAATGTTAAATCAACTACTTCAAATGGAGACGGTACGTTTTCATTTTTGGTTATTGGGGTTGGGGATGGAATAACCACGGAAGTTTTCGGACGAACTTCTGATCGTAATGTCGGTTCCCTTTTTGTTACTGTGGCACTAGGGATGTCTGCTACTTTTGGAGCTTGTTTAACTTCTTTTCTTGCAAGGGTGAATCGTACAGGTCTAGGAATTTTTGATACAAACTGAGGTTTTTCATTTTGGGTTTCCACTTCTTCAGTAGCGGAAAGAAGTTCCTCGATACTTTCATCAATAGTTGCTTCTACGTCACGAATTTGCGCTTCCTTTTGTTTAAGCAGGGCATTTTCTTGAGACAAAAGACTATTAGTTTCGTGTGTTTTTATAAGTTGTTGCTTCAAAGACTCATTTTCTTGAGCAAGTTCAAGCATTTTTCTTTTTAGTTCTCCGAATTTTGCTACTAATTCAGGTACATTTTTGGTGTTTTTAGCCTTTGGACGCTTAAGTTGCAACTTGAAATCACCCGTAACCCCAGGTACGCCAAGTGTATTTAAGCCACCCCTTAAAACATCGCTCATATATACCTTATAGTATAAGGAAAATACTAGGAAAACCATAGTCTCTTTATGCAAAAACTGTGGATGAACAGGCTTTTATTTTTTGAAAAAGGAGCTTTTTATGGTACTATAGTGAAACGCCCCGCATAAAGCGGTTAAGCAATGAAATTCAGTCACCGTCAAGGTATCCCGCACGAAAGTAACTAAGGAAAACGCGTAGTTTCCTTCAAAAGTATTTTAGTAAATACATTACAACGTCAGATAGCACTGACTCTCCATATCGTAGCCATCATTTTATTTGTTTTTATGCCACCTGCACAAGCTCATGCGGGAGTTTTTTCTGATATCACGGATAAGATTATGTCTGTTGTGACAGGAAAGGATCAACAAGAAGACACTGGTTCTGATGGAACTGCTCAAACGATGCCAGTCCTTAAACCTGATGTTATAAACGGAGAAGATGGTACTGCGACAGAACTTACTCCGGCAGTAGATGGAGAAACACTTTCAGCAACTTCAGGATCTCTTCGTTTTTCTACAGAAGAATTAGATATTCCGCTTAACGATACTATTTCTGTATATGAGGTAAAAAAGGGTGACACTATCGCTTCTGTGGCGAAGTCATATGGTGTTTCTAAGAACACTATTATTTGGGCTAATGATATTAAAGGTAGCACCTTAACTGTTGGGGATACACTCGTTATTCTTCCTATCACTGGTATTAAATATACGATTAGAAAGGGCGATACTGTAAGTACTATTGCAAAGAAATATAAAGCAGATGTGGAGGATATTGCAAAATATAACGGTATCGCTAAAGATTCAGAACTTGTTGCAGGTGACGTACTTCTAGTTCCAGAAGGTGAAATTGCTCAAGTGTCTATACCAGTCCCAACCAAGAAGAAACCTATAGCGTCACGCCTTGCTACTACCCCACTTGGATTTTTCGTAAGACCACTTGTTGGAGGAATTAAGACACAAGGTATTCATGGACATAATGCGGTAGATATAGCAGCTCAACGTGGAACACCTGTTGTGGCAGCGGCTTCAGGTAAAGTAATTTTTGCACGTACCGGTGGATATAATGGTGGTTATGGAAATATGATTGTTATTGTTCATGAGAATAATATTCAAACACTATATGCTCACCTTAAGGAAATTTATGTAACTCAAGGAGCAGTTGTTACACAAGGACAAGTGATTGGAGCAGTAGGAAATACTGGACGATCAACAGGACCTCACCTACATATAGAAGTGCGTGGAGCAGTCAATCCGTTCTAGGAGCCTACGGGCGACGACGACTTAGGATTTAGCAAAATCCTAAGCACAATCACCAAAGGTTATAAAAAATAAAACTGAACATTTGTTCAGTTTTATTTTTATAAATCAGCGAATATTTTCGGCCTATATTGAAATGCTTCCATAATATGTGGTCCTTCTACTGCATCTGACCCAGCAAGGTCTGCTATTGAACGAGCAACTCGAAGTACTCGATGGTAAGCTCGTGGTGAAAGTGCAAATTGTGCAGAAAGAGTATTCATTAGCTTTTTATTTTCATGTGTGAGTTTGATATGTGTATCAAGCTCAGAAGAGAGTAGTTCACGATTAAGTTTCTCCCCTTCCTTTAATGGAAACCTTTTTTGTCCAAACGTTCTTGCTTTTAGTATTCGTCCTGCAATGATTTCAGATTCCTCTCCTGCTTTTGTGTTAGACAGTAATTCATAATCTACATGTTGCACAGGAACCCACATATCTATACGATCCATGATAGGACCTGACAACTTGCGAGCATAGCGTTCAATATCTGATTGCTTACATACACATTCTTTTAAGGTACTTTTGTAATACCCACACGGACACGGATTCATCGCTAGTATAGTTGTTGTATGCGCTGGAAACCTAAGTGTCCCCTTTGCGCGAGAGATAGTGATGAAGCCTTCTTCTAGTGGTTCACGTAATGATTCAATCACCTTTTTATCAAACTCAGGGAACTCGTCTAAAAAAAGAACACCAAGGTGCGAGAGAGTAACTTCACCAGGTCTAGGTGTGGTACCACCACCAACAAGTGATACATATGATGAAGTATGGTGAGGTGAACGAAATGGTGGATGTGTAATGAGACCAGAATTTTTACCAGCAACGGAATATATTTTTGTAACCTCGAGAACCTCTTCTTCTTTTAACTTAGGCAAAATTCCAGTAAAAGCACGAGCAAGCATAGTCTTACCTGTTCCTGGTGGACCATAAAGAGCAATGTTATGTCCCCCTATAGCCGCTATTTCAAGTGCACGTTTCGCACTTTCTTGTCCGCGTATATCTTTAAAATCAAGAAAATAATCAGGACGATTCTCAGGGATTATTGTTTTTGGAATTGGAGATAGAACAGCACCTTCCTTTTGCTCTAAGTGTTCAACTAATTCTTGTAGATTTTTTACTCCATAGACAGTGATCCCTCCAACTAAAGCAGCTTCTTCTTTGTTGGCGTAAGGAACATATAATTCTTCGAAGCCAAGTTTTTTCGCAAGTTCTGCAATCGGAAGTACTCCGTGAATAGGTTGTATTCCTCCGTGAAGGGACAACTCACCAATAAATAATTTTTTATGAAATGAAGTGGTAATCTTTTTTGCTGTTGCTAAATATCCAAGCGCGATAGGAACATCAAAATGTGTCCCCTCCTTTTTTGTATCGGCTGGTGCAAGAGATACTACTATTTTATGATGGTCACTTTTTGGGGTAGCAAGACCACTGTTTTTTAAAGCGGTTACAATTCTATCTTTACTTTCATCGATTGCTTTATCAGGAAGTCCTACAATAGTGAACGCATACAATCCAGTAGAGAGATCTACTTCTACTGACACCAAAGATGCGTGTAGTCCTTGAATGTGTGCGCTTGGGACTGAGATAACACTCATTATTTTATTATACCACCACGAAGTTCTAAAAGTTTTTCTTGTGATGTTGAAATAAGAAGTGTCGATGTGCCAATGAATCCGTAAGAAACATATTCAAATGAAGTGTTTGCATCAGGAATTATTTCAGGCACCACAGGAGCTTCTACTGGAGGTGGAGTTACTTCTACAGGGGTGGTTGTGGCTTTTGTTGAAGTTGCAGTCTTAGTGCTTACCTTAGTTGTAGAGGTGCTTGTGGTTGTCGTTGCTTTGGTAGAAGTATTTTTGGTTGTGGTTGCAGTAGTAATTGTTTTTGAGGTACTTGTAGCAGTGGTGGTTGTAGTATTTACTTTTGTTGTCGTTGCTACTGGAGTAGGGGTTGGTGTTGGGGTAGGAGTGATGACAGGAGTCGGAGTCGATACTGGTTTGGAAGAAGTTGCATCAGTTGATGATCCTGTGGCTACGACTATCAGTGTCGCTACACGCATATCTTGATTATTAACGGTTACATCCTTAAATACCGGCACTGTTCTAGTATCAATATTAAACAGTTTAATTAATTCTTTACCAAAGGTCGTCTCATCTTGTAGAAGAGCGCCATAGACTTGAGGATAATCGCTAAGCTGTAAAACATATCCCGAAGGTTCTTTCGTTGTTGTTGTCACAAAATGTTCAAGGGTAATTCCTGTTTTTGGTAGTATTTTTGTTACTGCAACTGTTTTTTTAACAGGGAGAGGTTTGATTTGTTCAGTAACAGGAGTAGTTCCAGGACGATTAGAAATATAAAAATATACTGCACCGATGGTCGCAAGTAAAAGAAAAATAATGAGAAGTACAATAAGCCGTATCACCATTTGATCTGGTGTTTTCGGTGGAGCACTACTGTGTGCAGCAAGAGTATCTGTTACAGAACCCTGCTTTTGTTTTATTTCTTCCGTGATGTCACTCTCGAAAGTTTCTACCTGTGGTATTGGCATGTGGAAAGTATAACACCCTATCACTTAGTACTAAGTGATAGGGTGTTTATACGTTAAGAGATTTTATTATTCCCCCTCTTTTATTTCTTTGATGCGTTCAGGTTTTGTTTGCATTTTGCGTGGTTTACGACTTCCTCCCATGTGCATCTTACGATGACCAATGAGATATTTCTCGGGTGCCTCACACATATCAATGAAGTCTTCACAAGCTTCACGAAGTTTGGTAGAAGAAGAACGTCCAAATGAAATTACTTCTACTTGAACACCGAAGTGTTCTTTCAAGAAGTTAACAAGTGGTACGAAGTCACCATCCCCTGTTGCTAAGATGATGGTATCTACCTTTGGAGCAATACGAATTGCATCCACTGCCATTCCTACATCCCAGTCAGCTTTCTTGGCGCCACCATAAAAGACTTGAAGGTCTTTGGTCTTGGCTTCAATACCAAGCTTGGTGAGCGCTTCGAAGAATTGAGTTTCATCCCCCGCTTCTGTTGTAATTACATAAGCGATAGCACGAATAAGTTTACGTTTACCGACTGACTCTTCCATCACTGCTCCAAAGTTTACTTTTGTATTGTAAAGATTTTT